>CAZOHN010000157.1:0-4828 GCA_964579325.1 uncultured Rhodobacterales bacterium
CGGGTTGAACGTCCGGCTCCGTGTGGATGGGCTGAGCGGCCTCGCGCGCGAGATGCTGTCCGGCGGGATCGGAGAAGACGCATGACACGCGGCATGCCGATCCCCGAGACTGTCACGCTACACATCCCGTTCCGCGTCGTGAAACGCGGCGGGCGGAAGGAGATGCAATTGCCGGACAGCGCCGCGCAACCGCGGCGGACTGACAACACACTCGTCAAGGCACTGGCGCGCGCGTTCCGCTGGAAGCGCATGCTGGCGTCGAGCGAATACGCAACGGTCGCCGAATTGGCCGAGCGCGAGGGCATCGCATCCTCCTACATGACCCGCGTCCTGAGCCTAACCCTGCTCGCGCCCGACATCGTCGAGGCAATCCTGGACGGAAGGCAGGGGCCGGAGGTGACGCTGACGCGCATGCTGGAGCCGTTGCCACAGGAGTGGAGGAGGCAATCCAAGTAATCCAGTTGACTGGCTAACGCCGACGTTCGCCTGCGTGCTTAATCACGGCAGCTATTGGCGGAGGCTTGTGTGAAAGCCCTGTCCGTTCTTTCCTTTGAGCAAGGAGTAGGAGCAGGCATGTCTGGTTTCATGGAGGGTGTCGAGAGGGATGAGGCATCGCTGTTCCCGAGCGGCTGGAGCACCGGGTGGCGAGGATCATTCGGTTCGTGCGATCGACCTCTATTTTGAGGATCTGGATCTTCCTGCCCTCGGGCGCGACGGGACAACGGCCGCGCGAACGGGCCGGTCCGGCTAACAGCCGGCGTCCTCCTCAAGCACTTCTTCTATGGCTAACGCCGCCCGGGGCGGCGGCGATTAGCGTCCGGCCAAGCGCACAGCCAGAGGAAGCAGCGCGATCACCATGAGGATGCGGAACATATGGTGCGTGGCGACGAAGGCCGGGTCAAATCCCAGTGCAAGGCCGATCGCGGCCATGCCTTCGACCCCGCCAGGAGCGAAGGCCACCCAGACCACCGGAAACGAGAGGCCGGTTAACTCGGCCACGCACAGCGCCCCGGCCGCCGACAGGGCCACCGACACGCCCGTCGCAGTCAAGCCCGCCGCCGCGAGACGAATCAGGTCTGGCCGCGCGATGCGGGTGAACCGGCTGCCGATGACGGCGCCGGTGACGACAAAGCCCAAGAAGATCACCGGGTCGGGCACAAAGCCGTTCACCCAGCCCAGGGCATGGGCCAGTCCGCTCACGGCCAGCCCCGCAAGAAGGAAGGCGGCCGGGCTGCCCATCCGGTCGAGCAGCCAACCGCAAGCCAGGCCCGCCAACACAAGTGCCAGCGCAGGCAGGGGACCGAGGACCTCGGTGCCGCCTACAGCGATCGGACCCGGCGACACAACCCCGGACAAGGCCACCACGGCCGGGGGAAGGCACAGCGTCACAAGAAGCAGCCGCACGCTTTGCAGCACGACGACCGACCGCAGGTCGCCTTGCCCTTGCGCGGCCAGCGCCACGGCATAGGACAGCGCCCCCGGCGACACCGACAGCGCCGCCGTACCGGGGGCGATCCCGAAGCCGCGCACCAGCAGGCGCCCGGTCAGGGCCATGGTCAGCACGATGGTCAGCGCCAGCCCCAGCAGGCTGACGGGCCAGCGGGCGATGTCGTCGAGAATGTCGCCGGAGATCCCTGCGCCAATTGACAGCCCGATGATCGAAAAGGCGAGGTTGCGCAGTGGATCAGGCACGACCGGACCCAGCCCCGCCAGCGCCGCGGCCGCGGCTGCGGCCGTGGCTCCCAGCAATGCCCCCGCAGGCAACCCCGCCGCGGCAAGCGCCGCCCCGGCGGGAAAGGCGACGCCGAGGGCAATCCCCGTTCTTCTCAGGCTCAATCCGCGGTCCTATTCATCGTCGCGCACCGCACGCCTGAAGCGCGCAAGCCAGATCGGCACGATCACCATGCCAGCCGCCAGCGCATACAGGACGACGGCATTGGTCGATTGCAGCAGGATGCCCCAGTCCCCGCCCGAGATCGACAGCGCACGGCGCAGGTTGTCCTCGAACAGCCCCCCCAGCACGAACCCCAGGATGATCGGCGCCATGCTGAAATCGAGCTTGCGCAGGATCCAGCCGAAGATGCCAAGCGCGGTGATCAAGTAGAGGTCGTTCGGGTTCGACACAACCGAATAGACCCCGATGAACGCCATGACCGCGATCAACGGCGTCAGGTATTGCTGCGGGATCGTCAGCATCCGGGCGAACAGGCCCACCAACGGCAGGTTGATGACCAGAAGGGCGATATTGCCGATATACATGCTGGCGATCAGGCCCCAGGCGATTTCCGGACGGGTCTGGAACATCATCGGACCCGGCGTCACCGAGAAGAGCAGAAGCGCGCCGAGCAGGATCGCCGTGGTGCCGGACCCCGGGATGCCCAGCGTCAGCATCGGCACCATGGCACCACCCGCGCTGGCGTTGTTCGCGCTCTCCGGGGCCGCCAGGCCGCGGATATCGCCCTGCCCGAAGGTGCCGCTTGCGCCGTTGATGCGCTTTTCAGTGCCATAGGCCACTGCCGATGCGACCGAGGCCCCGGTGCCTGGCAGGACGCCCACGATGAAACCAATGATCGAGGACCGCACAATGGTCCATTTCACCGCCATCATGTCGCGCCAACTGACGAAGGTCTTGTCCACCTTGAGCGCCTTCAGCGTGCCGGAGAACTGCTGTTCCACCAGGCTGATCAGCTCGGCCATGCCGAAGAACCCGATCACGATCACCAGAAAGTCGATGCCCGCGAGCAGGTCCGGCACCCCGAAGGTGAACCGCACGACCCCGGTATTGGCATCGATCCCGACCGAAGCCAGCATCAGCCCGATCACCGCACCCAGCAACGTCTTGACCGGGTTCGACCCGACCAGCGAGGCCAGGCAGGCAAAGGCGAAGACCATGAGGGCAACGTAGTCGGACGGCGAGAAGGTCACTGCATAAGCGGCCATCAACGGCCCGAACAGCGTCATCATCACCACGGCGAAGGTGCCGCCAATGAACGAGGACCAGGCCGATAGCGACAGGGCGCGGCCTGCCTCGCCTCGCCGCGCCATCGGGTGGCCGTCCAGCGTGGTCATCACTGCGCTGGCGTCGCCGGGCACGTTGAGCAGGATGGAACTGATCCGCCCCCCGTATTCGGCGCCGTAATAGACACCTGCCAGCAGGATCAGCGCAGATTCCGGCGGGAATTTAAGGCTGTAGGCGATAGGCAGCAGGATGGCCACGCCGTTGATCGGACCGATGCCCGGCATGGCACCGATAAGCGTTCCCGCAAAGCAGCCGATCAGCACCAAAAACAGGTTGAATGGGTCGAGTGCAACGGCAAAGCCCTGCCCCAGACCGGAAAGGATGGCGTCCATGTCGGTGACCTCAGAGCCAGGGTTTCAGTATGCCCGCAGGCAGGTTGAGGTCGAGCAGCCCTGTGCAGATGCCATAGCCGAGGATGCCCGACGCCGCGCCAAACGCCAGCGCCCGCGCAGGCGCGGCCCCGAGGATCACCGCGAGCGCTGTGCAGAACGCCCAAGTGGACAACACAAATCCCAGCGGCTGGAAGGCCGCCGCATAGACGAACAGCAACGCGACCGCAATGACCAGGCGCCCCAGCGTGGAGCGCGTGACGTCGAAGCGAGCGATGTCGGGGCGGGCCACTATGTACCCGGTGCACAGGATCGCGACGATACCGAGCAGGCGCGGCCAGCCCTCTGGACCGATGGGATCGTACTGGAAGGGCGCCTTGATGACGGTAAAGGCGATGAAGGAGTAACCGAGTGCAATCAGCAGCAGCACTCCGGCAAAGATGCGGTCGGCCATTGCGCCCTCCATTTTTGCTTGCGTGGCGGCAAGGGCCGGGCGGTACGCCGCCCGGCCCTGTCCACGTCAGGGACGCCTACTCGATCAGGCCGGCTTCACGCGCAATGACGCGCATGTTCTCGACACCGGCTTTCATCTCGGTGGCGAGTTCGGCGCCTGCCTTGTTGTACGGAAGAAGCCCTCTCTCGGCCTGGGTCTTGGTGAAGGTCTCGGACGAAAAGGCGGCATTGAACGCGGCGACCCAGGCATCGTAGTCGGCATCCGACACGTTCTTGCCCACATAGAACCCCCGCACGATCGGCCAGACCACGTCGAAGCCCTGTTCGCGTGCTGTGGGGAAGCTGTCGTAGGGCGGGCCCAGACGCTCTGGCGACATCACGGCCAGAACGCGCATCGTGCCCGCGCCAATGTGGGAGGCCTGTTCGGCCACGTCGCCGGTGTAGACTTGGATCGAGCCGCCCAGCAGCGCCGCGATCGATTCGCCGCCGCCGTCGAAGGCGACATAGCGCATCGCGCGCGGATCGGCACCCACGGCCCGCAACATGATCGCGGCCTTCATCCAGTCCTGCGATCCGACCGAACCGCCGGCCCCGAACACAACGCCTGCGGGATCGGCCTGTGCGGCGTCCATCACCTCCTTCAGCGTCTGGAAGGGGCTGTCGGCCCGCACCACGACCGCGCCGTAGTCGGTGCCGACCGAGGCCAGCCAGCGCACGTCGTTCTCGGTCCATTCCCCGTACTTGCCGGTGGCGATGTTCAGAAGCGACCCAGACGAGAAGGCCACGATGGCGTTGCTGTCATCGGTGCGGGTGGTGTTGAACAGGTTGTAGGCCACCGCGCCGATGCCGCCGGGCATGAAGGTGACCTGGATCGGTGCGCTGAACTGTTCGGCTAGGCCCGCCTGCGCGATGCGGCAGGTCAGGTCGAAGCCACCGCCGGGGTTGGCGGGGGCGATGCACTCGGGCCGCGAGATCTCGGCCATGGCAGCAAGTCCGGTAGCGCCGAGGACGGCGGCGGTCGCGACCA
>CAZOHN010000157.1:4838-8504 GCA_964579325.1 uncultured Rhodobacterales bacterium
GGTCTCCTCCCCTTCTTTCTGTTTCGGGCTGGTGGCCGCGCAGATCATGCCGCGCCTGGTGCGCGATCACGTTCGGCCGTCCTCCCCCGGGCCGGGTTACCGGACGCGACTGACTTTTCCTTGACGCGAAACTGACGCGACGCTGACACAGGCCGCCGGCCCGCAATAACGTCTGGTAAAGTCCCGTCGGACGCGCATTATCGAGGGATGCGGATGCTTCTGGTCGAGGACAACGACGAACTTGCGGAAATGGTGATGGACCGTTTCCTGGCAGAAGGGCATGCCATCGACCGCGAGGCGAACGGGGCGCAGGCAGACTCGCTGCTGGTGCACAGCCGCTTCGACCTCCTCATCCTCGACATCAACCTGCCCGGCCTGCCCGGGACCGAAGTGCTGCGCCGTCTTCGCGCCCGTGGCGACCGGACTCCGGTGCTGATCCTGACGGCGCGATCCGAGATCGACGACCGCATCTCGGGGCTGGACCTCGGCGCCGACGACTACGTCGTCAAGCCCATCGACTTTCGCGAACTGGCCGCCCGCGCCCGGGCGCTAGTGCGCCGCCGCTCGGGCCAGGCCGCGAACCAGTTCGTCGCGGGCGGGCTGATTTATGACCGCGGCGCCAAGCGTGCCACCCTGAACGGTGTGGACCTGGAACTGCGGTCGCGCGACGTGCATCTGCTGGAGGCGTTTCTCGGCAACCTCGGACGTGTACTCTCGAAGGAAGAGATCGCCGACCGGCTTTACACCTTCGAGGAAGCCCCGACCCTGAACGCGGTCGAGCAGGCTGTAGTGCGGTTGCGGCGCAAGCTGGAGGGATCGCCCCTGCGACTGCGCACCATTCGCGGCTTGGGGTACATCGCCGATGTTCGGGACTAGGGCGCGCGACCGGCCCTATTCCCTGCGCCGTCGGCTGATGGGGGGCATGCTGGCGGGGTTTTCGGTCATCATGGCCGCGCTGGCGTTCGGCTTGTGGAACTATGCGCGCGATGCCGCCGACACCACCTTCGACCTCCTGCTGGACGGCGCCGCCATCGCCATTCTGGACAGTGTCACCGATACCCCCGCAGGCGTGCAGGTCGACATGCCGAACTCCGCGCTGGAAATCCTGGGGCTGGCAGAGCGCGACCGCGTCTTCTACCAGGTGTCAACTGCGGACGGCACGGTGGTGACCGGGGCAGCCGACCTTCCCGCTCCGCCGGGCCAGGGGACCCGCGGCTCCGCTCCGGATCCCGAAAGACAATTCTTCGACGCGCCGCACACCGGCGAGATTGTCCGTTTCGTCCGCCGCCAGCAGGTGGTGCCGGGCATCGCCAGCCCGATCGAGGTCACCGTCACGGTCGGCCAGACGCGCGGCGCGCGCGATTTGGTGCAACGCGACCTGTTCATCAACGGCATGGCAGGGCTGTCGGTGCTGGCGCTGATCGGCCTCGTCTTCGTGCAGTCGTCCATTCACCTTGCCATGCGTCCCCTTGCCGGGATCGAGGCCGACATCAAGGGCCGCGATCCGGCAAACCTCGCCCCGCTGCGTGCCCTGCCTCCGCGCGAGATCGCGGGCCTGATCGCGGCAATCAACGGCTTCATGCGGCGCCTCGGTGCCAGCAAAGACAATGCCGAAGCCTTCATCGCCGATGTGTCCCACCAGATCCGCACGTCGCTGTCGGCGCTGCGCGGGCAGTTGGAACTGGCCTCCGAAGACGCCGATCCGGCGACCCAGCGCGCCCGCATCTCAAGGGCCGCCGATCAGGCCAGCCGCACTATCCGGCTGACGAACCAGTTGCTGGCCCATGCCATGGTCATCCACCGCGCAGACACCGCGCCGCGCGAGGAGGTGGACATGGTCGATATCGCGCGGGGCCTGATAGAAGAGGCCAGCCGCATCCTGGGCGGATCGGGGGAACCCGAGTTCGAGGTGCAGGTGGCCCCCGGAGCCGTCTCCCTGGTGGTGCCCGGTGATCCCGTCAGCCTGCGCGAAGCGATGCGCAACCTTGTCGACAATGCTCTGCGTCATGCCGGGGCGACACCGCTGATCCGCATCGCGCTGTCGCCGGGCGAACTGGATGGGCGGAGGGCGCTCGACCTGCGTGTCGAGGACAACGGCCCGGGGATCGCCGCGGCAGACCGGGTCCGCGCCCGCCAACGGTTCTGCAGCCTCGGAGCGGGTGGCGGGTCGGGTCTGGGGTTAGCCATCGTCGAGGCCGCTGTTTCGGCGCATGGTGGGCGACTTGATCTCGATGTGTCCCCCGAGGGGGGGCTTTCGGCGCGGCTCATCCTACCCGCGGCGCCTATCCGAGCGGCCGCCGCATGATCCGCGCGCTCACCCTCGCGTTTGCTCTTGCCGTCCTCCTCACTTCGGGCGCCAACGCCCAGCAGTTGAACGTGCACAGTGCCACCGACACCTCGGCGATCGCCGGTGTGATTGCCGGGTTCGAAGTCGCGAACCCCGACATTCGGGTGGTCTACACCGAATACAATACAGCGGAACTGCACGCCGCGGTTCTTGCCACGGGCGGCGCAGGCATGGACGTCGTGATCTCGTCGGCGATGGATCTTCAGGTCGACCTTGTCAATCGCGGGCTCGCCGTGGAGTTTCGTCCGAGCGTCGCCGAAATCGTGCCCGAGTGGGCAGTGTGGCGGGACGAACTCTGGGGTTTCACCTACGAACCCGTGGTGATGGCCTACAATCGTGCCGCATTCGAAGGGCGGAGCCTGCCCCGCACCCGGTCCGAACTGGCCAGCCAGGTCCGTGATGATCCCGACTTCTACAACCGCCGGGTCGGCACCTACGACGTGGCGGTCTCGGGTGTCGGATATCTCTTTGCTACGCAGGATGCACGCCGCGGCTATCAGTTGCCCCGGCTGGTCGAGACTCTCGGTCGCGCACAGGCCATGACCTATTGCTGTAGCAGCGTTATCCTTGAAGCCTTGGGCGAAGGTCGCCTTGTCTTTGGCTACAACGTCATTGGCTCATACGCGCTTGACGTCGCGGCCCGAGACCTGCGTATCGGACTCTACCTGCTGGACGATTACACCCTGGCATTCAGTCGCACCGCCTTTGTCCCCCACCAGGCGGACAACCCCGAGCTTGGACAACGCTTCATTGCCTACCTTCTCTCGAAGGAAGGGCAGGCCGAGATCGTGCGTTCAGGCGGGCTTGTGCCAATTACTGCACTCCATGAGGCAGGGGCGCCGGAACGGGTCGTCGAACTCCTGCGCGGCAAGCCACTGTTCCCAATCCGCCTCGGCCCCGGCCTACTGACATATCTCGACCGGATGAAACAGGTCCGCTTCCTGACGGACTGGTCCACATCCTTCGGCCGCCCCGCGACCCTTCGACCGTAGGATGCCCGGATCTCTGTCAGAAGAACGTGCCCTGCCGCAGAGTCGGGTGCCATGCTGCCTTTCGGACACAACTGAAGACAGGCGCTTCAAGTCTTTCATTGTCTCGCATGAGATCATCGTCCCGGCGATGCTCAGAAGGACCACAATGGGCCGGGCTTCGGCAGCGAGCGTTCGATTTATGTTCCCTTTCGATCGAGAGGAACCGGTGTCGAAATGCTCAGCTGCTGCATGGAAACTCATATTACTTTCAATAGATTGTGAAAAATTCACTAGAATGGCGCAGTCATGAGGTCCGGAGAATACTGGCCCTGAGAGACCGCTTCCGGG
>CAZOHN010000158.1:0-8493 GCA_964579325.1 uncultured Rhodobacterales bacterium
GGCGCGGTCAGGTTCACCGTCAGCACCTTCTCGATGTCGGTGCGGTGCATGGTGGCCAGCACCCCGTCCATGCCGAGGCCGGCATTGTTCACGAGCCCCCAGAAGGTGCCGTGGCGCTGGACAAGCTCGCTCACGAGCGGCGGAATCGACCCTATGTCGCCCAGATCGCAAGGCATGAACTCGGCCCGGCCGTCCGATCCCTCGACCACCTCGCGGTAGTCGCCGCTGTAACTGCGGCTAAGGCCGACCACGCGATAGCCCACCGGATCGGCCAGGAGGCGCCGGGCGATGGCGAGGCCGAGGCCGCGCGATACGCCGGTGACGAGCACGTTTCTCATGGTTCAGGCCCCTTTCGTCCGCACGAGCTTGCCCGCGGCATTGGTCTCGAATCCGTCCACGAAGCGGACGATGGCTGGCACCGCCTCACGTTCCAGCCGCGCCCGGCAGGTCTCGAGGATGGCGGTCTTGACCGCACCCGCCTCGGCGCCCTCGGCCAGTTGCACCTCGGCCAGCACCAGCGCGCCGGTGACGGGACTGCGCTTGCCCGAGACCTGCACCAGCGCCACGCCGGGCACGTCCTTGACCACGGCCTCGACCGTCTCGGGATAGACCTTCACGCCACCGATGTTGATCATCCCGTTCTCGCGGCCGAGGAACAGCGCCCGGTCGCCCTCTAGCGCGATGCGGTCGCCCGAGGAGATGTAGCCGTCGGCATCGACTTCGATACCCGGGACCGGCGCGGTGAGCGCCGAGACGGGGGGCTTGAGCCAGAGGATGCCATCGACACGCTTCATCCGCACCCCGCCGGGCGCGGCCTCGAAGTAGCTCGCGGGGAAGCCCGCGCGCTCGTCGGTGACGGAAAAGCCCACGCCGGCCTCGGTCGAGGCATAGATGTGGGTGACGCGGGCCGTGGGGAAGGCCGCGCGCAGGGCGCCGAGCGTCGCCTGGTCGGCGATCTCGCCGCCGAGCGTCACCTGGCGCAAGGGCAGACCCGTGACGCCGGGCACCATCAGGAGCCGCCGCCAGAGCGTGGGCGTGGCCGACAGGTGCGTGACGCCGCCCGCGGCAAGTTCGGCCACCTGGGCGGCAAGCGGCGCGGAGGTATCGGCGGCGACCAGCGTGCCCCCGCCGATCAGCGCCTGCAACACCACCTGCATGCCGGCAAAACGCGTCGGGTCGTAGAGAAGGCCCCAGACCGGGCCCTGATCGGGCCGGAAGCGGTAGACGCTGCGGGAGAGCGAGCGCAGCGTGTGGGGCACGATCTTGGGGATGCCGGTGGTGCCCGAGGTGGTCATCAACCAGCGGGTGGGCAACGCGCCCTCGCGGCGATCGGGCTCGAACAGAGCCTGAATCGGCATCGCATCGGGCAGATCGCCGCGGTCCGAGACGAGCCGGGTCGCGCCCGCCGCTGCCGTCAGCGCCCGCACGGTGTCGGGGGCAAGCGCGTGGGACAGCAGCAGCATCGCCTCGACCTGGCCATCCAGCGCGGCAATGGCGCGGATGAGCGCGACGGGATCGTGCAGGCTGAGCGCCACCCGATCCCCTGCCCCGATCTCCGCCGCCGGACCAAGGCCACGCAGCGCGCCCCCATCGACCGTCACGCCCCCGCCGACGAGGACCGGGCGCAGGGCCGCACCCTCCGGCGCACCCCCGGCGATCTGGTCGGCGAGCGCGGTCATCCCTTCGGGCGGTAGCGGTCGTAGAAGGCCACGAACTCGGCGAAGCTCTGCGGGTAGAAGGCGTCCTCGGCCAGCGTGAAGGGGTCGTAGCCGAGCGCCTCCTCGAGCGAGGAGACGAAGATCGCGAAACCGAGGCTGTCGAGCCCGGTGTCGAGCAGGATCGTGTCGGGGGCGAGGTCGGGCGCCTCGGTCCCGTTCTCCTGCGCCCAGACCTCGGCGAAGACCCGGCGGATGTCGGCTTCGAGTTGTTGCGTCACGATGGGATCCTCACGGTCTGGGGATCAGGCGTCAGGGCCTGACGGGGGTGCTGTTGCCCTTGTCGAGGCGGATGCCCCAGGGGCCGGTCACGATGTTCTGTTCCACCACGCGGGCGGGGTTGCCCATCACCACGCAGTTCGAGGGCACGTCGCGGCCGACGACGGAATTGCCGGTCACGATCACGCTGTCGCCGATGGTGACGCCGGGCAGCACGATCGCGCCGTAGCCGATGAAGCAGTTCTTCCCGATCCGCACCTCGAGGTGCTGGCGGTTGACGAAATCATGGGTGAGCACCGCCGCGCCCTTGGTGATGGCGGTGCAGTCGCCGATGTGGATGCCCCTGGGATAGGTCTTGTCGAGCCGCGCGCCGAGCGAGATGCGGACATGTGCGCCGATGTCCATGCCATAGACCCGGCGGTACCAGAAATAGGTCGCCGGAAGGACGGCGTTCCGGAACACGAATGTTCTGACCTTCGAAACCAGCGACATGGACAGTGACCTTGGGCGATACGCGCGCGTTTTGATCCGTTTCCGCGCTGCAGTGCAATAGCCTGATGCCGCCCGGGCTGGAAACGCACAATCCCCGGAACGCAGGGCTGCCCGGCCCTGCCGCACCCGAGGGGACGGGTGCACACGGAATTGTCGGTTGGCAGGCCGTCCGGGGACTGTCAGCCTGTCGGCTGCACCATTTGTCCCGAACCCGGCCGTTCCGGGCACGTCCTGCCATGCCTGCCGGCCGGGGCTGCAGAGGAAATTTCCCGATGATTCGCTTGTACCTTTCCGCCCTCCTGATCGCGCTTGCACAAACATTCGCGGGATCCGGGCCCGCTGCGGCGGAGGAGGCCCCCGTCACCGTGGCCACACCCGCCGCGCTCGAGGCGGCGCTGGCGGAGGCCGGGGATGGCGCGACGATCCTGCTCGCACCGGGTGACTACGGAAACCTGCGTATCGCGCGGCGCAGCTTCTCTCCCCCCCTCACGCTGCGCGCCGCCGACCCCGACCGGCGGCCGGTGGTGACCGGGCTCGACATCCGCGACAGCGCGGGCCTGGTGCTCGACGGCCTGGTGTTCGACTACACCTACGCCCCCGACCACACCAACCGGCTGCGCTCCTTCAGCATCGGCAGCAGCGAACGGATCACGATCCGCAATTCGGCCTTCGACGGCGACCTGGCCCGCGGCCGGGGGCCCGCCGAGGATGGCTTCGGCTTCGCGATCGGGCTCTCGGTGCGCAACGCGCGCGAGGTGCTGATCGAGGACAACGCGTTCTTCGACTTCTTCCGCGCGGCCTCGTTCCGCAACATCGCCGGGCTCACGATCCGCGGCAACGACATCCACAGCATCCGGATGGACGGGCTGAACTTCGCGCAGGTCGACGACGTGCTGATCGAGGGCAACACGATCCGGGACTTCAACCGGGCGCTCGGAACCAAGGACCATGCCGACATGATCCAGTTCTGGACCGCCTATACCTCGCGGCCCTCGACCGGCATCACCATCCGCGGCAACGTTCTGAACACAGGGGTCGGCGCCTTCACCCAGTCGATCTTCATCCGCAACGAGAAGGTCGACCGCGGCGACTGGGGCCACGACATGTACTACCGCGACATCACGATCGAGGAGAACGTGATCATCAACGCGCATCTGCACGGGATCACCGTCGCGCAGACCGACGGCGTGGTGATCCGCCGCAACACGGTGGTGCACAACCCCCGCTCGGCCGGCGAACAACCGCGACGCCCGCGCTGGATCCCGCAGATCCGCGTGCGCAAGGTCAGCCGCGACGTGCGGATCGAGGACAACATCGTGGCGACGATCAACGGGCATGAGGGCCAGCCCGACTGGGTGGTCGAGGGCAACCTGATGATCCAGCACCAGCACCCGACGCGCCCGGGCCATTTCGACCGGATCTTCGCGAACGCGCTCAGGGGCGATCCGCGCGATCTCGGCAGCTATGCCTACCGTCCTGACGGGCCGGCCGGCCCCCCGGGCCTCGGCGCGGAGATCCTGCGGGCGCGCGATGCGGGGAACTGAGGTGGCGATGGTGCCGGTCCTCTCGTCTTGCGGCGGGAAATGGTCTATACCCTGCCCGCGCGGGGGCGCGGAATGATGAGACCAGTCGGGACCTGAGACGCCGTGGCCGTGACCGATCCGACCTCCCTCGCGGGCGCCCGCGAGACCATCCTGTCAGGAACCGCCGCCGGGGGCCGGGTCGCGCTGCCGCTCCTGGCCAAGATCTACATCCTGGCGGTGATGATCCCGATCGCCTTCTCGCTGGGCCCTCTGTTCATGACCGGGCTGCGGGCGGTGCTGCTCGTCGTGTCGGTCCCGCTGTTCTTCATGCTGCTGTCGGGCCGGTTCGGCAAGCTCGTGATCCCCGACGTCCTGTTCCTGGCGCATCTGGTCTGGATGGCGATCGCGATCGGCATGACCTCGCCCGACATGATGGTGACGAACATCGGATCGGCGGGGATGGAGTTCTACGGCGGCTACCTCGTGGGGCGCGCGACGATCCGTACGCCGGGCCAGTTCGTGGCGCTCTGCCGCTTCGTGATGATCGCGGTGCTCTGCACGCTGCCGCTGGCGATCCACGAGGCCCTGACCGGCCGGTCGATCGTGATCGAGATGATCCGCAGCACCGGCCTGGGCTCGGTCAAGATCGCAAAGGCCGGCGAGCGGATGGGCTTCGACCGGGCGCAGGTGGTCTTCGCCCACCCGATCCACTACGGGCTCTTCGCCTCGACGGCCTTCGCGCTGACCTTCCTGGGGCTCAAGAACATCCTGTCCTCGGCAACGCGCTACATCGCGGCCTTCGGGATCGGGATGTGCGTGTTCTTCTCGCTGTCGAGCGGGCCGCTGATGGCGATGGTCATCCAGCTCGGCCTGATCGTCTGGGCGGCGATGTTCGCCGGCGTCGAGCGGCGCTGGCTGATGCTCACGGGCTTTGCGGTGTTCTGCTACGTCGTGGTCGACCTCTTGTCGAACCGCACCCCGATCGAGGTGTTCTTCAGCTACGCGACCTTCTCGGCGCACAACGCCTACTGGCGGGGCATCATCTTCACCTGGGGGATGAAGAACATCTTCGGCGATGCCGAGGCGGGTATCCCCTCGGCGATGATGTTCGGGATCGGCTTCAACGACTGGGTGCGGCCGAGCTTCATGAACTCGGGCAGCATCGACAACTTCTGGCTGCTGATCGGGGTCCGCTACGGCGCGGTGGCGGTCCTCCTGTTGATGGTGGGCTTCTTCGTCGGCATGTGGAAGGTCGGGCAGCGCGACCTCGGGCGCGAGGGCGAGCTGTTCCAGCTGCGGCGGACCTGGATGATCCTGTTCATGGGCTATGCCTTCGCGCTGGCCACGGTCCATGTCTGGACCTCGATCTACTCCTTCGTGTTCTTCATGTACGGCGCGGGGATGTGGTTGCTGAGCGTCACGCCGCAGGACGAGGCCGCCACGCCCGACCCGGCCACCCTGCCCCCCGCCCCGGCCTCGCGCTACACGCGCTTTCCCGTGCATGCACCCAGGCAGGCACCCAGGCAGGCCGGCGTCAGCCGCCGTGACCCTTCGCGCGCGCCCTCTTCGTCCGCACCCAGCCCAGGAAGGCCCGGTCGGGCGCCTTGAGGCGGGGAAAGCCCGAGGCGGCCCAGTAGCCCTGCCACTCGGCCTCGAGCGCGTAGACGTCGGCGCCCGGCATCAGCGCCCGCGCGGCCTCGAAGGTCTCGGGCGCCAGGAGCGGCGGCGGAGGCCCCTCGAAGACGCCGGGCCGGGGCACCACGCGGATCACATCGCCGGGCTCTTCCGCCAGCACGTAGTCGGGCAGCCGGTCCTCGCGCAGGATCTCGCGCACCATCGCGCGGAACACCCGCAAGGGCGAGGCCGAGCCGGTCTTCTTCAGGAGCGTCGCGACCGAGACGCGCCACTCGGGCTGGCGGCCGCAATGCTTGCGGGCAAGCTCGTAGAGCCGGCGCTCGAGCGGCTTTCGCAAGGTGAAATAGTCTCTGGAAAGCGTCAGCACGCTTTTGGCCAGCACCGCCCGGTAGAGCCAGTCCGAAAGCGTCACCCGGACCGAGACCATCCGCCCCGCGCGGGTGCGCCGGACGATCTCCCAGGCCTCGATCAGGCCGAAGCCGGTCGTCACCTCGAGCGGGTCCTCGGCGGGGCCGGTGGCGATGTTGGTGGTGATGCGGGTGCCCGCCAGCCGCTCGAAGGCGTCGCGCAGCCGCTGGTAGCCATCTCCGGAGGTCTCGCGCCCGGTGGCGGTGAGGAGGTCGTGGGCGGTCAGCGTAAGGGTGCGGTGCGTCGCGCGGCCGGCGTTGAGCGCGGCCATCAGCTGGCTGATGCAGAAGATCAGGATGTCGGCATCGAAGATCGTGGCCCGGCCCTTGACCGAGGGCGTCACGGTGATCTCGACCCCGTTGTGGGCATAGGCCAGGATCCGGCGGTCGGGCCGCGTCGAGAGCGAGAAGAGCGGATGCTCCATCGAGGCGAGGTCATGCTTGGGGACAGCGGCGAAGAAGTCGCAGACGAAGAAATCCCCCAGAGCACCGGAAGCGACCCCCCTGCCCTGCCCGCCAGCCGCGAGGGCTGCGCCGCCCGTCACCGGAGGAACGCCGGAAGACGTCCCCGGGACGCGGTCCGCTGTCGTGTCATGGCCTGCTCTTGCCTGTGGTGTCCCGGAACGCATGGCCCGCGGGATCGTCGTTTCATTGACACCGAGGCTAGGTCCTCGCGCCGATTCCGGCAAGCGCCGGATGGCGGCAGGATCGGGGGATCGGAGTCGGCCAAGCGGGGGTTCGGAGTCGCCTGTTCGGGGGATCGGAGTCACCCCCACCCTGCGAAACGCGGGGATCGGGGTTTGCCATCAAGGGCTTGGCTGAAACGGGTTGGGACTTTAACTAAAGAATAACTGGAAATAACAAGACCACGCTCGAAAGACCGGGAGAGCAAGCGCCTGGCGACAAGCCGGGAATTGCCAAGAAAACAGGGGTGATGTGCGCTCCTGCTTCCCATGTGCCGCGTTTTGTGTCACCTTGGCAGAAACACGATACATGAGGCCCGCGATGAGCAGCGACGAGGTCCCCCCCTACTTCGGCATCTCCCCCGACCGGGCCATGGGGGCGCTTGGTCCGGAGACCGGCACCGACGGGTTCGCCGCCATCGCCGAGGCCTGCCGCAAAGGCCGGAGCGATCTTGCGGGCCGGGGGCTGGACGAGACCGGCACGCGGCGGCTCAGGCTGTTCTCGACCTGGGAGATCACCCGCTACCTGATCCCGGTCGCGCCTGCGCATTTCCGCCGCGTGCTGCGCCAGAACCCCGACCTGCCGCAAGGCGTGAGCGAAACCGAGGGTGGAGCGAAGTGGTTCACGCTCGACGAGGTGCTGAAACTCAGGGCGCATTTCGGGGCAGAGGGGTCCAAGGCCAAGGAATACCTGCCCTACCGCCCCAGCGGGCTGCCCGCCAAGATCGTGGCTGTGGCGAACTTCAAGGGCGGTGTCGGCAAGACCTCGACCTGCGCGCATCTGGCGATGTCGGCGGCGCTGGATGGCTACCGGGTGCTGATGATCGACCTCGATTCACAAGGCTCGATGACCTCGATCTTCGGGGCGCAGGTCGAGGACGAATGGCAGACGGTGTTCCCGCTGCTGGCACGCCACTACGCCGCCCATGTCCGGGTCGAGAACCAGCGTCGGCTCGACCGGGGCGAGGCGCCGGTGCCGCTCGACGAGACACTGACCGAGGCGCTCAAGATCAAGGCGGGCGACGTGATCCGGCCGACCCACTGGCCCAACATCGACCTGATCGGGGCGCAGCTGAACCTCTACTGGGCGGAGTTCCAGATCCCGGTCTGGCGGATGGCGGCGCGGGGCTGGAAGCTCTGGGATGCGCTTGGCGAGGCGCTCGAGGCCGACGGGGTGCTGGACCGCTACGACGTGATCTTCCTCGATACGCCCCCCGCGCTCGGCTACCTCACGATCAACGGGCTTTCGGCGGCCGACATCCTGCTGGTGCCCTTCGGCGCCTCCTTCGTGGAGTTCGACTCGACCGGCCGGTTCTTCGACATGCTGCACGCCACTTTCCAGTCGATCGAGGAGGGCGAGAACATGGCCGCCCGGGCCCTCGGCCGCGAGGAGATGCGGTTCTCCTGGGACGCTGTGCGCGGCATCGTCACGCGCTATGACGCGGGCCAGCAGGCCGAGATGGCGGCGCTGATCCAGGCCTACATGGGGCGGATGCTCAGCCCCTACCGGCAGGACTTCACCGCGCTGATCGGGCAGGCGGGCGAGCGGGTGCACGGCATCTACGAGGCCGATTACCGCGACTTCAACCGCGATACCTATGCGCGCGGACGGGCGACCTTCGACGAGACCTATGCCGAGTTCAAGACGCTGCTCCTGGGCTGCTGGCGGAAGGACGAGCTGGCCCGCGCCGCGGTGGAGCGGGGGGCAGCGGAATGAGGCGGAACGGGAGACGCAAATGTTTCGCGCGCGAAACATTTTTCTCGCAAGCCATTGATTTCATTGAGTGGGGAATCTTGCGAAACATTGGCGACAGGGCAG
>CAZOHN010000159.1:0-5572 GCA_964579325.1 uncultured Rhodobacterales bacterium
TCCACCCATCCGACCCGGTTCGGCCCGAGGTTTACCCGCTTGGGGAATGCTCCGGTCTTCTCCAGCCTCGCGACGTGCTGCGGCGAGTACAGGACCAGCTCCTTCAGCTGGCGCTTTGAAAGTATCCTCATCACGATCTCTCCATGGTGAAGAGCATCGCGATGCCCAGGGTTACGACTTACCTAGGTTCGGGAAGGATAGCCGATCAGAGAGAGTGTCGCGAGAGGTATGTGAGGCAGATGCACCCTGCCCCGTTTGCACCAACTTTTCGATAAATGCGCCGAATCGATCGACCGCCATGCGCATTTCCTCTTGGTAGCTGTGGCGGTTGTACACTGCCGCCACCCCGCTGACCGTGCCCGAGGCATGGTTCAGCAAGCGTTCAGTCACATGGACTGGAGTCCCGAGTTTAGCGTGCATGGTCGCAAAAGTGCGCCGCAGATCGTGCAGCGTGAAATGTTGCAGGCCGGTATCGGCCAGCAACTTCAACTGAGCGCGATTCCACCCGTTGAACGGGGTATCCACTTCGAACGTGCCAAAGACAAAGGTCGAGCCGCCGTCGATCGTCTCCAGCAGAATACGGGCCAGTTTGCAGATTGGCACATGATGAGCGCGCTTGTTCTTGGTGCGGATAGCTGGAAGGTTCAGGGTCTCTCCGTCGATCTCAGACCAGCGCAGATCAGAGATTTCGGACTTCCGCTGGCCGGTGAGCAGTAGCAGGGACACGATGTCATTGAAACGGCTGCGATAGGCCAGCGTATGACCTAAAAGCGCCCGCACTTCCTCTTCAGACAACACCCGCTCCCGACTGGTTGTCTTGTTCGGTCGCTTAAGGGCCAGCAGTGGGTTACCCTTCAGGTACTGCCTCCGCACCGCCCAACTGAAGAACACCTTGAAGGTGGTGAAGGCATAGTTCTGACTGGAACGATGATCAGTGTACTTGCCTATGGCGGCCATCACCTGAGATGGCTTGATGTCCCCGATCAGCCCTTTGAACCGGATATGGCCCAAGTAGAGGCTGTACCCCTTCATGGTCGATGCGCGAAGGCGTTTGCGGCAATCCGCCAGATACTCCGCCAAGACGGCCTCATAGTCGAACGTGGCGTCTGGATCAGGGTTCGCCAGCTGTGCCGCCAAAAACAACTTCGCCCGCCTTCTGGCATCGGACAAGGACAGCTCCGGATAGCGACCAAGGGTCTTCAGCTGTCGCTTCTCACCGTACATCACGACATAAGACTTCGCCCGCGCGGACAGACGGAGGCCGAAGCCTGGCGTGGCGTCATCCCAGTACGTGACCTGCCCTTCGGTGGGCCGAGACAGCTTCTTGACAGCCAGGTCCGTGAGGTGGATCTTCATTCTAGTCTCTTTTTAGTCTCTTTAATCGCGTGCGTAAGGGGGTTCTACGATGTTCAACAGTGTACACGTTTTCCTCGCAAGTACCTGAAAATATATACATTGATGTTCCACCATGCAACGGTGTGTTTAGGCCGAAAATGTGACTGTTAATCAATTGGTCGTAGGTTCGATCCCTACCGCCGGAGCCAAAATCCCCCAAAGCCTGGTCCGCGCAGGCGTGCTGTCCGATGAAGTGCGCTGTCCCTGAGGGGTGCAGCGTCTATGCGCCCCTCGTGCGGGCCGCGAAGGCGCGGGCTTCGGCGGGCGCCTGTCCCAGCCCGCTCGCGGCAAGACGAGCGTCCCAGTCGGTGCCGGGGAACCGCCTGCCTGCGAGCGTGGCGAGCGATGTGCCGGTGGCGGCAGCTTCGTGACACATGTCAGTCACCACTTCCTGCGCCTCGGGGCGCGACATCTGCCCGGCCAGCGCGAAGGCGAGGGCCTCGGCATGGATCAGGCCCGGGCCGTCCTCCAGAATCCGCCTCATCGCTGAAGGATCGGGGGCGAGATCGGCAAGCGCTTCATCGGCCAGAGACAGCATGCGTCCGGTCGCAATGCAGATCTGCGGCAGGGTCAGCCACTCGGTGAACCATGCCGCACCATCGCGCTGCTGGCGATGCAGCGCGGCGCCCTGCAGCACGGGGGCCATGCCGACCACCTGGCGGGCAAGCGCGACCAGCGCGGATGGGCCCACCGGGTTGCGCTTGTGCGGCATCGTCGAGGAGGCCCCACCCCGGCCCAACGTCACTTCCGCCAGGCCCGATTGCGTGAGAAGGATCAGATCCTCGCCAATCTTGCCCAGGCTGCCGGCCAGCCCGGCGAGGAATCCGGCTAGCTGCGCCATGCCGGAACGGTCCGAATGCCAGCTGCGGCCCGGGTCGGCGAGGCCAAGCTCGCGGGCCAGTCTCGCCCGCACCTCCGGCCCGCGCGGACCCATTGCCCCCAGAGTGCCGGCCGCGCCGGACAGCGACACCCGCAGGACCGCCTCGCGCAACGGCAAGAGGCCATCGCGCCAGCCCAGAAGCGGCCAACCCCAGCCAGCGACAACGGCACCAAAGCTTGTGGGCGTCGCCACCTGTCCATAGCTGCGCGCGGCCATCGGCAAGTCGGCGTGTGTCTCAGCCAGGGCCGCCAGACGTCCTAGAACGGCATCGAGGCGCACCTCCCAGAGGTCCAGGACCCGCCGCAGGCGCAGTGCCAGGGCCGTGTCCATGATGTCCTGGCTGGTGGCGCCCCAGTGCAGGTACTGCATCTGCTCGGGCGCCCCCGCGGCCTTGCGGAATGCCGCAAGCAGAGCCGGAACCGGCACGCCGTTCATCGCAGTTTCGGCCGCCAGCGCAGAGGGGTCGATCTGCACCTCCCGTGCCGCGCGGTCGATGAAGGAGGCCGCCTCGACCGGGACAAGCCCCAGTGCCCCCTGAACGCGCGCGAGAGCGCCCTCGACCAGCAGCATCGCGCGGATCTCGGCGCTGTCGGAGAACAGGCGCGCGGTCTCGTCATCGCCAAGAAGCTGGCGGTAGATCTGTGAATCGGCGGGAGCGGCGGGCATGGGTCCCCTATCAGGCGCCAACCGGCCGCAGGCCGAGGATCCTGCGGGCCTCTGCGACGGTGGCGACGGGGCGCTCGTGGCGGTCGCAGATCTCGACCAGCCGTCGCACCAGCGCGGCGTTCGATGGCGCCAGCCGGTCGCGGTCGAGCCGCACGTTGTCCTCAAGCCCCGTCCGGGCATGCCCGCCGGCCGCGACGCACCACTCGTTGACGACGATCTGCCCCGCCCCGATCCCCGCCGCGCACCAGGGCGCATCCTCGCCGAAAAGCCGCTTCACTGTGTGGATGTAGTAGTCGAACACCTCGCGGTCGACCGGCATGGCGTTCTTCACTCCCATCACGAACTGGACGTAGGGACGGTCCGCGATCTCGCCCGCCGTCCACATCTGGTGCGCCTTGAAGATGTGGCTGAGGTCGAAGGCCTCGACCTCGGGCTTGACGTCATGGGCCCGCATCTCGGCTGCCAGCCAGTCGACGAGGTCGGGCGGGTTCTCGTAGACGCGGTTGGGGAAGTTGTTCGAACCCACCGCCAGGCTCGCCATGTCGGGCGAAAGCCGAAGCATGCCGCCGCGCGCGGGCCCCGCGCCGGAGCGGCCTCCGGTCGAGAACTGCAGGATCATGCCGGGGCAATGCTCCTCCAGACCCTCCTTCAGCCGCGCGAACCGCTCGGGGTCGGACGTCGGCTTGCCGTCGTCGTCGCGGACATGACAGTGGGCGATGGTTGCCCCGGCCTCGAAGGCCTCCTGCGTCGAGGCGACCTGCTCGGCGATGGAGATCGGGACGGCGGGGTTGTTGTCCTTCGTCGGGAGCGAGCCGGTGATCGCCACACAGACGATGCAGGGTTTTCCGCTGACTTCGGTCATGTCTCATACATCCAGGAATACGGTTTCGCCTTCGCCCTGCAGGCGAATGTCGAAGCGGTAGTGGCCGCTCTTCAGCTTTCGCGCAAGCAGCGTCTCGCGCCGGTGGGCCTGCTCGACCAGGTTCAGGACTGGGTCGGCCGCGTTGTCCTCGTCCTCGAAGTACATCCGCGTGCTGAGGCCGATGTTGATGCCGCGCGCGACGATCCACAGGCTGATGTGCGGGGCCATTGTCCGGCCGCTGCGTCCCGGGACCGGGCCGGGCTTGATCGTGTCGAAGGCCCAGACCCCGGTGTCGAAATCGGTGATGACCCTACCCCAGCCGCGGAATCCCTTCGCCGCCTCTGCATGGCGCGGGTCCTCGGGGTGGGGGTATATGCCGTTCGCGTCGGCCTGCCAGACTTCGAGCAGCACGTCCTTCACCGGTGCGCCAGTACCGTCAAGGACCACGCCCTCCACCCGGATGCGCTCGCCTGGGGCATCGGGCCCGGCGATGTCCCAGCCAAGCTCACGCCGATAGATGTCGAACCCTGCCGCGCCCGGCGCAAGGCCGATGTGGACGTAGGGCCCGGCGGTCTGCGAGGCGGATTCCTTGAGGTAGTTCAGGGGCTGCGGCATCGTCAGTTCCCTTCCAGTCGGTTCTCGAACAGGGTCGATCGGCGACCCCGCAGAACGATGTCGAACTTGTAGGCGAGGCAATCCAGCGGGATAGCCGCATTCATGTCGAGCGGTGCGATCAACTGGTCGATGGCACGCGGGTCCGGGATCGTGTTGACGATCGGACACTGCGCGATCAGCGGATCGCCCTCGAAGTACATCTGGGTGATGAGCCGCTGGCAGAATCCGGAGCCGAAGACCGACACATGGATATGCGCCGGACGCCAGTTGTTCACCCAGTTCCGCCAGGGGTAGGCACCGGGCTTCACCGTGCGGAAGAAGTAGTAGCCGCTCTCGTCCGTGAGAGTGCGGCCGCAGCCGCCGAAGTTGGGGTCGATCGGCGCGAGGTAGGTATCCTTCTTGTGCCGGTAGCGCCCGCCGGCGTTGGCCTGCCAGATCTCGACCAGGGTCTTCGGCACCCCGCGCCCGTTCTCGTCCAGCACCCTGCCATGCACGATGATCCGCTCACCCACCGGGTCGCCCGTCTTCGCGTAATTGCGGATCAGGTCGTTGTCGATCGCGTCGATATCCGAATGACCGAACGTCGGCCCGGTGATCTCGGACAGCGAGCCCTGCAGCGACAGCAATGCAAGCCGCGGGCTGCGCGGCACCGAAGTCTTGTAGTCGGGCACCAGCGCCGGCGGCTGCCACTGGCGGTCACGCTGATAGAACTCGGCGGGTTTCATCGGTCCTCCTCGGCCATGGCGGCGAACGTTTCCCTGGCGATCTTGATTGCATGATTGGCGCGCGGCACGCCGGCGTAAATGGCGACGTGCAGGAGCGCCTCCATCACGTCTGCCTCGCTGGCACCGGTGTTGCGGGTGGCACGGACGTGCAAGGCCAGCTCGTGATCGTTGCCCAGACCTGCCAGCAGCGCGATGGTCATCATCGACCGTTCGCGCAGGCTGATCGTGCCTCGGCTCCAGACATGGCCCCAGGCGGCATCTGCGATCAAGGCCTGGAACGGCGCATCGAACGCGGTCTTGGCAGCCTCGGCCCGGTCGACATGGCCATCGCCGAGCACCTTGCGGCGGGTTTTCATCCCTTGGGCGGTAAGTTCAGACATGCGCATGGGCCTTCAGGAAAGGGGCCGCGAGCGCAGCCCAGGCGGCGGG
>CAZOHN010000159.1:5672-8402 GCA_964579325.1 uncultured Rhodobacterales bacterium
CGCGGAAGGCAGGGGCGAACCAGCGCTCCATCACCGCGTCGGCGATGCTCTCGAGTCCCCCCGCCTCCACCGCTTCGATCCGCGTTTGCCAACTCTCGGCCGTGCCAAGCTTCGCTGCCGTATTGGACAGGACCACCGCCCGCACGAGGTCGGGACGGCGACTGGCGACAACCTGGGCGATCATCCCTCCGATGGAGAGGCCGACGAACACCACCGGACCCCGCGCGACCTGCTCGATCACGGTGATCGCATCGTCTGCGTGGTCCTCGATCGACCTCCCGCCCCCGAGCGACGAAAGACCGTGCCCGCGCTTGTCATAGCGGATGAAGCGAAGGCCTCGGGGGAGCCGCGGCAGTGCCTGGTCCCAGAGGCGCAGGTCGGTGCCGAGCGAGTTGGCGAAGACCACGGCAGGGGCCCCTTCCGGGCCGTCCTGCTGCACGTGAAGCACGCCGAAGGGGCGGGTCAGGGCTTGCATCGTCTTTCCTCCCAGTCATAACATATCTGCTATCTTGATGGCGCGATAATGCAAAGTCCTCCGCAGTTGATGCCCTTATGATCATGCATCCCTCCGTCAAGCTGCGCCACGTACGCGCCTTCCTCGATATCGCCGCCGAGGGGAACCTCTCGGCCGTGGCGCGGCGACGGGGCATAACCCAACCCGCACTCAGCCGGACGCTCGCCGAGCTCGAAGATCTCCTCGGCGCGGCCCTCTTCCGTCGCGAGCGGCGACGCCTGGTCCTGACCGACGCCGGCGCGACGTTCCGGCGCCACGCAAGCATCGGGCTCCTGGCGTTCGAGGCCGGAGCGGCGGCACTTCAGCCCGGGGCCGGCGGTGGCACCATTCGCGTCGGCATCCTGCCCACCGCGGCAGCCCGGCTTTTCCCCCGCGTGGCGCTGCGGTTCCGCGCGGCCGAGCCGGGGGCGCTGCTCAAGATCGAAACCGGGCCGCATTCCTACCTGCTAGGCCTACTCCGCGAGGGCGGGATCGAGATGATGATCGGCCGGATGCCGATCGCGACGGAAATGGCAGGTCTCGCGTTCGAACACCTCTACGAGGAAGAGATCGTGCTTGTCGCCCGCGCCGGGCACCCGATGGCCGCCGGGCCGGTGCCGACAACCCTGCAATCGGCCCCGGTGATCCTTCCGCCCGAAGGCGCACTGATCCGGCGTGCCGTCGACGACTACCTCGCCAGCCTTGGCCTTCCCGGCCTGCGGCCCGCGTTCGAGACGGTGGCGCTTGCGGTGGGCCGCGGCATTCTTGCGGGGTCCGATGCGGTCTGGTTCATCTCGCGCGGGGTCGTGGCGGACGAGATTGACCGGGGCGACTTGCTGGAAATTCCCACGGGGGTCCGGTTCCTGTCGGGCGCGGTAGGCATAACCACGCGCCAGGCAGGCCAGAAAGTGCCCGGTCTCGACCTGCTGATACGGCTTTGCCGCGAGGGCGTCGAGGTTCGCGGTTAGCGCCGTGGCATGCCGGGAGGGCGCGCGTTGCGCTTCTGCGCGGCGATGCGGAACGGGGCGTTCGGTGCGCCGTAACCCTGGTAATCGCCCTGCCGCTCGACGATCTCGAAGAAGAAGCCGCCCTCGCGCGGCGCCGAGTAAAGCTGGAAGAACTGCCCGCGATCGTCTTCGTCGTAAAGGATGTTCGCGGCCTTGAGGCGCTCCACGAGAGCGGGGTCGAGGCCGAAGCGTGCCTCGACGTCTTCATAGTAGTTCGCGCCGATCTGGAGGGCGGGAAACCCGCGCCGCGCAAGCTCTGCCGCCGTCGCGAAAATGTCCGACGTCGCGAAGGCGATGTGCTGGACCGAGGCCCCAAACGTCTCCTCGACGAAACGACCTGCAAGCGTCCGCCGCGCCTCGGCCCCGTTGAGCGTGACACGAAGGCCGCCCGACTGCACGGCCTGGCTGCGCACGAGGCCGTCGGGATCGGCGACATCCTCCATCGGCGCCTTCTGCGCGTCGAGGATCGTGGTGTAGAAGAGCGCCCAGCTCAGCATCTCGTCATAGGCCATGGTCTGGCCGAGGTGGTCGATCGCGGTCAGCCCCGCGCCCGCGCCGGCGGGCTCACTGCGGAAATCTATCGCCCAGATACGCGCGAGGTCGGGGCCGGCATCAAGGAACCGGATCACGCTGCCCCCCACCCCGCGGATCGCCGGAATAGCGAGTTCGCCGGGTCCGGAGGCTTGCGCGTGCCCCTGTGCCAGAAGTGCGGTAGCACGGGCGTGCGCGGCGCGGGCGTCGGGAACGGCGAGGGCAACCTCCGAAACGGTGGTGCCGTGCGCAACAAAGGAGCTGTGCGCGAAACCTTCGCTGTCGGTATTGACGAGAATGTTGACCCCGCCCTGCCGCCAGTGCGCGACGGGCTTCGACACATGGCGGCCCGCCCTCTCGAAGCCTGTCGCCGCCAACAGGGCTTCCAGTGACGGAGATTGCGCGGCCGAGGTCGCGAACTCGATGAACTCCACCCGCTCGACCTGCGCGGGAGGCGGGAAGTCGGGGATGTCCAATACCAGAGTCGGCTCGGCCCGGCGCACCCGATCCATCAGCGCAATGAGGCTGCGGTGTCCGTCGCTGGCGACAAGACGCGGCAGGCCCGCCCGGAACTGGTCGTTGAAGATCTCGAGGCTGAGCGGCCCGGAGTAGCCAGCCGCCATGACGGCGCGCAGGAAACCGGTCACGTCGAGATCACCCTCGCCCGGCATGTTGCGGAAGTGGCGCGACCAGTAGAGC
>CAZOHN010000160.1:0-8287 GCA_964579325.1 uncultured Rhodobacterales bacterium
GCAAGCAGGGGCGGAACGCCCCTGCGCCGTCCCGGGGGCGGGAGGGCCTCCGGGCCTTGTGGGAGGAGTATCAGGGCCGGGCGGTCGTATGGTTGCGCCAGTTCTTCCAGAGGGCGGCGCATTCTGCCGCCAGCGCGTCCGGCGGCCCTGCGAGCAGGCGGCGGGAGAGGGGAGCGGCGCGCGCGAGCAGCTTGTCCTGACGTCGGGAGGTGGCGATGCGGAGGGGATCGGTCGAGGGGTCTTCCGGGAGATGGCCGAGCAGGACCGAGAGGTCGTTGTGATCGCCGAGAAGTTCGCCCAGGGTATCTGCGGCGGAGATGCGCGCGTCGAGGAGGGCAGGCCAGAGCGGGCGCAGGAGGCGGGTCTGGTACCAGTGGTCCTTGACCCGCTTGCGCCAGGCGTGGACGGCGTCTTCCGCCGGATCGGCGACGGCGGCCTTCATCGCGGCGCGGCCGGCCGTGAGCGTGGCGTCGAGACCCCGGGCCGGGGTGGCGAAGCCCTTGCCGCGCACCGGCCAGTCGGTCGCGCGATCCCGGATGTCCAGCATCGCGGCCTGGAACGCGGCTACGGCGGCCTGGAGTGCCTCAGGCGCCTCGGCCTCGGCCTTGCGGGCCTCGAAGGGCGCGCGGAGGATTGCCCTCGTGTCGGGGGCGATGTCGGCCGCGGTAGCCATCGCCTCGAAGGTAGCGAGCATCACCTCGGCGTCGCGCAGTGCCCGAATCGTCTGGCCCGCGTCGCGCAGGGCCGCATTCTCGGCGCGGTAGCGCCCGAAGCCGGGGCGGACGAGGCGGATCAGGCCGCGGGTCTTCTTGACCGCCTTGCGGGCCTCGTGGACGCGGCCGGCGAGCGGCCGGGTTCCGTCGGCAAGCGTGGCGAGGGCGCCATCGATCTGCTCGACCGCGATGCGGCGGACGGCAGCTTCGATGGAGCGGTCGTCGGGGTCGATGCAGTAGGCCATGGTGGCCGAAGTCTACCCGCTCGGACAGGGGTGGCGCCAGAGCCTTGGCGCCCCGATCCGTCGCTTGACCGGGCCTCCGGCGGAACTAGCTCTCCGCGGACACAGTGGAAGGACCCTCCGATGCGCCGCTTGCTGCTTGCCGCCGTCCTGTCCGTCGCCGCTGCCGGAGCCAGTGTCTGGGCCGCCATGGCCCAGGAGGCGCCCGGGAGCGCTATCCAGGGCGTTATCCAGGGCCAGATCGACGCTTTCAGGGCCGACGATTTCGCCACCGCCTTCACCTTCGCCTCGCCCGCCATCAAGCGGATCTTCGAGAACCCCGACCGCTTCGGGACGATGGTGCGCGAGGGTTATCCGATGGTCTGGCGGCCATCCGCCGTGGAGTTCGGCGAGTTGCGCGAGGTGGCGGGCGCGCTTTGGCAACGGGTGATCGTCACCGATGCCGAGGGGCGTGTCCACGTGCTCGACTATCAGATGGTGCCGGCGGGCGAGGGCTGGCAGATCAACGGGGTGCAACTGCTGCGCGCACCCGACGTGGGCGCCTGAGAGCGTCCCGGCACCGCACGGTGGTCTAGGGTGGCATTAAGGCGGGGCTGATACCTCTCGCCGCGGCCGGGCGTGGACCCGGGTTTATCCAACGAATGGCGGACATTGGAGCGGGCGCGCGGCAGCGGGGCCTGCCGTCTGCCTGCCGTCCGCCCTGTGCGCCACGGGAAAGGGCATGCGATGAACAAGGCGATCACCGACGGGCTGGTATTGATGCCGCCACCGTTCGCGGCGGGGCTGGCGGTGTGGTCGAGCGGCGACGGCACGCCGGGGTCGGCGACCTGGGAGGGTGCGGCGAACGCGGCCTTCGTCCCGGCGGATCAGGATTTCGCCGGTTGTCTCGAACTTCAGAAGACGACCGGCACGCAGCGGTTGCGCTACATGGGCGAGACGCCGCTCCTGCCCGGCTGCTACCTGCGGATCTGTGCGCGGGTGAAGGCGATGAGCGGCAACCTTCCCTCGGTGCGGATCGCGGCCTGGGCCGGTGGCGCGGGCGGCGCGGCGGTGTCCGGCGTGACGACGACCGGGCCGTCCGTGCCGCTGACGGCTTATGGCGAGGTGGTGACGGTGAGCGCCATCGTCGGCACCGGCAGTCGCACGGGCGTTGACCTGCAATGGGGCACCCAGGCGCTCTATGGCCACTTCGGGCTCGACCTCACCGGCGCGAACGGCGGCGTGGTGCGGATCGACGACATCGTGATCGAGGACGTCACCGGGGCCTTCCTGCGCACGATGATGGACTGGGTGGACGTGCGCGACTATGGCGCACGCGGCGACGGGGTGACGGACGACCGGGCGGCGTTCCAGGCCGCGGACCTCGCTGCCGCCGGGCGCGAGATCCTCGTTCCGGCGGGGACCTACCTGATCGGCACGACGCTGACGATCAACAGCCCCGTCCGCTTCGAGGGCAAGCTGACGATGCCCGCTGCGGCGCGGCTGTCGCTGAACGGTCAGTTCGACCTGCCGACCTACATCGACGCCTTTGGCGGCGACGAGATGCTGGGCCTGCGAAAGGCGTTGCAGGCGCTCTTCAACTACGCCGACCATGACGGGCTCGACATGCGGGGGCGGCGCGTGGAAGTCACCGCGCCGATCGACGTGCAGGCGGCGGTTCAGAACCAGAGCGTGTTCGCGGTGCGGCGCGTGCTGCGCAACGGGCAGTTGAACGTGGTGGAGGGGCCGGCCTGGGACACGGTGCAGGTCACGTCGCAGGCAACCTATGCCACCGCGAACCCGTTGCAGTTGACCGGCGTGGCGAACGTGGCGAACATTCCCGTGGGCGCGCGTGTCTCGGGCACGGGCGTTGGCCGCGAAGTCTATGTGCGGGAGAAGAATGTCGGCGCGGCGACGGTGACGCTGTCCAAGCCGCTCTACGGTGCGGCTGGCACGCAGGTCTTCACCTTCCGCCGCTACCAGTACGTCCTCGATTTTTCCGGCTTTGCCTACATCGACAAGTTCGTGCTGCAGGAGGTCGAGGTCCAGTGCAACGGCTTTGCCTCGGGTATCCTGCTTCCGCCCGACGGGATGGCGTTCCAGATGACCGACTGCCACGTGATCCGGCCAAAGGACCGGGGCGTGACCTCGCATGGCCTGGGCTGCACCGCGATCCAGATCGACCGCTGCCAGTTCCTGTCGAACGAACAGTCGGTGAAGGCGCAGGACCGTACCACGGTGGCATTCAACGTGAACTCCAACGACGCCAAGATACGCGACTGCCGGGCGATGCGGTTCGCGCATTTCGCGGTGATGTCGGGAACGGCGCACCTGATCACCGGCAACCACTTCTTCAACGGCGACGAGGAGCCCGACGGGGTGCGGCAGGCGGGGCTGGTGCTGACCGAGCCGACGAGCCGGTCGACCCTCGTGGGCAACTACATCGACAACTGCTTCGTGGAACTCACCAACGAGCATGACGCGACACCGGCCTGGAACAACGACTTCTCGTTCGGGGGGCTCACGGTCACCGGCAACATCTTTCTGGCGATCGGGGTGGCGCCGTGGTTCCGCTGGCTGGTGGTCAAGCCCTACGGGCCGGGGCATTTCCTGCAGGGCCTCTCTGTGGTGGGCAACACCTTCCAGGCGGTGAACGGCGCGGTGGACCGGGTAGAGAAGGTGGACACGAGCTTCGCGAGCCTCGACATGACCCGGGCGCGCAACGTCGTGTTCGAGGGTAACTCGTTCAACAACGTGACGCAGTGGACGCACAACCCCGTCACGCTGCCGTTCACCCAGAACACCGCGCAGGCCGCCTGGCTGTGCGAGTTTGCTCCGCCCCTGCCGTTCGGCGGGCGGCTGCGCGCGGTGGAGGGCGTGGTCGCCGACCAGATGATCACCGACGCGGGCAACCTGCGGGTGACGGGCATGCCCTATGTCGATCTCGAATGGGGAACCGGCGGCACCCAGGTGCGGCTGAACTGGCCGGTGGCGGCCAAGGGCCGGGTGCGGATCGTCGGGCGGATGGACAACCCGGTCTGAGGCATCCGACAGAGGGTGTGGGCAGGGGCCCCGGTCGTTTCGACCGGGGCCTCTTTCGGTTCAGAGGCCGAGGTCGGCGGGGCCGAGGTCGTAGGCTTTCCCGAAGCCGCCGTTGAGGCTCGCGCCAGACACCTCGAAGCGCACGAAGGAGAAGTCGGCGAAGTCGGCGTAGAGCTTCGCCTTGGAGTGGGTGGCGAGGTAGTGGGCGCGCAGTGCGGTGTGGTCGGGCGTGTCGCGGGCGATGAAGCGGGCGCGGGCAGCGATGGTGAGGCGGGGATGGGTAAGCGGGTCGCCCTTCGGTCCGGGTTCGCCGACGAGGAGCGAAGCGGCGGGGTTCGCCCGGAGCGCACGGGTATGGGCCGAGAGGTCGGACAGGAGCGTGAGCGGGGCTCCATCCGGGGTAAGGCCGAAGGCGATCCGGGTCACGGATGGGGCGGCCGTCGCGGGGTCGAGCGTGCCGAGCGCGGCGAAGCGGGCTTCGGCGAGGAGGGTGCGGGCGAGGGTGCGGGCCTCGTCGTCGGTGGGACGGATCGGGGAGGTCTCGGGCATGATAGGGGAAGGGTAAGGCGGCGGCGCCCGGGCGGCAATGTCGTAACTGGGGAGAGCGCACCGCACCCGCGGGCACGCTCCCACCCGCCCACCCCGCGCGCCCGCGGGTGCGGCCCGGGGATCCGGGCGAGGCGTCCGGGCGACAGGTCCGCGCAATCCGCCGCGGGCGAAGGGAAGGCGCCGTTCCCCGCGCCCGCGCGCGGCCTCGCCCCGGGCGTGCAGGCGCGACGGTGCCGTGCCGGCCGACGCGGTCAGCTTTCGTAGCGCGTGGCGCCCCTGCGGCGTTCGTCGACCGGCTGGGCGAGGATCGCGGCCTGGTGGGCGCGCTGGTCGCAATTGGCGCGGGGGCAGATCCGGCAATTGATGCCTATCGGCGTCATCCGCGCGCCGGCGACCGTCAGCCCCTCGGCATAGCCGATCTCGCCCACGTGGTCGACGGTGCAGCCCATCGCCACCGCCAGCCGGATATCCTGCGCGTGGCGGGCGAAGGTCGGGCGGTCGACCGTGCGGGAGAACACGAAGTACTGTGACGAATCCGGCATCTCGACGAACTGCGGCACGATCCGGCCCGGCGTGCGGAACGAGGTGTGCACGTCGAGCCGGGGGCAGGCGCCGCCGTGTTCGGCGAGGTGGAACCCGGTGGAGTTGAACCGCTTGGTGACGTTGCCGGCCTTGTCGATGCGCAGGAAGAAGAACGGCACCCCCTGCGCACCCTCGCGTTGCAGCGTGGTGGCCCGATGGCAGGCCTGTTCGAAGCTTACCCCGAAGCGGGTGGCGAGGTGGTCGAAGTCGTATTTCGAGGCCCGCGCCTCGGCGAGGAAGGGGCCGTAGGGCATCAGGACGGCGGCGGCGAAGTAGTTGGCCAGTTCCACCCTGAGCCGCGCCAGCCCGCGCTTGTCGGAGATGCCCGAGCGGGCGAGGAGCGCATCGAGGAGCGTGCGCTGTTCCAGCAGGCCCGCGACATGGACGAGCTGGAACACCCGGTTGGGATGGTCGAGCGCCTCCGACAGCAGGATCTCGCGGCGCCCCTCGTCGTACTGCCGCAGCGTGTTGGGCAGCTCCGACACCGGCGCAAGGCGCACGGCGATGCCGAGACCGTCGCGCAGGCGCGATTTCATCAGGCTGTAGAGCTCGTCGGTCTCGACCCGCTTGCCGCCCCAGAAGTCCTCGGCGGCCTCCTCGACCTCGCGGAAGTAGTTGCGGTTGCGCCGGAAGAAGTCGTGCACGGCGGCCTCGGGCGAGGCGGAGACCACCGGCTCGGCCCGCGCCTCTCCGCCACCCGCCAGCGACAGGAGCTGGTCGGTGGCCGCCTGCCAGGCGCGGTGCAGCTTGAGGAAGGCCGCCGCCAGAGCAGGGGAGTGGACGAGGGCAGCGCGCAACTCGGCGAGGTCGGGCCGCTCGCCTTCGAAGAGCGGGTCCTGCACCACCGCGCGCAGGTCGGCCAGCAGCGTGGAGCCATCGTCCTCGGCGATCTCGCGCCAGTCGACGCCATAGACCTCGAAGAGCCGCAGCATCACAGGCACCGAGACGGACCGCTCGTTGTTCTCGAGAAGATTGACGTAGGAAGTAGAGATCCCGAGCGCCTTCGCCATCGCGCTTTGCGTCTCGGAACGGTCGAGACGGAGGCGGCGGAGGTGAGGGCCGATGAAGGTTTTCTGCATGCCGAGGTACACCCAGAGGATTTGTGTAGTTTACAATTACACAGAAATTGGATCGTGTAAAACGATGCGTTTACAGCAGGACGCGGGTTCGTTTGGCGCGTTCGCCTTTTGATGGCATTGCACATCCAACCGAAGGCAGGCGCCAGTCCTGCCCGATTTTCAGGAGGACGTCATGCGTACCGGTATCCAGCATCTCTACATTCCCGGCCCGACCAATGTGCCCGACGATGTGCGCCGCGCGATGAACGTGCCGATGCAGGACCACCGCGCGCCGGACTTCGGCGACCTGACGCTGAACCTCTTCACCGACCTGAAGAAGATCTTCCGCACCGAGACCGGCATCGTGATGATGTTCCCGGGCTCCGGCACCGGCGCCTGGGAAGCGGCGATGACCAACACGCTGAACCCCGGCGACAAGGTGCTGATGTCGCGGCACGGGCAGTTCTCGCTCCTCTGGGTCGAGATGGCGCAGCGGCTGGGCCTCGACGTCGAGGTGATCGACGTGGCCTGGGGCGCGGGATGCCCGGTCAACGAATTCGCCCGCCGGCTGGGCGCGGACCGCCACGGCGAGATCAAGGCCGTCTTCGTCACCCACAACGAGACCGCGACCGGGGTGACCTCGGACGTGGCCGGGGTGCGGCAGGCGCTCGATGCGGCGATGCATGACGCGATGCTGTTCGTCGATGGCGTGTCATCGGTGGGATGCATCGAGTTCCGCATGGATGACTGGGGCGTCGACCTGTGCATCACCGGCAGCCAGAAGGGCCTGATGCTGCCCGCCGGTCTCGGCATCCTCTGCGCCTCGGAAAAGGCGATGGCGGCGTCGAAGACCGCCACGATGCGCCGCGCCTACTTCGAGTTCAGTGACATGCTGAAGACGAACGCCACCGGCAACTTCCCCTACACGCCCCCGGTGCAGCTGTTCCACGGCCTGCGCCGTGCGCTCGACCGGATGCTGACCGAGGGGCTCGACACCGTGATCGCCCGCCATGCCCGGCTTGCCGAGGGCGTGCGCGCCGCGGTGCGGGCCTGGGAGGGCTGCTCGCTGGTGGCCGAGCACCCCGCACTCTATTCCGATACCGTGACCGCGATCCGCGTGCCCGACCATGTCGATGCCCGCAAGGTGATCGCCACGGGCTACAGCGACTACAACGCCTCGTTCGGGGCGGGCCTCGGTCCGCTGGCCGGCAAGGTGTTCCGCATCGGTCACCTGGGCGACCTCAACGAAGGGATGTGCCTCACCGCGCTCTCGATCGCCGAGCTTGCGCTGAATGCCAACGGGGCGCGGGTCGAGTTCGGCTCGGGCGTCGCGGCGGCACAGACGGTCTATGCCGCGGCCCGCGCCGAGACCCCGCGGATGAAGATGGCGGCCGAGTAAGCCCGCCTCAGGAGACGACACCATGAGCCACACGCTTCACCCGCTTCGGCGGGCCAGATTGCAACGTTCCGAGCTTGCCGTGCCGGCCTCCAACCCCGGCATGATCGACAAGGCCGCCGACGGCCCGGCCGACTATGTCTTCCTCGACCTCGAGGATGCCGTGGCGCCCCCCGAGAAGGAGAAGGCGCGCAAGAACGCGGTCGAGGCGCTGAACGACATCGACTGGGCGGGCAAGGGCAAGACCGTCTCGGTGCGGATCAACGGGCTCGACACGCACTACATGTATCGCGATGTCGTCGACATCATGGAGAAGGCCGGCGACCGGGTGCACACGCTTCTGGTGCCAAAGGTCGGCGTTCCGGCCGACCTCTACATGGTCGAGGCGATGGTGAGCCAGATCGAGCAGGGCTGCGGGCTTGAAACCCGCGTCGGGCTCGAGGCGCTGATCGAGACGGCGCTGGGAATGGCCAACGTCGAGGCGATCGCGCAGTTCGCCAACCAGGGCCAGGGCCGGCTGGAAGCCCTGCACTTCGGCGTGGCCGACTATGCCGCCTCGATGCGGGCGCGGACCACCAACATCGGCGGGCTCAACCCCGATTACCCGGGCGACCAGTGGCACGCCTCGATCACGCGCATGGTCATCGCCTGCCGTGCCTACGGGCTGCGGGCGATCGACGGGCCGTTCGGCGACTTCTCCGACCCCGAGGGCTACAAGGCCGGCGC
>CAZOHN010000161.1:0-8242 GCA_964579325.1 uncultured Rhodobacterales bacterium
AATTCGACCGGCTGATCGAGGCGGACGACTTCATCTTCGCCTGAGACGGGAGGGCGTGATGCGGCGACGGAGACTTTGTTGTGATGTCCGCCAGAGGAGGGCCACCCGCGCTTGTGGCCGCGGCTTCCCCCGTTATCCGTTCCGGAGTGCGCGGAGATCCAGGATCAGGCGAGTTCGCGGAGGACGAGGGAGCCGTCGGAGAAGATCTGTCTGCCGGCGCAGAGGGTGGCACGGACATGCCCGACCCCCTCGTCATCAGCCATCACCAGATCGGCACGCCGACCCACCGCGATCTCGCCGCGATCCGACAGGCCGAGCGCCCTGGCGGGATTGAGGGTGGCGAGCCGCGTCGCTCCGGACAGTCCGCCGGGGTCGCTCTGGCCAAGGATCAGGACGGCGGGCAGGATCGCCGACGGGTGGTAGTCCGCGGCCAGAATGTCGAGAAGCCCTGCCGCATGGGCGTCGCGCGCCGAGAGATTGCCGGAATAGCTCTGCCCCCGCAGTGCGTTCGGCGCCCCCATCGCGGTCGCGAGGCCGCGCCGCCGCGCCTCGGCCGCCGCCTCGGCGGTGACCGGAAACTCGCTGATCGTGGCGCCGAGCGACTGCATCAGCGCGACCTTCTCGACCGTATCGTCATCGTGCGAGGCAAGCGCGATCCCGTGCGCCGCGCAGACGCGCGCGATCGCCGCGAGTGTCGCCGCCACATCGCCCGCGTTCCGCTGCTTCTCGGTGATCCGCTCCTGGACCGCGACCTCGGCCTCGGCTTCCGTGAGGCCCTGCTCTCGCGCGGTCCGGCGCTTGAGGTGTTCCAGGTCGCGGTACTGGCCTTGCCCCGGTGTGTGGTCGGTGAGCGACACCAGATCGACGGTGCCGTCGGCGATCAGTTCCTCGACCACGGCGAGGGCGTTGGGATAGTTGATCTCGAAGCGCGCATGGACCCGGTGTTCGACCTTCAACTGCGGTCGCATCGCCTTGAGCGCGCGCAGCATTTCCTTCGAGTGTTCATAGCTGCGAAGGTGGCCGTAGGCGGACTTCGGGTTGAAGCTGACCGCGGCGTAGCCCGTGGTGACCCCCGCGACCTTCAGCCGCCGGTCGAGGTCGCGCAGGCCAAGCTCCATCGGCATCTTCACGTTGGGGCGCGGTTCGACCTCGCGCTCGATCATGTCGCCGTGCATGTCCACGAAACCGGGCATCAGCAGCAGGCCCTGACCGGTCACCTCAGCCGCTGCGACAGGTCCCTCGACGATCTCCGCGATCACGCCTTGCTCGATCCGGACGGACCCGCACGGCATCATGCGGTCGGCAAGGACGACACGGAAGTCACTCAGCCACATGGGCCATCTCCTGCGGATGAAGCGCGATTTCGCGGTCGATCAGGTGCCGGACGTCGGCGGGGTGGTGGAACACGCCGACGATCGCAACCCCCGACGCCTTGAGATCCGCCAGCCGCGACACAAGCGCCGCGCGCGCGCCGGCATCGAGCGAGGCTGTGGGCTCGTCGAGAAGCAGAAGCCGCGGTGGCCGGATCAGCGCCCGGGCGAGGTTGACCTTCTGCTGCTCGCCTCCGGAAAAGGTTGTCGGGTAGGCCTTCCAGAGTTCGGGCTTGACCCCGAAGGCTGCCAGCCAGCGCCGTGCCTCGACTAGCGCCCCGGCGGCAGCCAGCCCGTCCTGGCGCAACGGCTCGGCCACGATGTCCTCGGCGGCGACGCGAGGGCGGGCCGTCAGGAACTGCGTCACGAAGCCGATCTCGCGCCGGCGCAGGAACGCCACGTCTACATCCGCGGCGCAGGCGAGGTCGATCCGTCCCCCTGCGGCCTCGTACCAAAGATGGCCCGCGATCGGCAGATACGACCGGTAGAGCGTGCGCAGAAGCGTCGACTTGCCCACGCCGTTCGGCCCCGACAACAGCAGGAACTCTCCCGGCGAGACGGCGAAGGACAGGTCGCGAAAGGCCAGGAGTGTCTGGTCCAGATGGTGCATCCGGAAGGTCTTGGTCAGCCCCTCGACGGTCAGGATCGGCGGCATCGGGGCCTCACAGCTTGGCGTGAACGAGTTGCTGGGTGTAGGCGTGCTGGGGATCGAGGAACACCTGGTCGGCGAGGCCCTCCTCCACCACCGCACCCCGGCGCATCACCATCACCCGGTCGGCCATGGTTCGGATCACGCCGAGGTCGTGGCTCACGATCACCATGGTGATCCGCCGGTCGCGCTGAAGCCGCTTCAGCGTATCGAGGACGAGCGCCTGCACGCTCACGTCAAGCCCGGTGGTCGGCTCGTCGAGCAGCAGGAGAGCGGGTTCGAGCGCGATGGCCTTTGCCAGTTGCACCCGCTGCTGCATCCCGCCCGAAAGCTCGATGGGCGGGGCATCCATCCGCTCGAGCGGGAACTCCGAGGCATCGAGCGCCTCGCGCGCCCGACCGCGCAGCACGGCAAAGCGCCGCTCGCCGGCAATCAGCAGCCGCTCGGCGACGTTGCCCGAAGAGGAATGCCGCATCAGCAGGCCAAGGTGCGGGTTCTGGTAGACGATGCCGATGTGGCGGGCGCAGAGCATCCGGCGCGCGTGGCGGTCGAGCGTGAAGAGGTTGTCGGGCAGCCCCGGAAGGTCGAGCCGGTAGGTGCCGGCGTCGGGCGTTTCCTCGAGGTTCAGCATCCGCAGCAGCGTGGACTTGCCCGAACCGCTTTCCCCGACGATGCCGAGAACCTCGCCTTGCTGCACCGTCGCAGAGACATCGTGCAGCGCGATGACCGGCCCGTAGCGTTTCGACACGCCCGAGACGGCAACGCGCGGCACTTGCGTCACCAGTCTGGGGGCCTCGCGCGCAAGGGCCGTCATCGCCGCATCTCCCCGTCGGTGTACCACGTCGGGCCGATCCCGACGGCTTCGCCATCGCGTGCGCGGATCGCCTTGATGCCGAGATTGCTGTCTGACACTTCGTGTGCCGCGCTGCCGTCGTCGCGCGGTATTTCGTTCATGAACAATCCCTTGAGGCCGGATCGGTGGCAGGTCAGCCCGCCGTGGTCCTCGACCCGGTAGGGCACGTCGTCGAACACGAGCGGCTCGACCCGGGTGAAGGGCGGCACGGCATAGAGGCGTTTCTCGCGACCGGCCGAGAGGATCGTCAGGTGCCGCGCCATGTGAAGCTTGGGGACGTCCCAGCGCGGGATCGGCGAGGGCGCCATGACGTGCCGGCCGTTTACGAGCGACGGGTAAGACGCGCCCTGCATCACGCGACCCGACCGCACGACCTGCTCGTAGAGCGTCAGCCAGAGCCGGCCATAGTCGGCATCGGCGTGCATCTGCCGGGCCACGGACATGTTCGGTTCGACCGGGCGCAGCGGTTCGGGGTTGGGCACCTGCAGGACCAGTGTCTGGTCGGGGCGCAGGATCTCTTCGGGGATGCGGTGGCGCGACTGGATCAGCGTCGCCGCCAGCGTATCCCAGGTTGCCGCCGCGCCCGAGACACGCGTCAGGAAGGCCCGGATCGAGGCGGCGTTGACGCTGTCATCGGCGCCCTGGTCGATGACTTTCACGACCTGGCGTGGGTTCAGAAGGGTCAGGGTAACCTGAAGACCGCCGGTACCCCAGCCTCGCGCGATCGGGACTTCGCGGCTGGCGTAGGGCACCTGGCAGCCGGGGATGGCCACCGCCTTGATCAGCCGACGGCGGATCTCGCGCTTGGCCGAGGCGTCGAGGAAGCCGTAGGCGAAGGGGCTCCAGTCGCGGGTCAGGGCGGCGAGGGTCATGCGGGTTCCTTCGTGGACTCTTGTTCGGCCACCACGGCGGCTGGCCCCGACGTGGTCTTCGCGCCTCGAAGAGCGTCGAGGGCGGACTGGAACGTCACGTAGTGCGGCAGCTTGAAGTGGATGCAGAAGCCCGAGGCCTCGACCGGTTCGGTGTGGTAGAGAACGAACTCCTCGTTCACCGGCGAATTCTTCGGCGCATCGGAGGCATTCAGGTCGAGCGTGGCGGCGGCGATCACCTTGACCTCGTTCCAGCCGAAGGTTGCGGCGAAACCCAGCTTCAGCGTGCCCTTGCCTCTGGTCGTCACGACCTCGGCCTGGCTGGTGCGGACCCGGCCCGCGCGGAACACGGTGCCGCGCGGGTGGCGCACCCGAAGGTCGGCCTCGGACAGGCGCAGCTCGTTCACCGTGGGGTGGGCATTGCCATAGCCCCGCATCGCGGCATAGCCGAGCGCCAGCACGCCGCCCGTATCCGCCCGGGCGAGGCTCTGAAGCGTGTGCGCCCGCCGGGCGGGGAACAGCAGCGGCTCGCGCGTGACATCGGGAATGTCCTCCTTCGCGACCGGCTGTGCGCGGACTTCCGCAACAAGGCCCTGCGCCTTCTGCCAGCCTGCGAGCGAGGGATGGCAGGCCGGGGCGGGCCGCGCCGCGGGCTCGACCGGAGGCGGAACGAACGCCTCGCCCCCAAGAACACCGGTCGCGAGAACCCGATGGCTGTAGTCGAGCGTCGGCCCGAGGATCTGGCCGCCGGGAATGTCCTTGAAGGCCGCCGAGATGCGGCGGTGGGTGAAGGTTTCATCCTGGAGTGCCGGTTCGGCAACCTGCAGTCGGGGTTGCGTCGTGCGCCAGGCACGCAGGAGCAGGATCGCCTCGTAGAGATCGCCCCCCGCCTGTGCCAGCGCCAGCGCCGCGAGGTCGGGCGCGTAGAGCGAGGCCTCGCCCATCACCCGGTCGATGAGGTTGGGCAGGGCACGCTCGATCTCGGTGACGCGGTCGGGCGTGATCGCGCCCATCCGGGCGCGATACAACCGCTCGGCCTGTTCGATGGCGCGTTCGCCGCCGCGGGCCGCCACATAGGCCATGGTCAGATCTCCTCCACCTGGGTCGAGCGGGGCAAGGCTGCGATCCGGTTGCCGTCGACGAAGATCATCTCGATCCCGAGTGGATAGCGACAGAGGTCGGCGCGCACCTGCCAGACACCCGCGTGGAGACCGTCGAGCCGCAGCCGCGCTTCGCCCTCGATCCCCGGACCGGAAAGCCGCAGCTCGCGCCCTGTGCCCAAGCGGGCAGGCGCGATGACCGTCGCGCCCTCGTCCGGATAGAGCGGGTCGCCGGATGTCACGCGGGCGAGCCGCGCCAGCGCCGCGGGCGTGCCGAGGTCGAGAAAGACGTGGCCCGCGAGTTCAGAGGGCACGAGGCTCGCGCCGGTCCTGCGGACGGCGGCCTCGAGCAAAGGGTCCTCGGCCCAGACCCGGCACTCGCGGTCGAGAAGCGCCAGAACCAGCGGTTCGGTCCCCGGGATGGGCAGGCAATGCACCGAGCCGGGTCTCGACAGCGCGCCGAGCACGGCCGCGAAGGTCGCGTTATCGCGGATCTCGGCGGCGTCGGGAAGCGGAGGGGCGGCCAGCATCAGAAGGTCTCCATATCGACGCGCGTGGCTTCGATCCGGCGCAGGAGCGCGGTTTCCTCGGCCGCAATCCCGGCAGCGGCCGTCGCGAGGGCGGCGTCGATCCGTGCCGTCTCGACCCCAGCCGCGAGTGCCGCGTCGAGCAGCGCCATCGCCATCGCCCGCTCGAGGTCATGGCCGAGCACCATGCCGTAGCCCTCGACGGCCGCATCGGGCAGCCGCACATGCGCCTCGGCCACCAGCACGTCGCCCAGATGGAAATCCGTCTCCTGCACCGTGTCCCGCATCGGCAGAAGGACAAGGCCCGATCGGCTTTCGATCACTTCGACCGGACCGAGGCCCGGCAGGATTGCCTCGGCCTCGGCCTTCAGGCGCGCAGGGTCCATTCCGGCAAGCGTTTCGAGCGTTTCGGCATGGCTGCGGCCTGCGGCCTCGTCACGCATGTCCGCCCTCCATGGCGCTGTCGAGTTCGAAGCGGACACGCCCGGCCGACCAGATCGCCTCGGACCAGCCGATGCGGGTTCCGTCCGGGGCCTGGTCGGTCTTGCACATCACGATGACAGGCTGTTCGGTGTGTTGTTCGAGGAGCCGGGCCTCCCATTTCTCGGGCAGGCGGGCATAGAGCATCGTCTTCATCCGGTGGTAGTCGGCGATCCCGTGCGAGCGGTAGATGTCGGTCACCGACTCGCCAGCCTCGCGGCGCACGCCGAGGTCGGGAAAGCGTTGCGCGCAATGGTAGCTGCGCGTCAGGCTGACCGGGGTGTCACCGGCGCGGCCCCTGCGCAGGATGCGGTGCACCGGAGAGCCGGGACGCAGGCCGAGCGCGTTGGCGACGCGCGGGTCCGCAGCGACGATCTCGGCTCCGATGGCATCGCTGCCGGGAGTGAGACCCGCGGCCAGGACATTCTCCCGGAACCGCGTCCGCCGCCCGATACGGTAGAGAATCGACGGCTGCGCCCGCACGAAGGTTCCGCGTCCCTGCTCCGCGCTGATCAGACCTTCGGACGCTAGGGCCGCAAGTGCCCGGCGGATGGAATGGCGTCCGACCCCGCAGATGCGCTGAAGGTCGGTCTCGGCGGGAAGCTGATCCCCATCTGCGAGGCGCCTTGCAGCGATGTCCCGCAGGATCCAGTCCCGCGCCCATTCCCAGTTCCGCGTCTCCGACATCTTGTCTCCAGAATTCATCCGAACGACTTCCGGTCTGCGCTCCGGATGTCTCGGTTTCATGACGCGGCAGTGAAACTCTCGCGAAGCCTGTGGCGCAGTATCCGGCTCCTAGGCCGCTTGGCCCGCGCCGCCGTAGGCCTCGATGAAGGCGTCGATGTCGAGACGGCGGATATCCGACAGCCGTGCGCGCAGGATTTCGTGCGGCCAGTCCCACCACGCCATCGCCTGGAGCGCTTCGGCTTGCCCTTCGGTGAAGCGCCGGCGGATCAGACGCGCGGGAACGCCCCCCACGATGGTGTAGGGTGCCACGTCCTTCGACACGACCGCCCCCGCCCCGATCACCGCGCCGTCGCCGACCGTCACGCCCGGCAGGATCGTGACCCCATGACCGATCCAGACGTCGTTGCCGATGGTCACCCAGTGGTCGCGGCGCCAGGCGAAGAACTCTTCGTCATCCTCGCCAAGGCCATACTGCGCGGCACGATAGGTGAAATGGTGCTGGCTCGCCCGCCACGTTGCATGGTTGCCGGGGTTGATCCGCGCGCTCTCGGCAATCGAGCAGAACTTGCCGATGGTCGACCAGACGACGTTGCCGCCCTTCACGATATAGGAGTAGTCGCCGAACGCGACCTCGCGCATCGAGACGTGGGCGTAGACCTCGGTCCACTTGCCCAGCGTGCAGTCAACGAGAGTGGCCGTCTCGTGGATCGTCGGGGCTTCGGAGAGCTTCTTCATTGAGTTCTTTCAGTCAGGCGATTGCAGGGCTCAGGCAACGGATGCGTTTCGTCTCAAAACGGACCGGCTCGCCGCTCCGCATCGTCATCGGCTCGACCAGCAGCTTCAGGTCGGCAAAGCCGATCTCGGGCTGGCAGAGCGCCGTCGAATGGCCCACGGGCAGCCGAAAGCCGCCCTTGGGGTTGAGCCCGGGCCCCACATCGCGCCGCCCGATCTGCAGGAAGTGCGAGATGTCCCATTCCTGCGTCTGCCCGCCAATGCGGGTGACTGCCCAGCAATGCCCGCTGGTGCACGCCCCGACCTCGGGGAAGAAGTAGCCGACCACATAGCCCGCCTCGATCCCGGCGGCGCGGAGCGAGGCGAGGAAGTAGGTGTGGATATCGACGCAGGAGCCTTCGGTCAGGCCGCAGGCGAGATGCGGCACATGGTCGAAACCGTCGGTGAATTTCTGCTCGGGGTGACCATAGTCGAACCGGTCGGCCACGGAGCGGGCAATTCTCGTGGCGCGGGCGAGATCGTCGCCCTCGCCCGCGAGCGCCCGTGCCTCGGCCTCCAGTTCGGGAGCCGCGCGGGTATAGCGCGACGGGGCGGGATGGAAGATTGCCTCCGGATAGCTGCCCGGCCGATCTTCAAAGGCGTAGCGAAAGGTGACTTCGGCCGCCTCGGGGTCCACGAGCAGGATCTCCTGCCCCGATGTGGGCTCGACCAGACGGCGCAGCGCGCCGCCCTCGACGGTGCAGCCGCCGCATTTCGCCTGCGGTGACGAGATGCCTGCCGGGGCGAAGATGTGCCCTTCGCTGCCCGGAACGGTGACTTCCAGCCTGTAGCCCATCAGCGTGCTCCTTCCCAGGTCCCGATGAACCGGGTGCGGATGAGGCCCGACAGCCAGTCGATCAGGTAGACCATCGCGATGATCAGGAAGATGATCGACCAGGCCTCGTCCCAGCGGTAGGCGCTGATCCGGTCCGACAG
>CAZOHN010000162.1:0-8214 GCA_964579325.1 uncultured Rhodobacterales bacterium
CGCGCCGTGCGCGAGATGATCGAGGCCTTCGGGGCTTTCATAGAGGTCCATGTGGCGACTTCGCTGGAAGAATGCGAGAAGCGCGACCGCAAGGGGCTCTACAAGCTCGCGCGGGAAGGCAAGATCAAGGAGTTCACCGGCATCTCCGATCCCTACGAGGCTCCCGAGACTCCCGAGCTCCGCCTCGACACCGAAGGGACGGACGTGGACTACTGCGCGCAGCAGGTGCTCCTGAAGCTCGAAAGCATGGGCCTGATCGCTGCCTGACGAGGCCCGTTAACCGCCGATCAACCCTGATCGGTGATCGTTCCCCACGTGAGTGGGCCACCCGTCCAGGGTGGTCCCGTCTCTGCAATGGGGCTCCGATGGCTGAATACAACTCTTGGGCCTGGATGGGCACGGGCACCTGGCCCGGGTTCGATCTGGCGAACCAGGACAATATTGGCTCAAATGGGAACGGGGTCGTCATCGACCCCGGCACCTACACGTCGATCGTCTGGGTCGACGGCGATGGTGGCGACCGGATCAACGACAACGATACGGATGACGAAACGTCGGCCGGCAGCGACCGCATCCGCATCGACGGCGAGGACAAGATCGTCCGCGAGATAGGTGCCTACTCCGACTCGATCATCACGGTGAACGGCTCGACCTACCCCGTCGTGATGGGCGTTTGGGTCTTCACCGACGGCACCTACATGGTGCGCATGCGGGACGAGGACTTGCCGCCGAACCAGCACTTCAACAAGGTCACGGCGATCGAACTCGGCATCTGGGACACGGTCGAGTACGTGGGATCCTGGGCTTCGACCCGCGTCACGCCCGTCACCTGCTTCGCCGACGGGACGTTGATCGATACCGCACAAGGCCGACGCAGCGTGCGTGCTCTGAAAGCAGGCGACAGGGTCTGGACCCACGACAACGGCTTCCAGCCGGTCGCCGCCGTTGTCGTACGGTGCGTGAGCGCCCTGGGCGAGGCCGCACCTGTCTGCTTCGATGTCGGCGCGATCGGCAACGACCGGGACCTTGTGGTCTCGCCGCGGCATCGGGTGCTGCTGTCGGGATGGCGGTGTCAGGCGCTGTTTGGGGAAGAAGAGGTCCTCTGCGAGGCGCGTCACCTGGTGAACGGCACGTCGATCCGGCGTGTGCCTCGCGCCACCGTAACCTATGTGCATCTGCTCCTGGACCGGCACGAGATTCTGCGGAGCGACGGCGCGTTGAGCGAATCGATGCTTGTCACGGATTTCTCGCTGCAGGAGCTGGGCCCCCTGAATAGCCGCGAGATGGCGCAGGTGCTGTCGCTGGCGCGAAGCGGCACGCCACGCCCTTGCCAGACCGCAAGGCGCTGCCTGAGGTATCACGAGGCGCAGTTGATGCAGGCAGAAGTCTGTGCTGCGCCTCGCGGGGCGGTCAGAGCAGCAGCTCTCCACGCATGAGGAGATGCGCCCGGCCGCCGACTCGCACGCCCCGGATAGCGTCGCGTGCGCCCAGAACCTCGACCTGCGCCGAGCCAGGCCGGCCCATCCAGTGCCCCTGCTCCGCGTTGTAGCGCGGGCTGTCTATCAGTCCCCTTGCCCAAAGGTAGGCGGCCGCCGCGCCGGACGCCGAACCGGTGAACGGATCCTCGGGCGGTGATGGAGGATCCAGAAGGAGACGTGAGAACGTGCGGCCCTCGGACGTGGCACCCGCGAGTGTCACAAGGTAGGGCTCCATCACAGCGTCAGGGTCGTCGAACTGAGCGCGGAAGCGCGACAGCGCGGCGCTGTCGAGCCGCGCGCGACGGAGCGCATCATGGTCTCGCAGGAGGGTGATGCACATCGGCAGGCCGGTCGAGACAATCTGCGGCCGCGCCACGATGTCGCCCGGGGCGAGGCCAACGACATCGGCCACGATGCCCTCGGGCACTTCTTCCCCGAACACCGGGGCGCGCTGGGTCATCGTCACGAAACCATCGTTCGAGACTTCCACGGGCACCAGTCCTGCGCCAGTTTCGAGAGTTACCCGCCCGCCTAGGACCATGCCGCGGTCAGCGAGCGAAGCGACTGTGGCAAGCGTGGGATGCCCCGCGAAGGGAATCTCGGTCCGGGCTAGGAAATAGCGTACCTTCCAGTCCGCAGCGTCGGAGGACCCGACGAAGGTACATTCAACAAGACCGGTTTCGCGCACGAAGGCCATGCAGGTCTCGGAAGGCAAAGCTCCGCCGTCATGGACGACAGCGCAGCCATTGCCACCGAACGGCCGGTTTGTGAAGGCATCGACCCAGTCGACCGGCCAGGAGCGTCGCATCGGTCAGTGCGCGTGGACGGGCGCGAGGTCGTTCTGCCGGGCGAGCGCGAAGGCCATGCGCCGGTCGCGCACCAGTGCCAGCCGCTCGCCGGTATCGGAGTGGACGGCCCAGAGCGTGTCGAGGCCCGCCGCCTGAGCCTGGATCTCGGCCGGCAGATCGGCGACCGCCACCGAACGAACGTAGACGATCTTCTCGCCGGCCTCGGGACCGAAGTCGAATTGCGTGTTCATCCCTGTTACCCCTTCCTCATCCCTTTTGAATACGGATCGTCTGCACGACAGGATCGGGTTCCGCCCGAGTCAGGTCGATGTGCAGAAGTCCGTTCTCGAGCGTGGCGCCGGACACCTCCACACCCTCGGCCATCACGAAGCTGCGCTGGAAGGCGCGGGCCGCGATACCACGGTGCAGGAACACCCGACCTTCGTCTCCCGGGCCGGATCGTCCGCGGACCAGCAACTGCCTGTCCTCGACCGTAATCGAGAGATCCTCGTCGCGAAAACCGGCGACGGCAAGCGTGATCCTGTAGGCGCGATCGCTCGTCTGTTCGATGTTGAAGGGCGGATATCCATCGCCCGACGCCTTCGCGGTGCGTTCCACAAGGCGTTCCAGATCCTCGAACCCCAGGAGAAACGGGTGCGAACCGAAAGAGAGCTTCGTCATGCGGCCATGTCCTTCGTGAAGCGACATTGCGAGAGGACCCCGAACCGGCGGCCTCAGAAAGGATATGGGGCGACAGGCACGACCCTGCAAGGGCTCGCGACGGCACGGAATTGTTCCCCAGGTCCGGAAAAAGCCGCTATATTGCAAGTCCACGCACAGACGAGTCGCGCCGATGAACGCTCCCATGGAGATGAATTCCGAAGAGGTCCTCCGGGTGAAACTCGAGGTCCTCCGGCGCGAGCATCGTGACCTCGACGGGGCCATCCACGCGCTCGAGACTTCGGGCAAGGGTGACCAGTTGACGCTCCGGCGCCTCAAGAAGCAGAAGCTGATGCTGAAAGACCGCATCAGGCTGATCGAGGATCAGGTTACCCCCGACATCATTGCGTGAGCGGGTCGGGCGACTATAGTGCCGCTTCCTTTTCGGGGGTCGGCGCATGGGCGTTCAGGTCGGGATTATCATGGGCAGCCAGTCCGACTGGGGGACGCTGAAGGAAGCGGCGCTCGTTCTCGACGAATTGGGCGTGCCTTATGAAACGAAGATCGTCTCGGCGCACCGCACGCCGGACCGGCTCTGGAGCTATGGCAAGAACGCGGTCGAGCGTGGCCTGCGGGTGATTGTCGCCGGCGCTGGCGGGGCCGCGCACTTGCCCGGGATGATGGCGTCGAAGACGCGGCTTCCGGTCATTGGCGTGCCGGTGCAGACCCGGGCCCTTGGCGGCGTGGACAGCCTTTACTCCATTGTCCAGATGCCGCGCGGGTTTCCTGTGGCCACCATGGCCATCGGCGGGGCTGGAGCGGCGAACGCCGGGCTGATGGCAGCAGCCATTCTCGCATTGTCCGACCCTGACCTCGCCGGACGGCTCGATGCCTGGCGCGAGGCGCTCTCGGCGTCGATCCCCGAGGAGCCCAGCGATGACTGAATCCCTGCCTGCGGGTAGCGTGATCGGCATCCTCGGCGGCGGGCAACTTGGCCGGATGCTGGCGATGGCCGCGGCGCGTCTGGGCTATCGATGTCATGTATACGAACCGGCAGCCGATTGCCCGGCAAGCCATGTCGCGTGGCGCACGACGACCGCACCCTACGAGGACGAGGCCGCGCTTGCAGCATTCGCCGAGAGCGTTTCGGTTGTCACCTACGAGTTCGAGAACGTGCCCGTCTCGGCGCTCGACCTGATCGAGGCGCGGGTGCCGATCCGGCCAAACCGGCGCGCTCTGGCGGTGAGCCAGGACCGGGTAAGCGAGAAGGAGTTTCTCGCTGGTCTGGGCCTCTCCGTCGCGCCCTATGCGGCGGTGACTACGGCGGGTGATCTTGCTGCGGCGCTCGCAACGATTGGGGCGCCGGCGATACTCAAGACGCGCCGGTTCGGCTATGACGGCAAGGGACAGGCACGGATCGGATCAGCCGCCGATTGCGGCGCGGCCTTCGCGGCGATGCACGGGGCGCCGGCGATCCTGGAAGGGTTCGTGACCTTCGAGCGAGAGGTCTCGGTCGTGGCGGCCCGCGGACTGGCGGGCGATGTCGCGGCCTTCGATCCCGGCGAGAACGTCCACGAGGGTGGTATTCTGAGGATGACGACCGTCCCGGCCCGGCTTGCGCCAGAGCGGCGGACGGCGGCCGTCCTTCTGGCAGGCAAGATCCTCAATGCGCTCGACTATGTCGGCGTGATCGGCGTGGAGCTCTTCGAAACCCGTCTGGGCCTGGTCGTTAACGAGATCGCTCCACGAGTCCACAACACCGGCCACTGGACCGAAGCCGGCTGTGCCGTCGACCAGTTCGAGCAGCATATCCGAGCGATCTGCGGCTGGCCGCTCGGTGACGGGCGCAGACATGCCGACGTGACGATGGAGAACCTGATCGGCGATGACATCGACCGTTTGCCGGTCTTGGCCCGCGAGTCCGGCGTCCGTCTGCATCTCTACGGCAAGGGCGAAACGAGGTCGGGGCGCAAGATGGGCCACCTGAATCGGGTGCGGCCGCAGGGCTGAGGCCTACTTCGACAACCCGGAGAGTTGGCCCAGCGCCTCCGCCCAACTGATCTTGTGCGAGAAGCTTCCAGTCTCGAGAAAATGCAGCGTCTCAGCGATGGCGATGGGGTTGTTCATGATGAAGGTGTGGGTGGCGGGCAACACGAGATGGTCGTCCATCCCACGAAGGCGCGTGCTCTCGACCGAGACCTTGCCGTCGTCGGGGCCCTTGATGATCGACGAGTAGTAGGGGTTCAGCGACTGGTTCCCCGCGATTACCCCCAGTTCGAACCGCGCAGGCCCAAGCTGGTTCGGCAGGCTGTCGGGCGTGGTTCCAAGTTCGAGCCCCGCGGGGCCGTTCAGCCACTGGAACGCCCCGAGATCACCGAAGGCATCGACGAGTTCCGAGCCCTTGTTCGGCGGCGCGAGCATGACGACACGGCCCATCTTCGTGGGACGATGTTCCTTGAGCCAGGCGCGGACCAGAATGCCGCCCATCGAGTGAGTCACGAAGTGGACCGTCTGATCGCCGCAGGTCGCGACGGCCTCATTCACGTCGGCCACCAGTGCTTCGAACGGCGCGCGCGTCGAGGGGTAGCCATGGTTGACGATCGTGTAACCCTCTGCGGCGAGAGCCTCCTTCATCACCACAAGACTCGTGTCGCTTCGGGCGAGACCATGCAGAAGCACCACGCAGTCGGCATGGGCAGGCAGCGGCAACGCGAGAAGCAGGACTGCGAGAACCTTCATGGCCTCGAACGTGGGGCAGCACTGGCCTCTGGACAATCGTTTCGCTGCGTCATTTCCTGCCGGACATGTTGTCCCGCCCGCCCCGCCTTGCTGTCCGCGCGCTGATCCTGCGTGATAGCCGTCTGCTGCTCGTCAATGCCTACGGCGGGGGCAACAGCGACCTATGGTGCGCCCCGGGCGGTGGCGTGGAACCTCACACCTCGCTTCCGGACAATCTCGTCCGCGAAGTCCATGAGGAAACCGGAATGCGGATCGTGGTGGGCGCGCCCTGTCTTGTGAACGAGTTTCACGCCCCGCAGCGCGATTTTCATCAGGTCGACGTCTATTTCCGATGTGCGGCAGTCGGTGAGATGCCGAGCGACTGGGTGGACCCCGAAGGGATCGTAACCGAGCGGCGCTGGTTTTCCTGTGAAGAGATGAGTGCAATCAGGTTCAAGCCGGACAGCCTCCCCACTGTCGCATGGGGTAGCGGCATCCTCTACGACGCCCTTGAACCGTTGGTCCGGTGATGTGCAACGCAGTCCGAACCTGGCGCTCTGGCAAGCAGGCAAGCGGCCGGGCCAAGCTGAGCACCCATGAGACAGCCCGATGCTCGTGATCCGCGCCCTCGATCCGTCGACCGACCGAGCCCTCGTGATGGACCTGTTCATGCGATCGGCGGACTACGTTGCGCTGGAGCGCGGCGAACCTCCCTCCGAGACGGCCGTCTCGGACTTCTTCGACGACGTAATGCCGGGCTGTGACATGTCGGCGATGCGCAAGCTTGGGCTGTTCGAAGCCTCGGGCCGGATCGTGGGGCTGATCGACATGGGCTTCGGGTTTCCGGGACCAGGCGATGCGTACCTCGGACTGATGCAGTTGGCCGAAGACCGACGAGGCACCGGGCTTGGGCGCCTTGCCTTACGTGAAGTCGAGCGGATCGCGCGCGAGGGCGAGGCAGTGCGACTCTATCTCGCTGTGCTTGAGGGCAACCCCCGCGGGCGGTCCTTTTGGGAGAGGGAAGGTTTCGCCCCGTCGAAAGACGTCATTGCGCGCATCGGTGGGAAGGAACATCGCGCGACCCGCATGGTCAAGGCGCTCTAGGTCCGCCGCCCGAGAGAGATCAGGACCCCTGCAAGAACAACCGTGCCGGCAGCGGCAATGCGCAGCGTGGGCATCTCTTGGAGGAGCATCGCACCTCCGGCCATGGCGATCACAGGCACGGTCAGTTGCATGACAGCGGCCTGGCTCGCCTGCAGCCGCGGCAGGACCTTGTACCACAAGGCATATCCCAGCCCGGAGGTGATGGCGCCAGACGCGATGGCCGCGGCGATGCCCTTTGCCGTCGCACCCGCGAAGTCAGGGGCCAGCATCAGCACGCAGAGCGCCGCGGGAAGCGCGGCCACGAAGTTCGCCGCAGTCGCGGCGATCGGGTCGGTCGCCCGTCTTCCGACCAGAGAATAGACACCCCATCCGATCGCAGCGGCAGCCATCAGTACCGCGCCGATAGCATCGGGCGCGCCCGCACCCTGCGGCCAGAGGAGCCAGGCGAGGCCGCCGAAGGCGATGCCGGCGCCCGCCCATCGCATCGGAGAAATCTGCTCGCGCCCGGAGATCGCGCCCGTGAACATGGTGACCTGAACGCCTCCGAAGAGGATCAACGCCCCGAGGCCGGCATCCAGCGTCAGATAGGCAAACGAGAACCCGAGCATGTAGACCGCCAAGGCGCTGGCCCCTACGACGCGGCCACGCGCGAGAAGCTGCAGCCGGCTGCCCCGCAGCCAGACGATCGCCAGCAGGACGCCGGCACCGGCACCAAGCCGAATCGTGGCGAAGGATGCGGGACCGATGTCGCCCTCGGCCAGCGCCATGCGGTTCAGAACCGAGTTCAGGGCGAACGCGACCATCACCAGAGCCGCGACGAGTATGGCCCTCATGTCTACGGCTTCCCCCGCAGAACGCCCGATCCGGGTCGTGTGGCGAGGCTCTCTGATCGGAACTGTCGCACCATCCTGCAAGCGTGGACGAGGCGGGTCGGAATGAAAAGGGGCGCCCGGAGGCGCCCCTTCGAATTGAACCTGATCGCGATGGATCAGAAGTCCATCCCGCCGCCCATGCCACCGCCGGGCATGGCGGGCGCCTTGTCGTCCTTCGGACGCTCGGCGATCATCGCTTCGGTGGTGATCAGGAGCGATGCGATCGACGCCGCATCTTCCAGCGCGGTGCGCACGACCTTGGCCGGGTCGATCACGCCGAACTTGAACAGATCGCCGTACTCTTCGGTCTGGGCGTTGAAGCCGAACGTCTTGTCGTTCGACTCGCGCACCTTGCCCGCGACCACCGAGCCGTCGACGCCCGCGTTCTGGGCGATCTGGCGCAGCGGAGCCTCGAGGGCCTTGCGGACGATCACGATGCCGGCGTCCTGGTCGCTGTTGGCGCCCTTGAGTCCGTCGAGCATCTTGCCACCCTGCACCAGAGCGACGCCACCCCCGACGACGATGCCTTCCTGAACCGCGGCACGGGTCGCGTTGAGCGCGTCGTCGACGCGATCCTTGCGCTCCTTCACCTCG
>CAZOHN010000163.1:0-8068 GCA_964579325.1 uncultured Rhodobacterales bacterium
AGGAGCATCCGCTCTGGGCCAAGGAGCTCTACGGCTTTGCCGAGCATGTGCCGGAAACCGAGGAGTATGGCATTGCGTCGTTCGTCTACCGCGCCCGGGCGCCGTTCCATCCGGGCCGCATCCATGCGGTTCTGAACGGGCCGCTTCCCGGCGTGATCCGTGCCAAGGGCCACTTCTGGATCGCGACACGGCCGAACTGGGTGGCGGAGTTCTCGCTTGCCGGGGCGATCTCGTCGGTCTCGCCGCTCGGGGCGTGGTGGGCGGCCGTCCCGCGCGATCGCTGGCCTGACGGGGGAGACATGCGCGAGGACGTCGAACGCAACTGGGTCGAGCCCTGGGGAGACCGCCGGCAGGAACTCGTCTTCATCGGACATGGCATGGACGAGGCCGCGATCCGTTCGGCGCTTGATGCAGCCCTTCTGGGCACCGGCTACTATGCGCCGGAACTCTGGGCGGACTACCCCGATCCGTTCCCGCAGTGGAACCTGTCACGGGCAGCGTGAGCGAATGGCGGAGACTTGTGCCCCGCCATTCAGCGCTAGCTCAACCGGTCTCCGCCTTCAGCGCGACAGACCCTGCGCAAGCCGCATCATCTGCACGGCCTCGGCGCGGTAGCCGAAGGCATCTTCGCCACGGGCGCCGGTGGCGAGTGCGATGGCCTCGTCCCAGCCCCAGGCGCCAAGATACTTCGGGTCGCGCAAGAGCTGGCCCATCCCGGCAATCGAAGCCGCGAAGCGGACATCCTCGCCCGGTTCGGAAACCGCTGCCGGGATCGGTGCCTCGATCAGTTGCGAGGTGTCCTCGCCCGGCACCTTGTAGCGCAGCCGCAGGAACCCGAACTCTTCCGCCGCGCCCTGCACCTCCGGCGCCGCATAGCGCAGCGGGTCGGTCAGCCGCGCGTCCGAGCCGACGGGCGTGATCTCGTAGATCGCCGTCACCGTATGCCCCGCCCCGATCTCGCCCGCATCGACGCGGTCGTTGTTGAAGTCCTCGCGGGCAAGCGCGCGCGTCTCGTAGCCGATCAGCCGCCATTCCGCGACGGTGGCGGGGTTCCACTCGACCTGGATCTTCACGTCATCGGCAATCGGGAAGAGCGCTCCGGTCAACTCGTCCACAAGCACCTTCCGGGCCTCGCTCAGCGTGTCGATGTAAGCGGCGGTGCCGTTGCCGTTCTGCGCCAGCGCCTGCATCGTGGCATCATCCAGATTGCCCCGCCCGAAGCCTAGCACCGAGAGATAGGTGCCGCTCTCGCGTTCACGCGCGATGTAGGTCTCGAGTTCGGCGGGGTCGCTGAGCCCGACGTTGAAGTCGCCATCGGTCAGCAGGAGCACCCGGCTCACCTCGCCCTCGGCCGCCATGCGCTCCGCCACGCCATAGGCCAGCCGCAGCCCCTCACCGCCGGCAGTCGACCCGCCCGCCTCCAGCCGGTCGAGCGCAGCCAGGATCGTTTCGCGCTCCGCCGCCGAGGTGGGGGCCAGAACCTCGCCGGCCGAACCGGCATAGGCCACGATGGCAACCTGATCCTCGGGCCGTAGCTCGGGCAGCATCAGCCGCAGCGACTGCTTGAGAAGCGGCAGCTTGTTTGCATCCTGCATCGACCCTGACGTATCGACGAGGAACACGAGGTTCAGCGGCGGCCGGTCCTCGACCGCGGGCATCCGGCCCTTGAGGCCGATGGTGACAAGCCGCGTGCCGTCGTTCCAGGGTGTCGCCGCCACGCTTACGGTGGTGCGGAACGGCGCGCCATCAGACTCAGGCGCGGGCCAGGCGTAGGGGAAGTAGTTCACCATCTCCTCGATCCGCACCGCCTCGGACGGGGGCAGAACGCCCATCGAGAGCGAGGAGCGGACGACGGCCCATGAGGCAGTGTCGACGTCGATCGAGAAGGTCGAGACCGGCTCCTCCGCCGTCACCTTGAGCGGGTTGGCGTCGGCATTGGCATAGGCCTCGGTGTTCTGCACCGGCTGCCGCATCGCCTCCGATGTCACCATGCCGATCGCCGGAGCTGCGGCCATCGGCGCAGACTGCATCGGTGCCTCGGCCCGAAGGCGGGCGACCGGCGAGGGCGGGGCGGCGTAAAGCTCGGCGTCGGCTTCCGGGGCCTCCTGCGCGAACATCGGTTCGACGACCGGCTCCGCTACCGCTACCGAAGATTCCGCAAGGGGGGCTGCCTCGCGGACGGCGGTCCGGTCCTGCACGGCAGCGCCGGTCGCCTCCGGTGCCGCCACGCCGGGGACGTCCGCATCGGTGGCCTTGGGCAACACCGGCCCCGAGGGCGGCAAGGGAGAATTGGGAAGCACGACGACGAGCCCGAAGGCAATCGCGGCGACCGATGCGGTGGCTGCAAGCGCCCCGCGAGAGGTGAGGGTGGCAAACATGGCGCGAACTCCTGTCCAGAAACCCGCCCCTCCCTCGGGGCGGCCGGACATGGGACGCGCGGCTTCCGCCGATCCTTGGACACGCTCGAACTCGGCCATCGCCCGCGCCAGGGCATCGGCCTTGCGGGCGGGCTCGGGCGCAGGTTCGGCCGCGCGAAGCGCGGCCTTGAGCCGGTCGAGGTCGGGATCGTCGGTCATGCCCTCTCTCCTTGCGCCATCGCCCTGAGCCGCTTCTTCACCTCCGACATGCGCCAGCTCACCGTGCCTTCCGAAATGCCCAGAACCTCGCCCGCCTCGCGGTGGTTCATCTCCTCTCCCAGAACCAGCGCCACCGTGTCGCGCAGGTCTTCCGGCAGCGCGCGCATGGCCGTGGCGAGCCAGTCCGCCGCTTCCGCAGCCTCGGCATCGGCCTCGCGCCGCGCCACTTCCCAGTCGCCCCAGCCATCCGACGCCTTCGCCCGCGTCGCCTCGCGGCGCCGGCGGTCGTGGGCGGCATTCACCACCACGCGGTGCAGCCAGGTCGTGAACCGCGCCTCACCGCGCCAACTCCGCAGCTTGGCAGGAAGCGCAATGCAGATGTCCTGCGCAAGATCCTCGGCTTCGGCCTTCGATCCGGTCATCCGCCATGCGACCCGGAAGACGCGGTCGTAGTGCCGCGCGACCAGCGACGAAAACGCCTGCCGGTCGCCCAGCCGGGCGGCCTCCGCCAGCGCCTCGTCGCTCGTTTCCATCCGCATCTCGCCCCGTTGGACGCAAGGGACCGCGCGATCCTTGGGACCGCACGACGAAAGAGATCAGGCGGGGTTCAGCATCCGGCCAAGCGGACGACCCGCAAGAATATGCAGGTGGTAATGCGGCACTTCCTGCACACCGTTCAGCCCGGCATTCGAGATCGTGCGGAACCCCGACCCGCCCTCGCCCGGCTGGATGCCGAGCTTCTGGCAGACCTTCCCGACCACGCGCGTGAAATCGACGATCTCGGCGTCCGTTGCGTTCAGCGCGAAGTCGTCGGCGGTGACGTAGGCCCCCTTGGGGATCACCAGCACATGATGCGGCGCCTGCGGACGGATGTCCTCGAAGGCCAGCGTATGATCGGTCTCCATCACGGTCCGGTTGGGGATTTCGCCGCGCAGGATCTTCGCGAAGATGTTCTGGTCGTCGTAGGCATAGGGCATCGGGAACCTCGGGCTCAGTCGGTGAAGAGGTAGTCGGTCGCGGCGATCTCGCGCGCCTGCTCCTCGGCGATTCCGAGAAAGCGTGCAAGCGGCGGCGTGTTGTCGGCAAGCGGCGCCCCCTCGCGGATGCGCAGGACGTTCGGAAAGCCCGCCTCGCGGATCCGGTCGCTCTCGTAGATGATATCGGCCCGGATCGTCGGCAACAGGCGCTTCATCACGTCCGGGGGCGTCATGTCGCCCGCAAGGCCCACGCGCTTGGCATGGCCGGTCAGGTAGTCGTCGGTGAATCGGCACTCGACCTCGAGCAGCCGGGTCACGCAGCGGTCGGAATAGAAGTCCTGCATCAGGTCGAGGTTCGAGGGGTCAAGGCAGAACACCAGCCGGTCGGTGTCGTAGTAGTCGAACAGCATCTTCACCAGCGCCCGGCGGTGGCGCGTGCGCTTCTCCAGCGTCGACTGGATACCGCCGAGGTCGGGCAGCGGAGTCTGTTCCTCGCTGAACAGGTATTCCAGCGCCGGCACGTTCGTCACCTGCCGCACCCGGTCGAGCAGGCGCTTGCCGACGTGCCATTTCTTGCAGGTAACGATCATCAGCTCGCGCTCGCGGCCAAGGGTAGCCTCGCGCTCCCAGAACCGCGGCGCGAAGCGGCGGCCGATCCGGCCGCGCCCGGTGAGGAACTTGTGCAGGCTGCGCCCTTCGTTCGAGATCGCGAACTCGGCCCCGCGGCTTGCCCAGAGGTCGCCCAGCCGGGATTTCAGCTCGGTCGCTTCGGGGCTGATCTTGCGGGCGAAGAGGAAATCCTGGCTCAGCAGAAGCTCGTAGTGGTCGTTGTAGAACGTCACCGGCATCCCGTAGTCGGAGAACATCAGGAAGGTGAGCGTCCGGTTGCGGATCTCTCCCTCGGGAACGAGGTGGCGGACGAGCGTCTGGAAGAAGGTCTCGTCGGGAATCCAGGTCGTGCGGAAGAACCGCAGCACGTCGGGGCGGCTGTCGCAGAAGTCGAGGATCGCCTCGATCGTGCGGCGGCGCAGGCACCACCATTGGCTGCCGATCATGATCTGCAGGTCGGCGGGAACCTCGCGGGCAAGGCCGAGTCGCTTCTGGAGCTCCATCGCGGCATAGAACAGCCGCTTCCGGCTGCGTTCGTTGAAGACATGCCGGTAGATCAGCCGTTCGGCCTTGATCCCGGTCTTGATCCAGTCGCTCTCGAAGAAGTCGAAGCTTTCGATATAGTCGGCGTCCTCGGTGTCGAGGTAGGAATGGGCGTACTCGGCGGTCTTGATCGCCATGCAGTCGCCCGAAAGCATGTAGAAATGCGTGGCCGTGGGGAACGCCGCCACAGCGGCCCGCACCGCCTCGAGCGTCGCGGCAACGAGCGACCATTCCCCCCACCCGCACTTGTGCCGCCGCCGTGCGAAGGTAACGCCGGGGTTTTCCGCCAGTGCGGTGGTGATCCTGCGGTAGTCCTCCGGATTGGCGCGGGCATCGAAGTGGATCGCCATGAAGTCGCCCGCCGCAGTCAGGCGGTTCGCCTGCGCGATGATCCCCTCGGGATCCTTGTGGCACAACAGGACGAACGCGATCTTTGCCATCGTTGCAACATTGCAGCGCCGTATTAACGGCTGTTGCGCTAGTTAGCGCAAAGCTTCGTTGAAAAGACAGAGCGTCTTTGCTCTTTTGCCGCTCGATACCCCCTGGGACGGGGCACACCTTGGAGGGTTCATGGGTTTCCCCGGCACCTGGATGACGGAAAGCGGCAGCGTGGTCTACCGCGTGGTGCCAAAGTGCGCCTGCTCGACCATCGGCCAGATCATGTTCTACTCCGACCACGGCCGCTTCTTCGACGGCGACATCCACGACGCCACCGACGGCCTGCACAAGTGGGCGCGTGAAGACAGCCAGAAGGTCATCACCGCCGCCGTCAAGGGCCACACCGCGCCGGCGTTCACCTGCGTGCGAAACCCCTACACGCGGGTCCTGTCGTCGTTCTTCGACAAGATCTGCGGCATCCAGCGCAACGGCAAGCGGTACCGGGGCAACCTCGTCCCTCTCCTGATCCAGAAATACGGGATCGAGGTCGGCGGCCCAGAGGGCAAGGACGATTTCGACCAGGTCCGCAGCTTCCGGCGGTTCCTCCTCTTCGTGCGCGACACCATCCGCTTCCGCCGCCCGATGGACCCCGACATCCACTGGTCGGCCATGTCGGGCCACATCTCCACCTTCATCGTCAACGGCGGCCGCTACGACCGGATCTTCTTCACCGAGAAGTTCAACGAGGGAATGCAGGGCGTTCTCGACCGGATCGAGACACCCGTGAAGGTCGACCTCGCCGCGATCCCGAAGTTCAACGAGAGCGAGGGCCACGGGCCGAAGCGGGCGCACCCGGTCGAGGACTTCTTCGACGACCTTTCGATGCACCTGATGTGGGAGATCTACCGCAAGGACTTCCAGCTTTTTCGCTACGATTTCGACAACCCTGGCAACAAGATGCCCAAGGGCGAGGTCGACCTCGACGAGGTGCATGCAAAGCTGGGGGACTGAGGCTTTGGTTGCTTTTGTCCACGCTTTGCGCTATATGGACAAAAGCAACTCAAGGTGTCCTGCATGCCACCCCCTTCCTCCGCCCTCGCCATCCAGCCGCCCCGCCCGCACGACGACCTCGCCTCGATCCTGCGCCAGCGGCTTGATCGCGCCGTATCGGCACTGATCCGCACGGCCGACCGCGCCGACATGGCCGAGGCGCTGGCCGCACCCACCGATCTCGGCGCCGTGGCCGCGCTCCTCTCCAGCGATGGGGTCGCGGCCGCCCTGCGCGAGCTCGACCCGCTCGCCCCCGCCCGCGCCCGGGCCTTCGATGCCCATGCCGCGCTTCTGGCGCAGGCGGGCGAGATGCTGACCACGCCCGAGGTCGTCGCCCGGCTCGGCGTCTCGCGGCAGGCGGTGGACAAGCGCCGCGTGCGCGGTGGCCTGCTGGCACTCAAGATCGGCGCCGACTGGAATTATCCGGCGTTCCAGTTCGACCGGGCCGAGGTCCTGCCGGGCCTCGCCGAAGTGCTCCAGCGCCTTGCCCCCAAGGGCCCCTGGGTCGCCCTCGACATCCTGCTCGCCCCTGACAGCGCGCTTGGCGGACGGTCGCTCCTCGACGTGGTCCGCGCGGGCGACCTCGCGCTTGCCCGACGGGCGCTCGACGTCGCCGAGGGCGACGGGTTCTGATGCAGCCGTCCCGCGGCCCGACCGGCGCCGCAGCCCCGCCCCCGCCCGACCTCGCAACTCGTGAGTTGCCCTTGAGCGTCCTGCCCGCCGGCTCCTTGCTGGCGCGGATCCATCGTTCCGAACATGGCCCGGTCTTCTTCGGACCCGGGCCGGGCCGTCCGCCGACCCACCGCTTCGACAGCGCGACGGGGCGCTTCGGCGTGCTCTACCTCGGCCTCACCTGGGAAGCCGCCTTCGCCGAGACGCTGTTGCGCACGCCCGCGCGCCGCCTCGTCGCGGAGGCGGACATCGCCGCGCGCGCCCTCACCATGCTCAGCCCGACACGCGGCCTTACCGCCGTGGCCGCCCTCGGCCCGGGCCTCTCCACGCTCGGCACCGATGCCGCGCTCTCGACGGGGCCCTACGCGCCTTGCGGCCTCTGGGCCGATGCGCTCTTCGATCATCCAGCGCGACCCGATGGCATCCTCTACGCGTCGCGCCACGACCCCAGCCTGACGTGCCTCGCACTCTTCGACCGCGACGATCCGGGCCTGACCGTGCAGGCAACCACCCCGCTGCCCGACATGGCGACCGAAATCGGCGCGCTCCTCGACCGCTACGGCAAGGCGCTCGGCTGACCGATCACCAGTGCGGCGGCTTCTGGTCGGCGAGGGTGACGGACCCGCTGTCGGCCTCGCGCTCGGCCTCCCGCGCGATCAGCATCCCGATCCGCGCCTGCAATTGCCCGATCTCGCGGCCCTGCGTGGCCACCACGTCCGACAGGTCCTCGACCAGGCGGGTCAGGTGGGCGATCTTCTCTTCGAGCGCGGTGGTGTCGGTCATGCTCCCGGCGTTAGCACGCCGCAGCCTGTCGCGGTAGGGCGGGGTTCACCCCGCCTCTCTCGCCCGCCACCGGGCCCGCCTTGCCCGCCCCGCGCCCATCCGCTATGCCCCGGGCCGAGTTCAGCGAGGCGCCCGACATGGCCAAGGATGCAAAACCCCGTCGCCCGCGCGCGGAGACGCCCAAGGGCTTCCGCGACTACTTCGGCGCCGAGGTGACCGAGCGGCAGGAGATACTGGGCAAGATCGCCGAGGTCTACCGCCTCTACGGCTTCGACCCGCTGGAAACCTCCGCCGTCGAGACGGTCGAGGCCCTGGGCAAGTTCCTCCCCGACGTCGACCGCCCCAACGAGGGCGTGTTCGCCTGGCAAGAGGAAGAAGGCGACTGGCTCGCGCTCCGCTACGACCTCACCGCGCCGCTGGCCCGCGTCTCCGCGCAATACCGCAACGACCTCGCCTTCCCCTACCGCCGCTACGCGATGG
>CAZOHN010000164.1:0-8062 GCA_964579325.1 uncultured Rhodobacterales bacterium
TTCGGAGAAGGTGAGCGGCAGGCGCATGTCGATCAGCCCCGCGAGCACCCGGTCGGTGCGCGGCAGGCGCGGCGGGTTTGCATAGCGCCAGTGATCGTAGCGCGAGGTGAAGGCAACCGGCTCGGCCGCGCCGAACCATTTGAGCTCGACCCCCCGCGCCTTGCACCGCGCCACCGCCTCCTCCACGGCCTCGCCGGTCCAGTCGCCAAGCAAGAACTGGAAGGACGAGCCGACATAGCTTTCGGCATCGGGACGCGGGATCAGCGTGAGCCCGGGGCACCCCGCCAGACCCGCCTCGACGATCCGGTATCGGTCGGTCCAGCGGCGGCACTGTTCGTTCAGCCGTCGCAGTTGCGGCCGCAGGATCGCGGCGCGGAGGTTGTCCATCCGGCTCGAGATGTTCGGCATGTCGAACTTGCACGCATCGAACACTTCCGGCGGCGGAGAAGCCTGGTGGCGCCCGTATAACATGTAGGAACCCGACAGCAGGATGGCGCGCGCCATGAACACGGCATCGTCCGATACAAGAAGCCCGCCCTCGCCCGAGTTCATGTGCTTGTAGGTCTGGGTCGAATAGCAACCCGCCAGCCCGTGCCGCCCCGACGGCACGCCGTTCCAGGCAGCCCCCATCGTATGGGCGCAATCCTCGATCACCGTCACCCCGGCACCCCCCGCCCAGACCATGAGTGCATCCATGTCGCACATATGCCCGCGCATGTGGCTCAGCAGCAGCACCCGCGCCCCGCTCGCCTCCGCTTTCGCCGCGAGGTCGCCCAGGTCGATCGTCAGCGCCTCGGTGACCTCCACGAAGACCGGCCGCGCGCCCACGGCATGGATCGCCCCCGGCACCGGCGCCAGCGTGAAGGCGTTCGAAAGCACCGGATCGCCCGCGCCGACCCCAGCCGCGCGCAGCGCCGTCGTCATCGCCGCCCCGCCCGAGGCCACCGCGAGGCAATAGCGCGCACCAGTGAACGCCGCGAACTCCTCCTCCAGGAGCGCCACTTCGCCCACCTCGCCGGGCGTGAGGTTGTAGCGGTGCAGACGTCCGTGGCGCATCGCGTCCACGGCCGCTGCAATCCCCTCTTCTGGAATTGGTTCCTGCTGGGTAAAGCTGCCGGTAAAGTTCTCCATGGTGCGATCCTGCCCCCGGCTCGCCTGCGCCGTCAACCGAGCAGCCGTCTGGCGAGCGCCGGCAAATCGTCGAAGTGGCCGATAATGGCATCCGGCGCAAGCCGCGCGATCCCTTCGCCCTCCGGCCCGAAAGCCACCAGCGCGACTGGAACCCCTGCCGCCCGCGCGGTCCGCACATCGGTTTCGGTATCCCCCACCAGGAACGACCGCGGCACCAGCCCCCCGGCACGGCGCACAGCCTCCGCGTAGGGCGCGGGGTCCGGCTTGCGCACGGTCAGCGTGTCGGCGCCGATGAGCGAAGCGAAGAGGTCCCGCACACCCAGCCGCCGCAGCAGCAAGTCTGCCAACCGCTCGGGCTTGTTGGTGCAGACGCCGACCGCGAACCCCTCGGCGCGAAGCACTTCGACAGCCGCCACAGCACCCGGATAGAGCCGCGTCTCCCGGTCGATCGCCGCCTCGTAGGCCCCAAGCAGGACGGGATACTGCCGGTCGACCTCGGCCGGATCACTGCCGGAGACGCGCGACAACCCCAGCGTCAGCATGGCGCGGCCACCGTGGAAGGCGGTCAAGGCATCCGCAGCGGGATCGAGCAGGTCGCCAAGCCCAAGCCCGCGGAAACAGTGGTTCGCGGCTGCAATCAGGTCGGCCGAGGTATCGGCGAGCGTGCCGTCGAGGTCGAAGATCACCGTCCGCATCTGACGCTCCAAGTCTGGCCCTGCCCAAAGTTCTGTCGCGTCACAAGTCCGCCTGAAATCTCGCGTAACGCCATGTGAGCGCCGGACAGGTGGCGTGCCGCCCACTGCTCGGATAGAACGCCGCCGGATGGAAGAAAAGAGCAGTCCCATGCCCACAGCCCTCGTCGTCCTCGCCGCCGGTCAAGGTACCCGGATGAATTCGGACCGCCCGAAGGTCCTGCTCGAGATCGGGGGGGCACCTCTCGTGGCCCACGCGATCCGCTCGGGCTGGGCGCTCGACCCCGACCGCATCGTCGTGGTGGCCGGTCACGGGGCGGCCGAGGTCGAGGCGGCGGTCAAGGCCTGGGACGATCGCATCGCGGTTGTCCTGCAGAACGAGCAGAAGGGCACGGCCCATGCCGTCCTCGCCGCGCGGCAGGCGCTCGAGGGCTACAGCGGCGATGCAGTCGTGCTCTACGGCGACACACCCTTCATCCGGGGCGAGACGCTTGAAGCGATGGCCGACGCACGCCTCAGGCACGACATCGTCATCCTCGGCTTCGAGGCCGCCGACCCCGGCCGCTACGGCCGCTTGCTGATGAAGGGTGACGCGCTCGAGCGCATCATCGAGTGGAAGGACGCCACCGAGAACGAACGCGCCATCGGCCTGTGCAACTCCGGCGTCGTCCTGGCCGACTGCGCTACGTTGCTCGATCTCTGCGCCGAGGTCCGCAACGACAACGCCGCAGGCGAATACTACCTCACCGATATCGTGGCACTGGCTCGCGCCCGCGGGCTCTCGGCCGGCGTCGTCGCGTGCGACGAGGCTGAGACGCTGGGCATCAACACCCGCGCCGAACTTCAGGCCGCCGAAGCCGCCTTCCAGGCGCGCAAGCGCGCCGAGGCGCTGGAGGACGGCGTCGCGATGCCCGCACCCGAGACCGTCATCTTCGCCATCGACACCGTGGTCGGCCGCGACGCGACCGTGGAGCCGCACGTCGTCTTCGGTCCCGGCGTCACAGTCGAATCCGGCGCCCGGATCCGCGCCTTCTCCCACCTCGAGGGCGCCCATGTCAGCCGTGGTGCCATCGTCGGGCCCTATGCCCGGCTCCGCCCCGGCGCGGAACTGGCCGAGGACGTCCATGTGGGCAACTTCGTCGAGATCAAGAACGCCACGCTGGGCGAAGGCGCCAAGGCCAATCACCTCAGCTACATCGGCGACGCGACCGTGGGCGAAAAGGCCAACATCGGCGCGGGGACCATCACCTGCAACTACGACGGCGTGTTCAAGCACCGCACCGATATCGGCCCGCGCGCCTTCATCGGCTCCGACACCATGCTCGTCGCCCCGGTGCGGATCGGGGCCGATGCGATGACGGCCTCGGGCTCGGTCATCACGGCCGACGTGCCCGACGGCGCGCTCGGCGTCGGGCGGGCCGCGCAGTCGAACAAGGACGGCTTTGCGCGACGTTTCATGGAAAAGCTCCGCGCCGCCAAGGCGCGCAAGGCGTAGCGAGGGTCAGGGACATGTGCGGGATCATCGGAATTCTCGGGCACCACGAGGTGGCGCCGCTGCTGGTCGAGGGTCTGAAGCGGCTGGAATACCGGGGCTACGACAGCGCGGGCATCGCCACGGTCAACGCCGGGCGGCTCGACCGGCGGCGCGCGGTGGGCAAGCTCGTCAACCTCTCGGACCTCCTCGTGCACGACCCGCTCGCCGGCAAGGCCGGGATCGGCCATACCCGTTGGGCGACCCACGGTGCGGCCACGGTGACGAATGCCCACCCGCACCGCTCGGGCGGGGTCGCCGTGGTCCACAACGGTATCATCGAGAATTTCCGCGAGCTGCGCGAGGAACTGACCGCCGCTGGACTGACCTTCGAATCGCAGACCGATACCGAAACCGTTGTGCAGCTCACCCGGCACCACATCGACCGCGGCATGACGCCCGTCGAGGCCGCGCGCGCCACGCTCAAGCGGCTGCACGGCGCCTTCGCGCTGTGCTTCCTGTTCGACGGGCACGACGACCTGATGATCGCCGCCCGCAAGGGCAGCCCGCTCGCCATCGGGCACGGCGACCGCGAGATGTTCGTGGGCTCCGACGCCATCGCGCTCGCGCCGCTGACCGACCGGGTGACCTACCTGGAAGAAGGCGACTGGGCCGTCATCACCCGTACCGGCGCCGAGATCTTCGACGACCACGACCGCCGCGCGAACCGCCCCGAGACGCGCATCCAGATGGACAGCGCCCGGATCGAAAAGGCGGGCTACAAGCACTTCATGGCCAAGGAAATCGCCGAGCAGCCGGTGGTGATCGCCGACGCCCTGCGCCACTACACCACGGCCGACGGCAGCCTCCGGCTACCCGAGGGAATGGACTTCACGGGCATCGATCGCATCACCCTCGTCGCCTGCGGCACCGCGCACTTCGCTTGCCACGTCGCGAAGTACTGGTTCGAGCAACTCGCAGGCCTGCCCGCCGACATCGACATCGCATCCGAGTTCCGCTACCGCGACCCGGTCCTTTCGCCCGCATCGATGGCGGTTTTCGTCAGCCAGTCGGGCGAGACCGCCGACACGCTGGCAGCGCTGCGCCATGTCCGCGAAAAGGTCGCGCGCGTGGTCTCGGTGGTGAACGTCCCCACCTCCTCGATCGCCCGCGAAAGCGACCTCGCGCTGCCCATCCTCGCCGGCGTCGAGGTGGGCGTCGCCTCCACCAAGGCCTTCACCGGGCAGCTCTCGGTCCTCGCCCTCATGGCGCTCAAGGCGGCGGTCGACCGGGGCCGGCTGGATGCAGCGGGTCTCGCCGCCCACCTCGAGGCGCTGCGCTCGCTTCCCGGCCTGATGAGCCACGCGCTGACACTCTCCGAGCCTATCGCGATGGTGGCGAACGAGCTCGCCGAGGCGCGTGACGTGCTGTTCCTGGGCCGTGGCCCGATGTTCCCTCTGGCACTTGAGGGCGCGTTGAAACTGAAGGAAATCAGCTATATACACGCCGAAGGTTATGCATCGGGTGAACTCAAGCACGGCCCCATCGCGCTGATCGACGCGACCGTGCCGGTGATCGTGCTCGCCCCCAAGGACGCGCTCTTCGACAAGACTGTTTCAAACATGCAGGAGGTCATGGCCCGTCATGGCCGGGTGCTGCTGCTCTCCGACGCCGCCGGCATCGCCGAGGCCGGCCAGGGCACCTGGCGTACGCTGACTCTCCCCGAGGTCCCGCCAATCTTCGCGCCCATCCTCTACGCGGTTCCGGCGCAACTGCTCGCCTATCACACCGCCGTCGCCAAGGGCACCGACGTGGACCAGCCGCGCAACCTCGCCAAGTCCGTGACGGTGGAATGACCCCCGAGGACGCGCTGGCCTCGCTGCGCGCGCTGGCCGATCCAGGCAAGGCCGCAGAGATGGCTGCCTACCACAAGGCCCCGCGCGCCTACCTCGGCGTCCCGGTCCCCGAGATCGACGCGCTGGCGAAGGGCTGGCGTGAAGGCGCCACCGTGGCCGGGCGGGTCGCGCTGGCCGACGCGCTCTGGCAGACCGACATCCACGAGGCGCGCGTCGCCGCCGCCAAGCTGCTCACCCAGGCCCGCATCAGCGACGACGAACCGGTCTGGCGCCTGATCGCCTCGTGGGTGCCCACCTTCGACGCCTGGGCACTCGCCGACCATGCCGCCGATGCCGGGCGGCGCCGCCTCGTGGCCGACCCCTCGCGGCTCGACGAGGTCGAGACCTGGCTCGACGACCCGTCGGTCTGGGTCCGGCGTGCCGCACTGGTGTTCACCCTGCCCTGGACGAAGCAGAACTTCCCCAAGCCCGACGAGCTTGCCGTGCGCGACCGCGTCCTCCACTGGTGCATGCGCCTCGCCCCGGACCGGGACTGGTTCATCCAGAAGGCCGTCGCCTGGTGGCTACGCGACCTCTCGAAACACGACGCTCCCCGCACCCGCGCCTGGCTCGAAGCCCACGGCGAACTGCTCAAGCCCTGGGCGCTCAAGGAGGCGTCGCGGCACCTTACCGGGCAGGAGGACGACCCGGCAGCATCCGCCGGATGATCGCCTCGACCGCCGTGTCGCGGGCGTCGGGCGCAAGCGTGCTGATCGACCTGATCCGTCCGGCCACGATCAGGTCCGCCAGCCCGTGCACGATGGCCCACATCGCCGCCACATCACGCATCGCGGCCTCATCCGTCCACGGGTCGGGGCCGCCCAGCGCCCGCACCTGATCGACGAGATGCGCAAAGGCCGCGAAGGACTCGGCCTTGAGGTCTTCTGCTTCGAAATCCGTTCGCTGGGAGGAGAAGATCAATCGGAACAGCGCGGGCCGCGCCGTTGCGAAGTCGATGTAGCCCAGCCCTGCCGCAACCAGTTTCGCATCCGCCGCGTCCCCGGCCCTCGCCTCGCGGGCATGTTGCGCCTGAAGGAACTGCCGGAACCCTTCGGCGGCAAGCGCGCTGAGAAGGCCCGTCACGTCGCCGAAATGGTGCGCCGGAGCGGCATGGCTGACACCCGCGCGCTTGGCGACCGACCGCAGCGAAAAGCTCTCGATGCCCTTCTCCGCCAGCTCGTCCTCCGCCGCGCGTAACAGCGCCGCCCGCAGGTCGCCGTGGTGATAGCGCGGCTTTTCGGCAGTGTCGGAACGGGCGGGATTGGCATCGGACATGGCGCGACCGTATCCCCCCGTCCTGACGCTGTCAAATTTGATCTTGACGCTGTCTGGATATGTGGCATCCTCTATCTTGTCGCCGTCAAGATGGAATCGCGCCATGTCACCCGACGCCCTCTTCCAACTCGCCAACCCACTCGCCATGATCGGCTGGATCATCCTCGCCCTCAGCCCCCTCGCCCCGCGCGCCGCCGACCTCGTGGCGGGCTACGCGGTCCCGCTGACGCTCTCGGTGCTCTACACCGCACTCATCCTCGCGCACTGGACCTCGGCCGAAGGCGGCTTCGACTCGCTCGCCAACGTGATGCGGCTCTTCGACTTCCCCGGCGCGGCCCTTGCGGGTTGGGTCCACTTCCTCGCCTTCGACCTCTTCATCGGCGCCTGGATCACCCGCCGCGCCCGCGCGGCGAAGGTGCCCCACGTCACCGTCCTGCCGTGCCTCGTGCTCACCTTCCTCTTCGGTCCCATCGGCCTGCTCGCCTTCCTCGCGCTCCGTTCCGCCCTCTCCTTCCGCCAGTCCCAGGAAGCCTGACATGTCCCTCGCCCTCGACACACCCGCCCGTCCGCTGCCCGTCCTCCCCCGCCTTCTCGCCGACGAGCCGCGCTTTGCCACGCTCGGTCTCCTCCTCGCCGCAGCCCTCGTCCCGCTCGCGCTCGCAGGCCAACTCGACCCGCGCCTTTTCCAGGGCGAAGACGTCTGGATGAAACCCGCCAAGTTCGCGCTGGCGCTCTCGATCTACACGCTGACGCTCGCGTTCTTCGCCCGCTTCCTGCCCGAGGGCATGGCGGCCCGCCGCCCATGGCGCTTGTTCTCAATCGCTGTAGTCCTCGCGATCCTCGCCGAGATGGCCTGGATCGGCGGCGCCGCCGCCTACGGCACCGCCTCGCACTTCAACCGCTCCTCCGTCGCGATGGAGCAGATCTACAACCTGATGGGCGGCCTCGCGGTCCTGCTCACCTCGGCCTCGTTCGTCATGGGCCTCGCAATCCGCCGCAACCGCTCCACCGGCCTCGCCCCTGCCACCCACCTCGGCCTCTGGCTCGGCCTCGTGATGACCTTGTCGCTCACCATGGTCGTCGCCTTCACCATGGCCTCCGGCTATGGCCACCACGTCGGCACCCCGCTCACCGGCGCGACCGTGCCCCTGATGGGCTGGAGCCGCGAGGTCGGCGACCTGCGCGTGGCCCACTTCCTCGCCACCCACGCCCTCCACGCGGTCCCGCTCGCGGGCCTCGCCGCGACGGCCCTGCCAGCGACCATGCAGCGCCCCGCCGTCCTTGCCGCCGCCGCGCTCTGGGCCGCCCTCGTCGCGGCCACCTTCGCGCAAGGGCTCATGGGCCTGCCGCTGATCCCGGCCTGACTCCCGCCCCATCCCCGCGCGGCCCATCCGCGCGGGGTTTTCCTTCCCCGCCCGCTTCGCTATCTGGAACCCCGACCGATTGCAGGGGCGCCGACCGATGCCGATGGAAAAGACCTACTCCCCCGCCGAGGCCGAGGCTCGTGTCACGCGCCTGTGGTCCGAGGCCCGCGCCTTCCGCGCCGGAGCGAATGCAAAGGCGGGCCAACCCGCCTTCTCGATCATGATCCCGCCGCC
>CAZOHN010000165.1:0-7988 GCA_964579325.1 uncultured Rhodobacterales bacterium
ACTCGTCGGGCGTCACCGCCCCCTGCACCACGTTCTCGCCGAGGCCCCAGGCGGCATTGATCAGCACCACCTTGTCGAAGCCGGTCTCGGTGTCGATCGAGAACATCACGCCGGACCCCGAGATGTCCGAGCGCACCATCATCTGGACGCCGACCGACAGCGCCACCGCGTCATGGCCGAAGCCCTTGACCTCCCGATAGGAAATCGCCCGGTCGGTGAAGAGCGAGGCATAGCAACGCCGGCAGGCCGCCAGCAGCGCAGCCTCGCCCCGGACGTTGAGGAAGGTCTCCTGCTGGCCCGCGAAGGAGGCGTCGGGCAGGTCCTCGGCCGTGGCCGAGGAGCGCACCGCGACAGGCAGGCCGGGCGTGCCGATCCGGGTGCAGAGCCCGGCATAGGCCGCGGCGATCTCGGCCCGGATCTCCTCGGGCCACTCGCCCGCCACCACCGCGGCGCGCAGCCGGGTGCCCGCCTCGGCGAGCGTGATCCGGTGCGCCCGCAGGGCCGCCATCGTCTCGTCGATGAGCCGGTTGAGCCCGTTCGCCCGCAAGTAGGACCGGAACGCGTCGGCCGTCGTGGCAAAGCCCGGCGGCACCCGGATCCCCTCGGCCGACAGCGTCTGCACCATCTCGCCGAGCGAGGAGTTCTTGCCACCGACGAGCGCGACATCGCCCCGCCGGAGGTTCTCGAACCAGATGACGGTGGTCTGGGTGGTGTCGTGCTTCATCGGGTCGTCTCCCTGCTGTCGCCGCGCTGCGGATGGCGGCAGGATGCGCCCCGCGGCGCAACCGGGCGTTGACCTGAGTCAAGGGCGGGGCCACTGGCGGCCCGGGGAGGCCGGAGGCCCTCCCGCCCCCGGGACGGCGCAGGGGCGTTCCGCCCCTGCTTGCCCGGCGTTGGGCCGGGCTCGCGGGCAGGCCCGCGAGCCTGAAGGGAGGGGGCCGTCTGCCCCCTCTGGACGGGCCGGGGCCCGTCCATTCACCCCCGAGGATACTTGGGGTCGGAAGAAACCGGATCAGGTGAGACCGCAAGCTCCGCCCAACGGGCAGCGTGGCGACACCACTCTCTTCAGGTTCGCTTCTTCCGACCCCAAGTATCCTCGGGGGAGGCCCCGGGCCTTGCCCGGGGACCGGGGGCAGACAGCCCCCGCGCCCGAGCCGGAGGGCTTCAGCCCGCAGGCGAGAGAAAAGGCTTGGCCGCGGGCCTGCCCGCGGCCTCCGCTTTCGCCCCCGTCAGGTACTCCCGGCCCCCAGCCGACCAGCCGCCCGGGCCGCCAGCAGATCGGTCAGCCAGTCGGGGTCCATCTCGGGCACCGACGACAGCAGCAATTCGGTGTAGGGCTCATGCGGCGGCCGGAACATCTCGGCTTTGGGTCCCTGTTCCACCACCCGCCCCGCCTGCATCACCACCACCTCGTCGGCGATCGCCTTCACCGTGGCGAGGTCGTGGGTGATGAACATGTAGGCCAGGTCGAACTCGGACTGGAGCCGGTCGAGGAGCCGCAGGATCCCCTCCTGCACGATCTGGTCGAGCGCGCTCGTCACCTCGTCGCAGATGATCAGCCGCGGCTCGGCGGCAAGCGCCCGGGCGATGCCGATGCGCTGTTTCTGGCCGCCCGAAAGCTCCGAGGGCAGCCGGTCGATATAGGTGGCGGGATCGAGTTCGATCAGCGCGAGAAGCTCGCGCACGCGGGCGTCGAGCGCCTTGCCCTGCAGGCCGAGATACATCTGCGCCGGCCGCCCGATCAGGTCGCGCAGCCGCAGCTTGGGGTTCAGCGCGGTATCCGCCATCTGGTAGATCATCTGGCAGCTGCGCAGGTCCTCGCGGCTCCGCGCTCGGTAGTCGGGCGCGAGCACCCTGCCCTCGAACAGCACCTCGCCGCGCTCGGGCGGCAGCAGCCCGGTGATGACCCGCGCGGTGGTCGACTTGCCCGACCCGCTCTCGCCCACCACCGCCACGGTGCGACGGGCGTGGATGTCGAAGCTCACATCCTCGAGCACCCTCACCTTGCCGTAGCCCGCCGTCACGCCGCGCACCGAGACGACCGGCGTTCCGCCGGCCGCAGCCTGTTCGGCCCGCGCGAAGCTGCGCACTGCCCAGAGGCTCCGGGTATAGTCCTCACGCGGCTGGGCGAGCATCTGCCGGGTCTCCGCCTCCTCGACCTCCTCGCCGCGCAGCAGGATCTTGATCCGGTCGGCCATCTGCGCGACCACCGCGAGGTCGTGGGTGATGTAGATCGCTGCCGTGCCGAACTGCGCCACGATATCGCGGATCGCGTGCAGGACCTCGATCTGCGTCGTCACATCAAGCGCGGTGGTGGGCTCGTCGAAGATGATGAGGTCGGGCCGGCAGGCCATCGCCATTGCCGTCATCGCCCGCTGGAGCTGGCCACCCGAGACCTGGTGGGGGTAGCGCAGGCCGATCCCGCCGGGATCGGGCAGCTGCATCCGCCGGTAGAGTTCGACGGCATCCGCCTCGGCCTTGGCGCGGGCCATGGCGCCGTGCACCACCGGCGCCTCGCAATACTGGTCGATGAGCTTGTGCGCGGGATTGAAGCTGGCGGCGGCCGACTGCGCGACATAGGCGATGCGCTTGCCCCTGAGCGCGCGGCGCTCGGCCTCGGACGCGGCCAGCAGGTCGATCCCGTCGAACTCGACCGAGCCCCCCGAGATGCGGCATCCGTCGCGGGTGAAACCCATGGCGGCGAGCCCGACGGTCGACTTGCCCGCCCCGCTCTCGCCGATGAGCCCCAGCACCTCGCCCCGGTGCAGCGTGAGGTCCACGCCCTTGACGATCTCGCTCCAGTCGTCGCCCGACTTGCCCTCGATCCTGAGGCCCTTGATCTTCAGCAGCACCTCGCCCGCCATCGGCCCCTACTCCTTCAACCCGCTGGCGCGGTGCAACTGCCAGTCCACCACGAAGTTCACCGCCACCGTCAGGAGCGCGATGGCGCCTGCCGGCAGAAGCGGCGTGATGTCGCCGAAGGTGATCAGGGTGGCGTTCTCGCGCACCATCGAGCCCCAGTCGGCGGTGGGCGGCTTGATCCCCAGCCCGAGGAACGAGAGCGCCGAGATCGCCAGGAACACGAAGCAGAACCGCAGGCCGAACTCGGCCACCAGCGGCGCAAGTGCGTTTGGCAGGATCTCGCGGGTGATGAGCCGCCACATCCCCTCGCCCCGGAGACGTGCGGCCTCGATATAGTCCATCACGACGATCCCCTGCGCCACCGACCGTGCCAGGCGGTAGACCCTTGTTGCATCGACAGCGGCGATCACGAGGATCAGCGTGATGACCGAGGTGCCGAAGATCGTCAGAAGCAGCAGAGAGAAGATCAGCGCAGGAATCGCCATCAGCGCATCGACGAAGCGCGACAGCCCCTGGTCGATCCACCCCCCTCGCGTGGCCGCCCAGAGGCCGAGGATCGAGCCCACCACGAAGGCGAGCGCGGTGGTGGCAAAGGCGATGCCCACCGTGTTGCGCGCCCCGTAGATGAGGCGCGAGAGCATGTCGCGGCCGAGCGCATCGGTCCCGAGGTAATGCGGCGCCTCCCAGGGCAGGTAGCGCCCGCCCACGACCTCGCGTTCGGCAAACGGCGCGAGGAGCGGAGCGAGGAGCGCCACGAAGACATAGAGCAGGATCACCGCGAGGCCGAAGCTGGCGGTCAGCGGCATGTCGCGGACGGTGCGGGCGAACTCGCCCCGCGCGACGGTGCGCAGCGCGGCGCGGAACGCCCAGCCAAGCGTCAGGGCCAGGACGACAGCAAGCGCGATGTAGAGGAGGATCATCATCGCGCTACCGCCGGTGCATCAGACGCGGGTTCGACAGGGTCGAAAGCACGTCCGCGAGGAGGTTGAGAAGCACGTAGGCCGCCGCGAAGATCAGGGCCACCGCCTGCACCACCGCGATGTCGCGGTTCGACACCGCATCGACCATGAGTTGCCCCAGACCGGGATAGACGAACACCACTTCGACCACCACGACCCCGGTGATGAGGTAGGCGAGGTTCAGCGCCACCACGTTGATGATCGGTGCCAGCGCATTTGGCACCGCGTGGCGCAGGATCACCCGCATCGGCGACATCCCCTTGAGCCGCGCCATCTCGATGTAGGGGCTTGCCATCAGGTTGATGATCGCCGCCCGTGTCATCCGCATCATGTGCGCGGTGACCACGAGCGTCAGTGTCAGCGCCGGCAGGAAGGTCATGTAGAGCATCTCGCCGAAGCCGGTGGAGGGCGAGACGCGCACCATCGAGGGGAACAGGCCCGCCTGCGCCAGCCAGAAGATCAGGATATAGGCCACGAAGAATTCGGGAAACGAGATCGAGGTCAGCGCGAAGGCGTTCACGCCCCGGTCGAAGAGCGAGTTGCGCCAGAGCGCGGCGAGGACGCCCAGAAGCAGCGACAACGGCACCGACATCGCGGCGGCATAGAGCGCGAGGAACAGCGTGTTGCCGAGACGCGCGGCGATGAGGTCGGCGATCGGGCGCTTGTTGGCAAGCGAGATGCCGAAATCGCCCTGCAGCGCGGCGGTGAGCCAGTTCCAGTAGCGCACCGGCGCGGGTTCGTTCAGCCCCAGTTGCTCGCGCAATGCCGCCAGCGTCTCGGGCGTGGCGGACTGGCCGAGAAGTTCGCGCGCGAGGTCGCCGGGCAGCAGTTCGGTCGCGCCGAAGATGACGACCGAGACGACGAACAGCGTGAACAGCCCGAACAGGAGCCGCGTCCCGATCATGCGCCAGACATCGGCCATGAAGTCCCCTTCCCTCGACAGACCTGCCCGCCCGGCGCCAAGCGCCGGGCGGAGGTAGTAGCTCCGTCAGGTCGGCCCGGTCAGGCCATCCACCAGCGTTCGGGCGCCCGCTGGCCGTCGAGGCCCCAGTTCGCCGCGACCTTGTCGGGCGTGACCACGCTGTCGCTCACGCCCATGACGTAGTTGTTGTACATCGGGATCACGGTCGCGCCTTCGAACGACAGGATGCGCTGCATCTCCGAATACATCTCCGCCCGCTTGCCCTCGTCGAGCACTGCGCGGGCCTCGACCAGAAGCTGGTTGAAGCGCTCGTTCTCCCAGAAGCTCTCGTTCCAGGGCGCCCCGGAGGCATAGGCGATGGTGAAGGCCTGATCCTCGGTCGGACGGCCGCCCCAGTAGCTCGCGCAGAACGGCTTCTTCATCCAGACGTTGTCCCAGTAGCCGTCATCGGGCGCACGGTCGACCGTGATGTTGATGCCCGCGGCCGCCGCCCGCTCGGAGAAGAGGACGCCCGCATCGACCGCGCCCGAGAAGGCCGCGTTGGCAACCGTCAGCGTGACGTCGAGGCTCTCAAGGCCCGCTTCCTTCAGGTGGAACTTGGCCTTGTCGGGATCGTAGGTCTTCTGCTCCAGCGAGGCGTCGAAGTAGCGGTTCGCGGGGCTGATCGGGTGGTCGTTGCCGACCGACCCGTGGCCGTTCAGGATCTTGTCCACAAGCTCCTGCCGGTCGACCGCGTACTTGAGCGCCAGACGCACGTTGTTGTCGCTGAAGGGCGCCGTGCGGGCGTCCATCGGGAAGACGTAGTGCGCGGTGCCGGCGATCGAGAGCACCCGGTTGCCGCCCCGGCTTTCCAGCATCGACACGGTCGAGGGGTCGACCTGGTCGATGGCATCGACGGCGCCGGTCATCAGCGCGTTCAGACGCGCGGCCGAATCGAGGATCACGAGCAGTTCCACGCGGTCGACGTGGGCGCGGCCCTCCTTCCAGTAGTTGGGGTTCTTCGTGAAGCTCGCCTGCACACCCGGCTCGAAGCTCTCCAGGATGTAGCCGCCCGACCCGTCGGTCGTCATCGGGTCGATCTTGCCGTCGGCGGAGGGCAGGATCGGCAGGTGGTAGTCCGACATGATGAAGGGGAAGTCGGCATTGGCGCCGACGAGGGTGATGACGACGTTCTGGCCGTCGACCTTTATGTCGGCGATCTGGTCCACCAGCGGCTTGGCCGCCGAGGTCGAGTTCTCGCCGCGGTGATAGTTCAGCGACGCGGCCACATCGTCGGGCGTCAGGGTCTTGCCGGAATGGTAGGTCACGCCCTGCCGGATCGCGAAGACCCAGGTCGTCGCATCGGCGGACTCCCAGCTTGTCGCGATCTCGGGGATCAACTGACCGTCGGGGGCGATCTCGGTGAGCATGTTCGACCGAGCGACCGAAAGGGTCTGGCTGTAGAGGTGCTCGAGGATCGCGGGATCGAAGCTGTCGGTCGTGTTGCCGTGGCCGATGCCGATGCGCAGCGTGCCGCCGGGCTTGGGCTGGGCGCGGGCCGGCCGCATCGAAGCGGGCAGGATCAGCCCCGCGGCGCCAAGGGCGGTGGCCCCGCGGAGTACACCGCGGCGGCTGATTCCGCGGGAGCTATGGTTCGGGTTCATTTGCCTTCCTCCTGTTGGATCGGCGCGATGTGCCCCGCGCCTGTTCTGTCACCGGCCCGGAGGCCGGTTGACTGGATGCTAGCGCAATCAGCGCGCCGCGCGACAGCAAAAAAGGCCCTGTCCCGTCGATCAGCGCCACGGGACAAGCCGCGCTGCAACCGGGGCGAGCAGGATGACGAGGACGAGGCGCAGCAGGTGGTGGCTGACGACGAAGGCGAGGTCGGCGCCCGCGAGGATGGCGATCACCACCATTTCCGCCTGCCCGCCCGGCAGGAAGGCGAGGAACGCCTCCTGCCCGGGCGCGAGGCCGGTAAGCATGATGATCTCGATGAAGCCGAGGCTGATGATCGCAAGGAGCGCGGCATAGGCAAGGCCCGCGCCCACATCGACCCGGATCTCGCGAGCGGTGATCCCGGTATACTTCACCCCCACCGACAGCCCGATGAAAAGCTGCGCCGCCCAGATCATCTCGGCCGGGGGCCGCACGGTGATGATGCCCGAGAGCGACAGGATGCCCGCCAGGATCATCGGCCCAAGGATCGAGGCGCCGAAGAGCCTCAGCCGCTCGGCCAGCTTCCAGCCCACAAGGCCCGCCGCAAGCAGGATCGCAATCTGCACCGGGTCGGTCTGCGCGGCCGGGATGCCGGGCGGTTGCGTCAGGTCGACGTCCCACAGCAGCACCATCAGGATCGGCGCCAGCGTGACGATGGCGAGGACGCGCGTGGCATGGATCAGCGACAGTGCGCGCACGTCTCCCCCCGCCTCCTGTCCGAACACCAGCATGTCCTGCAATCCGCCCGGCATCGCGGCATACCAGGCGGTGGCGTGGTCGAAGCCCCAGACCTTCCGGAACAGCGGGTAGCCCACAAGCCCGATCACGACGATGAAGAGCGGCACGAAGGCGAGCGATCCGGCCATGGCGGGCAGCCGGTGGACAAGGTCGGGCGTGATCGACGCACCGACCGCGAGGCCGAGGAAGGTGCGCAGGAAGGTGCCTGCCTGCCCGAAGTCGGCCATCCGCGCCCCGGCAAGGGCCGCGACGAGGCAGGCGGCCATCGGCCCGAGAAGAAGCGGCAGCGGCAGGCCGAGCACGACGAAGGCCCCTGCCCCGAGCGCGGCGATCAGGAGGGTGATCGCCCGCCGCCGCCAGAGCGGTCTGTCAGTCGCCAAGCTCCATCTCCGCCAGAAGATGCGCCCATTGCGCGCCATGCATGTCGCGGTCGTCGCGGCTGCCCTGCACGACGGGGCGCGGGAACGAGACCTTGATGACGTGCAGATCGGCGATGTCGAACCGCTTCAGAAGCTGCTCGGGCTGGCCGTAGAGCCGCGCGACGGCCGCTGTCGAGAGGCGCGGCGCGAGGGTCCGATAGGCCTCGGCGCTGCCGCAGAACACATCCACCGTCACCCAGAAAGGTCCGGCGTTCTTCGACCGCACTTTGGCCGCGATTTCACCCACGCGCATCGCCGACCTCCGTGACTGTCAGGCGGAACGCCTCCATCGGATCGTCGAGGTCCATGACGTGATTGAGCGCGAATTCATAGAGCGGGCCGCGGTCGGTGGTGGCGGGGGAATAGGGGAAGGCGAAGGTCGGCAGTTCCTCG
>CAZOHN010000166.1:0-7873 GCA_964579325.1 uncultured Rhodobacterales bacterium
ATCCGCGAGCAGATCAGCCCGGCGATCCTGTCGGTGGCGACGATCCTGGTGATCGTGTCGATCGGGCTCCTAACGGCGGTGGAACTGCTGCGGCGGCGGTCCGAGCGGCTGCGGGGTCTGAGCCCGGGGTAAGGTGCCCGAGGGGCCTCTTGACAGGAACGAGGCGCGGTGTGATCTGTCGCGGAGTTCGGGGTAAAGGTTTGGCTATGCGGCACGCATGGGTTCCGGTTCTGGCGATGGGTCTGGCCTCCTGTGGCGGGGGCGCGACCGGGCCGATTTCGTTCGACGCCATCGACGAGACGAACGTGGTCGGGCGCAGCTTCGCCGATGTGGCCGTGCAGACGCGGGAGGGTCAGACCTCTTTCTCGCCGGTCGGCCAGGCTGCGGTGACGGTCAGGGTGCTGAGCACCACCCAGGTCGAGGTGCGTATCAACAGCCTGCCGCCTGAAGTCCTGACGCTCAACTCTGGGACGGGCGACTTCGAGTCGGCCAACGGCGATCTCGTTCTGAGCATATTCGAGGAAGACGATGGCGGGACGCGGCCGTTGCACATGCTGACGTTCATCCTGTTCCGGACCGATGCCTTCGGCTCCTACGTCGACACCTTCCTCGACGGCAACCGCACGCCGAGCCGCAACATGCCGACCAGCGGCACGGCGGTCTATACCGGGATCGTGGAGTCGATCGACGGTCAGTTGAACATCGGCCTGGGGTCGATCACGCTGAACGCCGATTTCGGCAACAGCCAAGTCGGCGGCACGATGACCGGCGTCCTGCCGCTGAACCAGGGCGCGAGTTTCACGATCGTTCCGACCACAATCAACGGGAAGAACTTCAACTCGACGCTTTCGGGCGGCGGCGTTGCGATCAGCGAGTCCTACCTCGATGGCGATTTCTATGGACCTGGGGCCGAGCAGGCGGGCGGCATCTTCCGCATCCAGTCGAGCGGCGGCAACGCCACGGGCTATTTCGCGGCGGGGAACTGATCGCGGCTCACGACAGGATCGAAAGCCAGAGCCAGCCCGACAGGATCATCGTTGCCGTCCCGAGCAGGACCGATGAGGCGGCCACGCGCTTGGCCACGCCATACATGTTGGCGAAGAGGTAGGCGTTCACCCCCGGCGCGCTGGCGGCGGTAAGGATGGCCGAGCGGAACTGGTCGGTGGTGAGGCCCGTCGACTTGCCGAGGAACCACACCAGTGCCGGGTGCAGCACCAGCGAGATCGAAATGACGAAGGCGATGGTGCGCAGGTCGCCCTCGGGCCGGTAGCGGTAGAGCACGCCGCCGAGGCCGAAGAGCGCGGTAGGGATCGCGGCGCGGATCAGCAGGTCGAGCGCATCGGTGAGGACGCCGGGAAGCGGCAGTGCGGTCAGGTTGACGACGAAGCCGATTGCGATGCCGATGACGAGGGGATTTTGCGCCAGCGTCCGGAAGATGCCGACAATCGCGCTCCAGAAGCCGCGGCCCGCGTTGCGGACGATCTCCATCACGCCGATCCCGAGCAGGTAGCCGAAGGGCGCGTGGATCGAGATGATCGCGTAGTTCGAGGCGAGCGCGTCCGGCCCGTAGGCGCGTTCGGTGATCGGCAGGCCGAGCAGCAAGGAATTGGAGAACAGGCAGCAGAAACCGATGGCGACGCTGTCCTCCCAGGGGCGGGCGAAGACCAGCCGCGCGCCGACGATGCCGACGACGAAGCTGATCGTGGCCCCGAGGTAGAACGAGCCGAGCAGTGCGGGCGAGAACTCGGTGCCGAGGTCGAGCGTGGCGATGGCGCGGAACAGCAGGCAGGGGATGGCGATGTTCTGGGCAAAGCGCATCAGCCCGTCGATCCAGGCCTCGGTGAAGAGGCCCCACCAGGTGGCGGCGTAGCCGAAGCCGATCACCAGAAAGACCGGCAGGATGACGTCGATGAGAGTACCCATCGACTAGACGTCGAAGGTGAGGGTCATCCCGTCGTGGGCCGGGGTGATGTGAGGGGGTGTTTCGGCATCGAGCGTGGCATGGTCGAGGTCGATGTGCATGTTTGTCAGGACTGCGCGTTTCGGCCGGGCGCGGTCGATCCATTCGAGCGCGCGCGCGAGGTGCGCGTGGGTCGGGTGCGGGGTGCGGCGGAGCGCGTCGAGTACCCAGACATCGAGGTCCTGCAACTCCTTCCAGGCGATTTCGGGGATGGCCGAGACGTCGGGCAGGTAGGCCAGGCCGCCGATGCGGAAGCCGAGCGCATTGATCGCGCCGTGCTCGACCTCGATCGGGCGCAGGTCGATGGGGCCGCCAGCGCCCTCGATGGTGAAGGGGCTGCGGATCGTGTGGAGGTCGCAGATCGGGGGATAAGGGCTGTCGGCAGGCTGGACGAAGGCGTAGCCGAAGCGGGACAGCAGCGCGTCCTGTGTCGGACCGTCGGCCCAGACCGGCAGCCGGCGGCGCATGTTGAAGACGATCTGGCGCAGGTCGTCGAGGCCGTGGACATGGTCGGCGTGGGCGTGGGTGAACACGACCGCGTCGAGCATGCCGATGCCGGCGTCGAGAAGTTGCGCGCGCATGTCGGGCGAGGTGTCGATCAGGAGCCGCGTGGTGCCGCCCTCGCCGGTCCGCTCGACCAACATCGAGCAGCGGCGGCGAGCGTTCTTCGGGTTCGCGGGGTCGCAGTCGCCCCAGTGGCCGCCGAGGCGGGGCACGCCACCCGAGGACCCGCAGCCGAGGATCGTGAAGGTGAGGCGATCCATCACGCCGCCTTCCGGGCGCGCGCGGCCTTGGTGAACAGGCGGTCGAAGTTGGCCGAGGTGGCTGTGGCGAAGTCGGCGTAGGTCATGCCGAAGAGATCGGCGCCGACCTTCGCGGTGTGGGCGGTGTAGGCCGGTTCGTTGCGTTTGCCCCGGTGGGGCGGCGGGGCGAGGTAGGGGGCGTCGGTCTCAACCAGGATGCGGTCTAGCGGTGCCGCGCGGAAGATGTCACGCAGCGCCTGCGACTTGGGGAAGGCTACGATGCCCGACATCGAGAGGTAGAAACCGAGGTCGAGGGCGGCTTGCGCGAGGGCAGGCCCCGAGGAGAAGCAGTGCATGACGCAGCCGTAGGCCCCGGCGCGGTGTTCCTCTGTGAGGATGCGCGCCATGTCGTCGTCGGCGTCGCGGGCGTGGATGATGAGCGGCAGGCCGGTCACGCGGGCGGCCTCGATGTGGACGCGCAGGCTGTCCTGCTGCACCGCCTTCGTCTCGGCGGTGTAGTGGTAGTCGAGCCCGGTTTCGCCGATGCCCACCATCTTCGGGTGGTTGGCGAGGGCGATCAGGGTTTCGGCCGTGATCACCGGTTGCTCGTGGGCGCTCATCGGGTGGATGCCCGCGGCGTAGAACACCCCCTCGTGCGCCTCCGCGATTGCGCGGACGGCGGGTTCGTTGCGGAGCTTCGTGCAGATCGTCACCATGCGCGTCACGCCGGCCGCACGGGCGCGGGCCACGACCTGGGGCAGTTCCCCGACGAGGTCGGGGAAGTCGAGGTGGCAATGGCTGTCGACGATCTCGGCGGGCTGGTCTGGCATGGGTCCGGTCGCGGCTGCGCTATCGGGCGGAGAGGGGCGCCGCCGTCTGGTCGATCCTGAGGAGGATATCGAGGAGAAGTGCTGCGGGGTCAAGGTTGACCGCCTTGCCGTGCCGCCCACGGGCGCCAAGCGTTTCGTGCAACTCGGCGATCTTGCGCGCGGCCTCGGGCCCGGGGGCGAGCCGCGCGAGGAGGGCCGCCTCGCCGGGCGCAGCCTCGGCAGGCGGGCCGATGAGCGCGGCGCGGGCGGCGCGGGAGAGGAGCAGGTCGATCAGCCGCAGGATCAGGTCGAACCGGGGCTCGTTGTCCTTGCGTTGGGCGGATTCGGCGAACTTGAGCGCGGCGGGCCGGTCGAGGCCGGGGCGGAAGAGACCCACCAGTGTGGCATAGGCGGTGAGCCCGTCGAGGTTGGCAAGCCGGATTGCCTCGCCGACCGATCCGCCCGACAGTTCGGCCAGTCGGTCCGGCTCGGCGTCCTCGATCCCCGCCTGCGCAAGCGCCGCGGCCATGTCCGGCGGCCCGAGGGACGCGAGGCGAAGCTCGCGGCAGCGCGAGCGGATCGTGGGCAGGAGCCGCGAGGGCTGGTGGCTGACAAGGAGCAGCGTCGCGGCGGGGGGCGGTTCCTCGAGCACCTTCAGGATCGCGTTGGCGGCAGCGGTGTTCATCTCGTCGGCGGCGTCGACGATGACCACGCGCCGCCCGCCGTCGGCCGCGGACATCTGGAAGAAGCCCTTGAGGCCGCGGACGTCCTCGACCCGGATGACCTGAGACAGGGCATCACCCTTGTCGTTGGGTCCCCTGCGCAACAGGAAGAGCCGCCCCTCCGACCCCGCGCGCAGGCGCCGGGCGACCGGATGCTCGGGCTCCACATCGAGCGTGTCGGGCGGCGGCGGGGCGCCGAACAGTCCAGCCTCGGCCGGGGCCTCGGCGAGAAGAAAGCGCGCGATCCTCCAGGCGAGCGTGGCCTTGCCGACGCCGCGCGGGCCGGTGAGAAGCCAGGCATGGTGCGCCCGGCCCGAGGCATGGGCGGCGAGCACTGCCGCCTCGGCGGCGTCCTGTCCGAAGAGGCGCGCGGTCTCGCGGGGGTGGGGGGCGCCCTCGATCCGGTCGGGTTCGGTCAGGTCGGCAGGGTCGCTCATGGCAGGTGCGCCTCGGCTGCGGCGAGAACATCGGCCGCCACCGCCTCCTCGCTGCGGTTGCCGTCGATCAGAACGCAGCGGCCCGGGAACTCGGCGGCGAGTGCGCGGAAGCCATCGCGCAGGCGGCGCTGGAAGTCTTCGCCCATGTGCTCGAAGCGGTCTTCGCCGGAGCGTCGGGCAAGGCCGCGCGCCAGCGCGGCGGCCGGGTCCATGTCGATCACGAAGGTGAGGTCGGGCTCGATCCCGATGACATGGGCGTGGAGCCGGTCGGCCAGCGCCCGGAGGTCGGCGCGGGCGGTGCCTTGGTAGACGCGGGTGGAATCGGCGAAGCGGTCAGAGATCACGATCCGCCCCGCCTCGAGCGCGGGCCGGATGCGGGTTTCCACATGGTCGCGCCGGGCGGCGTTGAACAGCAGAAGCTCGGTCACGGGCGACCAACGGTGCGGCTCCCCCTCGACCAGAAGCCGCCGGATCTCCTCGGCCCCGGGCGACCCGCCCGGTTCGCGGGTGAGCAGCGTGTCGCGGCCGCGCGCGCGCAGGGCGGCGTCGAGGCGGCGGGCCTGGCTGGATTTGCCGGACCCGTCGATCCCCTCGAACGAGAAGAAGCGCCCGCGGTCGCCGGCCCCGGACGCCATCAGCGCTCGGCTGCCTCCGCGCCGACGAAGCGGGTGAAGAGCGCCTCGGCAGCCGTGCGCAACCGCACCACGAAGCCGCCACGTGGCACATCGGCCTCGGCCACGAGAGGCACGCGCCGGTCGGGCATCCCCTCGATCGACACCACGAGTTCGGCCAGCGGCTGGCCGGCCACGATGGGCGCGTCGATCGGCCCGCGGTAGCTCACCTGCGCCTGAAGCCCGTCCTGACCCACGGCGGGAAGAAGCAACTTGAGATCCTCGGCTGGCACCAGGCCCACGCGCGCGCTGGCTCCCATCCAGACCTCTGCTTCCGCGACCCGAGTCCCGGCAGGGGCCACGGTGCGTTCCACGAACTGGCGGAACGCCCAGTTGACGATCCGCTCGGCCTCCTCGGTACGCTCGGTCTCGGCCTGCAGGCCGGTCACGACGAACACGACGCGCCGGTTGCCCTGCTTGGCTGATCCGACAAGGCCGTAGCCTGCTTCGGAGGTATGCCCGGTCTTGAGTCCGTCAGCCCCTTCTACCCGGCCGAGGATCGGGTTGCGGTTGCGGTGGTTCTGCGGAGCCCGGCCGTCGAACGGGAATTCGGTCATGCCGAAGTAGCCGTAATACTCGGGGAAATCCTCGATCAGTCGGACCGCGACAATACCGAGGTCATGCATGGTCATCCGGTGGTTCGGATGCGGCCAGCCCGAGGAATTTGCGAAGGTCGAGGCCGTGAGACCGATCTCACGACCGCGCTCGGTCATCAGCCGGGCGAAGGCCTCCTCGGTCCCGGCAAGATTCTCGGCGACAACGACGCAGGCATCGTTACCGGACTGGACGATGATGCCCTGGATCAGGTCCTCGACGGTGGGCCTGTCGTTCACGTCGAGGAACATCGTCGAGCCGCCCATCGCCTTGGCGCGGGCCGAGACGGTGAACTCGGTCTCGAGCGTGACACGCCCGTCGCGGACCGCCTCGAAGAGCATGTAGAGTGTCATGATCTTCGACATCGAGGCCGGCGGCAGGGACTCGTCGGCGTTCTTCTCGAGCAGGATCGTGCCGCTGGTCTGGTCATAGACCCAGGCGGCCGAGGCGCGGGTTTCGAACGCAGCCTGTGCCGCGCCAGACGTCGTCGCGAAAGCCGCTAGGGCAGCGACGAACATTTGTCGGGTCCATCGGGCGATCATCGGTCTCGGTCCTTTCCCGTCGTCGCGTCAGCTTCGCACGAAGTAGGCGTCCTGGTAGCCGAGCGACTTCACTTTCCCGAGAAGCTGTTCGCGCTCAGCGGTGTTCGATGCCGGGCCGATCAGGACGCGCCAGAACACCTTGCCGCTCGAGGAAGTTTCGCGCACCGACGGGATCAGGCCTGCCGCCCGCATCTGGTCGGCTGCCCGGTTGGCGTTCGCCTCGACGCTGAAGATTCCGATCTGGATGAACGGCTGCGACGGGCTAGCTGCCGCGGTGGCGGCCGCAGGGGCCGGCGTGCCTGGCGCGGGCAGGGCCTCGGCCGTGACGGCGGGGGTTTCGGGCAATGCGCCGGGCACGCCGACGTCCGTCCCCGAAGGTGCCTCGTCCGTCGTCTCGGCGGCTGTCCGCTCCTGGCGCGGACCGAAGAGCCCTCCGAGGAACCCCCGGCGACGCGGAGGCTCGGGTGCCGCATCCGCGGCCAGTTCGGCTCCTGACGTCCCTGCTTCCGCAGCGTCGATCGCAGCCGCAGCCGCGGCGACGGTCGCGTCGCCCGGTCCCGCCGTGTCCGTCGCGGCGCTGCCATCAGCTGGCGCGGCCCCCGCGACCGCAGTGCCGGCGTCCTCCGCGGCAGGCTCCCCGGGTGCGGCTCCCGGGACCGGATCTTCGACCCGGCGCAGTGCAACAACGGTCAGTTCGCTTGGCTGGCCCGCAAGGATGCCAAGCGCCTCGGCCGCATCGGATGACACCTGCAGCCGCGGCCCTGGGTTCTCGCGCTCGCGCCGGAACAGTGCTCCGACAACCGACTTGCCGTTCGCCGGGTTGCGGATCATCACCCGTTCGGGGTTCTGCACGTCAGGATAGGCGACCCAGACCCCGCCGAGCGAGGGCCGACCGTCCCAGAGCCCTGGTTCCTTCGCCTCGAAGACGGTCGGGTCCTCGAGGTCGCGCTCCACGATGCGCCCCGCAAGGGCCGACGATGCGCCCTGGCCTGCGAAGGGCGTGGCGCCCTCTTCGCAACCTGCAAGCCCGATGGCCGCAACCAGTGCCAGCCCACGCAGCCAAGTTACCCACCCCGACATGCCTTGCCCCCGATACCGCGCGGGCTGTCGCCGCGCTTCTCGCCGTTATCGGCGTTACTGCTCAGACCGGCGTCCGTGGATCGCCGATGCTCGATCTTACCTGCAGTCCAGCGACAAGGAAAGGCCGCGTACCTGCCTCGGCGATTTTCGGCATGCGCACCGCGCTTTGCGAATCGCGCCTCGCGGGCTATGCGCGGTGAACTCGCGGGCTAAGCGTGGTGAACCGGAGGAGTGGCAGAGCGGTCGAATGCGACGGTCTTGAAAACCGTTGACCCTGCAAGGGGTCCGTGGGTTCGAATCCCACCTCCTCCGCCA
>CAZOHN010000167.1:0-7870 GCA_964579325.1 uncultured Rhodobacterales bacterium
CCGAGGGCGGCGGCGCCGGCGAGGACGAGGGCGAGGGGCGGCGGGGCGGCATCGGCGGGGCCTGCTCCCGCGCCGGCCGCAAGGGAAAGGCCGTAGCCCAGGGTGGCGACCGCGGCGGTCGCGAGCGCCCAGCAGGGGGTGCAGACGCCGGCGCGGGCGAGGACCCATCCCTGGGCGAGGCCGAGGGCCAGCCCTTCCCAGGCGCCGGCGGCGAGGATCGCGGGGACGGGCGGCACGAGCCCGCGCGACACCATCGCGTAGGCCAGCGCGACCACCGCGATCCCGGCGGCTTCCCCGAGGCAGCAGGCAAGGGTCCAGCGAAGGCTCATGGGGCGGAGCATAGCAGGATGGCCGCGCTGGCGGGTCCGTGAGTTGAAAAGGCGCCGCATATTCGGCAAGCTGTCGCCGCTGTGGGGGTCAAGGCCGGCGGACGACCGGCCGTGAGGGCAACGGAACGAGGCGGATGATGAGAGCGACCTTTCTTGCCGCGGCGATACTTGGGGCCAGTGCGCCGGTTCTGGAGGCCGGGCCGATCGAGCGGGCCTGTCTGGCGTCGGGGCGGAGCGCGGCGAATTCCGCGCTTTGTGCCTGCATCCAGGGCGCGGCGAACATCACGCTGAGCCGGTCGGACCAGTCGATGGCGGCGCGGTTCTTCAAGGACCCGCACCGGGCGCAGGTGATCCGCCAGTCGGGTAGCGCCAGCCACTCGGCGTTCTGGCGGCGCTATGTCAGCTTCGGCCAGACCGCCGAGGCGATGTGCGGGACTGGCGGCGGGGTGTGAGCCTGCGGGTCGTCGTCCTGACCGGGGCGGGGGTTTCGGCCGAGAGCGGGTTGGGGACGTTCCGCGATAGGGACGGGCTCTGGACGCGCTACGACCTGAACGAGGTGGCGACGCCGCAGGGGTTCCGGCGCAACCCCGCGCTGGTGCACGCGTTCTACAACGCGCGGCGGGCGAATTGCGCGGGCGCCCTGCCCAACGCGGCGCACCGGGCGCTGGCGGACCTGCAGGCGGCGCGGCCGGGCGAGGTGCTGATCGTGACGCAGAACGTGGACGACCTGCACGAGCGGGCGGGGTCACGCGACGTGATCCACATGCATGGCGAGCTGATGCGGGCGCTGTGTGGTGGCTGCGGGGCGCGGTGGGACGCGGCGATGGTGATGGCGGTCGGGGACCGCTGCCCTGAGTGCAGCGGCGGCCCGGTGCGGCCCGACGTGGTGTGGTTCGGCGAGGTGCCCTACCGCATGGACGAGATCATGGCGGCGCTTGGGGCCTGTGAGGTCTTTGCCGCCGTGGGGACGAGCGGGCAGGTCTGGCCGGCGGCAGGGTTTGTCGAGGAGGCCCGGGCGGCGGGGGCGTGGTGCGTGGAGTTGAATTTGGAGCGGTCGGAGGTGTCGGGGGCGTTCCACGAGGTGCGGCTGGGGAAGGCTTCGGAGGTTGTGCCGGGGTGGGTGGGGGAGGTGGTTGGGAGTGAATACAATGTGAATCGAGATCGGGTGGCGGGATGATTGGAATGGAGATCTTACCCTCAGAAAATACACGGGGAACTGGTCATGGCTCGGTTGAAGTTTGAAGACCAAGTTGCAAGCTTTTCGCCACTCGATCGCATAGAAAAGGCCAAGACTTGTATTGAGGCCCTCACGTATCGAGCCATGGATGTTATCGAGGTGAACGAGAACAACAAAATACTAGCCTTCTCTGATCGCGTTAGTGCAAAGATAGCGAGTGTTGGCGCGCAACGGGCATTCTTCGCGGTCCGGGATGGATTGCTCCGGTACGAAGTCATCAAGTTGCTCTCATTATGGGATCATGCCAGCGAGAACGCTATCTCCATTCCAACAGCAGTCCTCCTGATCGATTCGGATTCTGTAATCGCAGATCTTCAGTCTGAGCACTTTTCGGCACACTCAAGCCGTGCGGTGCGGAGACTTGGGCAGCGTGAGGATGAAGAGACCGAGGCTATGATCGCAAAAATGCTCTCTGAGAATCAACTGGAGTTTGCGGCTCGCCAAGCAGAGAAGGTCAGATTGCGACTTGGGGTGGCAATAGAAAAATCAAAGGAAATCGCGGATGAAGCTTCCCTTGGTCCAATAAGAAATCTACGTGATCACTTGGCACACTCTTTGGAGCGTACGAGGCGAGAGGAAAGAGCTTCAATCCCACGCGTTAAGTACTATGAGATTGGCGATCTATTTGATGGTACAATTCAATTGATTGAGGAGCTTTATCTTTGGGTCAACGGGGTGAGTTTCGATATTGCAAAGGACATTCGAGATCGGGCGCGGGAGGATGCGGAAGATCTATGGGCTGAGATTCGATTTAATTGATCCGAATTTGCATACTGACCTCTGATTTACTTCCACGCGCAAATTGCGTCGGGCTGATCTGCTTGATAGGCCGAGCGTGCTTGCACTGCCAGCGTAGCCGAGCAGTTGGGCAATCGCGGGGAGTGCAGGGTTCGATGCGCGGACACTGCGGCGGCTGGTAGAAGTGGTGTCCGGGCGTAGGGCCGAAATCGAAGGGGCGTGGCATGCGCATTTCGGCTGAATCGGTGCGCTTCGACGAGGATCGGATGTGGGTCGCGCTCTCGGACGGACGGGAGATGGGCGTGCCGCTGGCGTGGTTTCCCCGGTTGATGCGGGCAACGGCAGAGGAGCGGGCGGCGGTCGAGCTAACACCGTTCGGGATGCACTGGGAGGCACTGGACGAGGATATCTCGGTGGCCGGGCTTCTGGCGGGGCGCGGAGATGCGACCGGGATGGGGCGGGTGGCGTGAGTTCGCCGCACGTCGTCCCGGCAATCTACGACTGCAGCCTCGAAGCCTGAACTTCTGGGGTCTTGACCGTCCAGCTTGTGTGCCGGTGCTCAAGAGCACCGTGATCGCAAGCGAGGTCCCCGCTTTCGCGGGGATGACAGCTTGAGGCTCAGTCCTTCGCCCGTTCCACATACGAATTGTCATCGGTGTTGATGACGATCCGCGTGCCGGCTCCGATATGCGGGGGGACCATGACGCGCAGGCCGCTGTCGGTCATGGCGGGCTTGTAGCTCGACGAGGCGGTCTGGCCCTTCACGACGGGTTCGGTCTCGGTGATCTCGACGGTGATCTTCTGGGGCATCTCGATGGCGATGGGGACGCCCTCGAAGGTCTTGACGTAGCAGCGCATGCCTTCCTGGAGGTAGACCTTGTTGTCGCCGAGGATGTCGGCGGTGACCACGACCTGATCGTAGCTGACGGGCTCCATGAAGTGGAAGCCCTCGCCGTCCTCGTAGAGGAAGTCGTATTCGCGCTCGTCCACGGTGGCCTTCTCGACCTGGTCGGTGGTCTTCCAGCGCTCGGACACCTTGGTGCCGTCGGAGATGCGGCGCATGTCGACCGAGGTGGTCGGCGTGCCCTTGCCGGGGTGGAAGTTGGCGGCGTTGAGCACGACGTAGAGGCGGCCGTCGATCTCGACGACGTTGCCCTTGCGGAGGGACGAGGCGATGACTTTCAAGGGGCGGTTCCTAGCGGTTGGCTGTCTTGCGGTTGTGGGGTGCGCGCGGTAGGGCCGCGCGGGGTTGCGGGGCAGTTAGCGCATCCGGCGCGGATTTGCCAGATGGAAGGGGTGGTGCGATGGCGTGGTGGTCGAAGGGGCGGCACGAGGCGCGGCGGCCCTTGCTGCTGGCGCGGAACCGGGTGCAGGCGGGCTTGCGCGGGTGGTTCGGTGCGGAGGGGTTCACCGAGGTCGATCCGGCGGGGTTGCAGGTGTCGCCCGGCAACGAGGCGCATCTGCATGCCTTTGGCACGGAGGCGGTGGGCAATGACGGCGTGGGGCGGCCGATGTACCTGCACACCTCGCCTGAGTTTGCGATGAAGAAGCTGCTGGCGGCGGGGGAGGAGCGGATCTTCGCGTTCTCGCATGTGTGGCGCAACCGCGAGCGCGGGCCGCTGCATGCGCCGGAGTTCACCATGCTGGAGTGGTATCGGGTGGACGAGGGGTATGGCCGGCTGATGGGGGATACCGCCGCGCTTGTGGCCGAGGCGGCGCGGGCGGCGGGGGTGGCGCGGCTGGTGTGGCAGGACGCGGCGTGCGACCCCTTCGCGGGGTTCGAGCGGCTGACGGTGGCCGAGGCTTTCGCGCGGGATGCCGGGATCGACCTGATGGCGACGATCCGCGACGACGGGGCCACGGATGCCGTTGCGATGCGGGTGGAATTGGCGCGCGCGGGGGTGAAGGCGGGGGAGGGCGACGATTGGTCGGACATGTTCTCCCGCGTGATTTCCGAGAAGGTGGAGCCGTGCCTGGGGCTGGGGCGGCTGACGGTGCTTGACCGGTATCCGGCTGCAGAGGCGGCGTTGGCGCGGCGGTGCGCGGATGACGGGCGGGTGGCCGAGCGGTTCGAGGTCTACGCCTGCGGGGTGGAGCTGGCGAACGGGTTCGGGGAGTTGACCGACGCGGGCGAGCAGCGGCGGCGGTTCGAGGCCGAGATGGCGGTCAAGGCGCGGGTCTATGGCGAGCGGTATCCGCTGGACGAGGAGTTCCTCGCGGCGCTGGCGGAGATGCCCGAGGCGTCGGGCATCGCGCTGGGCTTCGACCGGCTGGTGGTGCTGGCGACCGGCGCGCCGGGGGTGGAGGCGGTGCAGTGGGCGCCGGCTGGGTGAACGGGCGGGGCAGGGGTGGAATTTTCATGAATGGGGTGTATATTCCAGTATATAATCTGGAGTGTGCCCCATGACCCGCCTGCTGACCAACCACATCGCCACGATGACAGAACTGCGCGAGCCGCATAAGGTGCTGGAGCGCTCGGGCGGCAAGCCTGTGGCAATCCTGAAGAATTCGGCGCTGGTGGGGTATCTGGTGCCCGCCGAGGCCGTGCAGGAGGACGAGCACCGGGTGGCGACGCTGGAGGAGGTGAAGGCGAGCCTTGCCCGGCGGCGAGAGGTAAACCAGCCCGTGCTGGACTGGCTCAAGGACAAATGAGCTTCGTTCTACTGGACGCGGGGCTGGTCGAGGCGATTCATGAGGCGGTGCTGAACCCGGGCGAGTTGGCCGGCGTCTCGCGCGACCGCCCGCTGGCATCGGCGCTGGCGCGGGTCGAGAACCGGCTGGCATATGGCATGGTGGGCGACGTGTTCGACCTTGCGGCCGCCTATGCCGTTGCCATCGCCCGGGGACACTGCTTCCACGACGCCAACAAGCGCACGGCCCATCAGTCGATGGACGTCTGTCTCGACCTGAACGGGGTCGAAGTGACATGGCGCGTCGAGGAGATCGGTCCGCTGATCGTCCGGGTCGCGGCGGGCGAGGTGGATGGGGGCGATCTGGCGGAGCGGTTGAGGGGGCTGGCCGGGCGGGTGTGAGGCGTCAGGGCGCGGGGTCGGCCGGAGTTGCGGGTCGGTCAGCAGCTTGTCTGCCGCGCCCGGCGTTCTGGGAAAGCGCGGCGGGTGTCGGGCCGCCAGACGCTCCTGCTGTAGGCGCGCCCTTCCCGGCCAGGCCCGGCCCCGTCGGGATGGGACGGGATGACGTAGGGCTTGCCCTGTTTCCCGGTACAGCCAAAAGCTGCGGTACAGAAGGCATCACCGTGCTCGCCCAGCGACTGCGCCGCCGTTTCGGCGGGAGCCAACGCCGTTCGGGCCGATTGCGTGCAGGCCGACCCCGTCGGTCGCGCCCGCGGTGTCCCACTTCACCGTCCGGCAGAGGCGGCAGAACTGCTCGACCAACGCCGCCCGCGGGCGCCCGCGCACGGTGACGAGCGAGACCGTTCTGGAAAGCGCCGGATCGACCAGCGGCCGGGTCAGGATGTCGGAGTGCGCGACCAAATGTGCCGGGATCACGCAGCATCCCATCCCGGTCGCGACCATCGCCTGGATCCAGTCCTCGTGCTCGCTCTGCACCCTCACGTCGAGGTCGAGGTCCCACACCCGCCCCTCTGCTTCGACGTACGACAGATATTCGCAGTTTAGCCGGTCGAGATAGGCTTCGGCGCGCAACTCCGACAGCGGAACTTCGGCGAGGCGCTCGAAGCGGTGGCCACGCGGGAATGCGATCACGTAGGGCTCCTCGTAAAGCCGGAGCGCTTCGAGGTGTTCGCCCAGCTTTGGCGCCGCGAGAACCGCGACGTCGACCTCTCCGGCCAGCAGCATCGCAGTCAGTCGTTCCGCGGTATCGTTGCGCACGATGAGTTCGAACCTAGGGAGGCGGACGGCGAGATGGCGGAACAGGCTGACGATGCGGGCCGGACCGATCGTGCACATGACGCCGAGCCGGAGCGACACGCGTGAGGTTGCAGCGAGCGTTGTGGCATCCGACAGCGCTGCCTGCGCTTCACTCAGGACCACGCTCAGGCGTGGCAGGACCGTGCGCCCGAGGTCGGTCAGGTGGGTGTTGCCCCGCTCGCGCCGGATGAGAGGCCCGCCGAGCTCGACCTCGAGCCGCCGCAACGCCCGCGACAGCGACGGCTGCCCAATGCCCAGTCTCTCGGCGGCGCGAGTGAAGTTCAAGGTCTCGGCAACGGCGAGAAAGCACTTGATCTGGGAGAGTTCCATCGCCTTCACCCTTCTTGCCAGGACCCTCGCCCCAGCTCGTCTACTACTTCAACCTGTGCATTCGACGGCCTTGCCCCGTAGAATGTTTCGGCCAGCAACGGAAACGTGACGGCGGGAGGTGCCTTCCGTGAGCGTGGAAGGGATTCAGCAATAATTACAAAGCTTGGCCTGGCGGACGATGCGCGTAGTGCATGGAACCGATGCTCTCGCGAGGATTGAGTAAAGGCCGCCCATCTGGCGCACTGAAGGCGTTAACCCGGCGCAAGGGCGGCTTAGTCCGCTGTCCGCGCGCGCTTCAGATGCAAACCAGAAAGGCACCTATATGACTGTTCGTACCCTCGCCCTCGCAGCGGCTGCCGCACTTTCGCTGACCTCTGTCTCGCCCGCCCGAGCCATGGACATGGCCCAGATGGAAAACGCGATGATGATGATCTCGGGCTTGCTGTTCAGCCAACTCGCGGCTGCCGGCATCGACACCAGCCGCATGGCCAGCGTCACGCTTTCCGAAGCCGCGACGATCATCCAGCTGCTCGGCGAAGATGATAACCGTCCGGCCAACCTCGCCCAGATCGAGAAGATCCTTTCCGAGTGAAGCACGCTGGTGAACGACGCAGAAAGGGGCGCCCATGGGCGCCCCTTTTAGTCTGAAACCCAAGGCCTTCGCCTTACCTGAGGCACCACCGTCCCGGCAGGACCCGTGCTGCTTCAGGCTGGATAACCGATCCCTTTCAGGGCCTCGGCGATCTCTCCGAGGATCGCGGGGTCGTCGATGGTGGCGGGGGGCTTGTAGTCCTGGCCGTCGGCGATCTTGACCATCGTGCCGCGCAGGATCTTGCCCGAGCGGGTCTTGGGCAGGCGGTCGACCACGACGGCGCGCTTGAAGTCGGCGACGGGGCCGATCTGGTCGCGCACCAGCTTCACGGTTTCCTGGACGATCTCGTCGTGCGGGCGGTTGCAGCCCTTGTTGAGGCACAGAAACCCCACCGGGACCTGGCCCTTGAGCGCGTCGCCCGCGCCGATCACGGCGCATTCCGCGACGTCGGGGTGGGAGGCAAGGACCTCCTCCATCGCGCCCGTGCTGAGCCTGTGGCCGGCCACGTTGATGACGTCGTCAGTGCGCGCCATGATGTAGAGGTAGCCGTCTTCGTCCTTCATGCCCGCATCGCCGGTCTCGTACCAGCCGGGGAAGTGGCTGAGGTAGGACTTGCGGTAGCGATCCTCGGCGTTCCAGAGCGTCGGCAGGGTGCCGGGGGGGAGCGGCAGCCGGACCGCGATGGCGCCGAGCGTCCCGGGGGCGACCGGGTGGCCGCCCTCGTCGAGCACCTGCACGTCGTAGCCGGGCATCGCGA
>CAZOHN010000168.1:0-7862 GCA_964579325.1 uncultured Rhodobacterales bacterium
CTCGATCCACACCACCGTCTCGGGCCGCGACGGCAAGCCGATCGAGGTGCAGATCCGGACCCGCCAGATGCATGAGGTCGCCGAGGCCGGGGTCGCGGCGCACTGGGCCTACCGCGACGGGGTGCGCACCAAGAACCCCTTCGCTGTCGACCCCGCCCGCTGGATTGCGCAGTTGACCGAGCGCTTCGAGGCCGAGGACCACGACGAGTTCCTCGAGCACGTCAAGCTCGAGATGTACCAGGACCAGGTGTTCTGCTTCACGCCGAAGGGCGAGGTGGTGCAGCTTCCCAAGGGTGCGACGCCGCTCGACTATGCCTATGCGATCCACACCCGGATCGGCCATTCCTGCGTCGGCGCCAAGGTCGATGGCGTGCGGGTGCCGCTCTGGACACGTCTCCGGAACGGCCAGTCCGTCGAGATCATCACCGCCGAAGGCCAGCGCCCTCAGGCCACATGGCTCGATATCGTCGTGACGGGCCGCGCCAAGGCCGCGATCCGGCGCAGCCTGCGCGAGGAGGACCGCGAGCGGTTCATCAAGCTCGGGCGCGAGCTCGCCCGGGTGGCCTTCGAGAACCTCGGCAAGAAGGCCACCGAAAAGGCGCTCGGCACTGCCGCCCGCACCCTCGGCTTGACCGACGGCCAGGAGCTTCTCGCCCGGCTCGGCTCGGCCGAACTCAACGCGCGCCAGGTCGTCGAGGCACTTTACCCCGAGCTTGCCTCCGCACGCGGCGACGAGGTCGAGCCCGCGCGCGCCGTCGTCGGCCTCGGCGACGGGCAGGGTTTCACCCGCGCGCCCTGCTGCCAGCCGGTCCCGGGCGAGCGCATCGTGGGCATCAGCTGGCGCGGACGCGGCGTCGTTGTCCACGCCATCGACTGCCCCGCGCTCGTCGATTTCGAGGAACAGCCCGAACGCTGGGTCGACCTGCACTGGGCAAGCGGACGGCACCCGGCGGCGCACACGATCCGACTGATGATGACCATTCGCAACGATGCCGGCGTGCTTGGGCGCATTTGCACCTTGATTGGCGAGCAGAAAGCGAACATCTCCGATCTGCACTTCATCGATCGGAAACCCGACTTTTACAGACTGCTGATCGAAGTCGATCTGCGTGACGTCGAGCACCTGCATACGGTGATGACGGCGCTTGAGGCGGATAGCGACGTGGCCGCGATCGAGCGTCATCGGGAGCCGGGGCGGAGCGCCTGAGCAAATCCGCCGGGTCAAACCCCGGTAGCGGGAGTGGAAACGTGGTCTTCAAGCGCCGCACAAAGCGCACGATACTGCAAAACATGCGCGAGGGAATCTACCCGAGCATCGGCTTCCTGCGGGCGTTCCAGTACGTCAAGCACCGCGTCCGCCGCCTCCCCGACACCCCCCACAAGATCGCCCGGGGCATCTGGGCCGGCGTCTTTGCAAGCTTCACCCCGTTCTACGGGTTCCACTTCATCATCGCGGCGCTGATCGCCATCGTCCTGCGCGGGAACGTGCTCGCCTCGGCGATCGGCACGTTCTTCGGCAATCCGCTCACCTACATCCCGATCGGGATTGCCGCGCTCGAGATGGGGCACTGGATCCTCGGCTCGACCTTCGAGGAATCCGAACGGAAGTCGTTCGCCCGCAACTTCGTAGATGCCGGCGAGGATCTCTGGCGAAACCTGATGTCGGTCTTCACCGGCGAGACGCCGAACTGGGCCGGGTTCCTTGAATTCTATCGCGACATCTTCCTGCCCTATCTCGTTGGAGGCCTGGTGCCTGGCGTCATCGCCGCGACGATCTGCTATTACCTCACGATCCCCCTGGTCGAGGCCTACCAGAAGCGCCGCAAGGCCAAGCTCAAGAAAAGGCTTGCGGAACGTCGGGAGAAGTCGGCAGAGGAGGGCAATCGTCCGCGCGACGAAGTGACCGAAGTTGGGGACTGAAACCATGGATTACGCGGGCCAGCTGCGTCTGGGCGTGAACATCGACCATGTGGCGACCGTCCGGAACGCCCGCGGCTCGGCTTATCCCGATCCGGTGCGCGCCGCGAAACTGGCCGAGGGGGCCGGGGCCGACGGCATCACCGCGCACCTGCGCGAGGATCGTCGCCACATCACCGACCCCGACATCGAACGTCTCGTCGCCGCGCTGACGGTGCCGCTCAACTTCGAGATGGCCGCGACCGAGGAGATGCAGAGAATCGCGCTCCGCCACCGTCCCCATGCGGTCTGCATCGTCCCCGAGCGGCGCGAGGAGCGTACCACCGAGGGCGGATTGGAGGTTGCGCGAGAGGAAAACCGGCTCGCTCACTTCATAGCACCCCTGCGCGATGCCGGTTGCCGTGTCTCGATCTTCATCGCCGCCGATCCCCGCCAGATCGAGGCCGCAGCCCGGATCGGCGCGGAGGTGGTGGAATTGCACACCGGTGCCTATTGCGACCTGCACGCCGAGGGCCGGATCGACGAGCGCGATACCGAGCTTGCCCGCCTGCGCGACATGGCTGCCTTCGCCCATTCGCTCGGCCTCGAGGTCCACGCCGGCCATGGCCTCACCTACGACACCGTCGGTCCCGTCGCCGCCTTCCGCGAGGTGATGGAACTCAACATCGGCCACTTCCTCATCGGCGAGGCGATCTTCCGCGGCCTGCAGCCTGCCATTGCAGAGATGCGCCACATCATGGACGCGGCCCGGAGCGCCGCGTGATCCTCGGGATCGGCACCGACCTTGCCAACATCGAGCGCATCGAGGCCACGCTCGCCCGCTTCGGCGACCGCTTCCGGACCCGCGTCTTCACCGCGGCCGAACTGCACAAGGCCGGCCGCCGCAAGGACGAGGCCGGCACGCTCGCCAAGCGCTGGGCGGCCAAGGAGGCCTGCTCGAAGGCGCTCGGAACGGGGCTGCGCATGGGTATCTCGTGGAAGGACATGGGCGTAACCAACCTGCGCACGGGCCAACCCGTCATGCACCTCACCGGCTGGGCGGCGGAACGCCTCGCCCAGATGACGCCGCCACGGCACGAGGCAGTGGTCCACGTGAGCCTGACCGACGACCACCCCTGGGCGCAGGCCTTCGTGGTGATCGAGGCGAGGCCGGTGCCGCCATGACATTCGCCGTCAGGCGACGTTCCCCTTCCCGCGCTAGGCAGATCGCCGCTATCCGACTTCTCGACTGACCCCGGGCCTGACCCCGTGTCGCCGACGGCTGCGCACGCCGCGGCCGGTCGTCGGCGGCGCCCTCCACGAGACTCCGGTGGCGTCCCCGACTGGCCCCACCCTCGACCAGACCCGCCCTTGACTTGCGCCGCCCGGCGTCCCATCACCCGCCAGACACCAAGAGGCAGGACAAGAAGAATGGCAGCCAAGGCCGACAAGCAGGACGGCATCTGGGAAACGGTCAAGACGATCGTCTACGCTCTCCTTATCGCGGGGGTGTTCCGCACGCTCTTCTTCCAGCCGTTCTGGATTCCTTCCGGCTCGATGAAGGACACGCTGCTCGTCGGCGACTTCCTCTTCGTCAACAAGATGGCCTACGGCTATTCCCGCCACTCCTGTCCGTTCTCGATGTGCTCCTTCATCGAGGGCCGCTGGTTCGCCGGTGAACCCGAGCGCGGCGACGTCGTGGTGTTTCGCCACCCCGTCAACGGTTCGGACTTCATAAAGCGCCTGATCGGCCTGCCCGGCGACACCGTGCAACTCGTGAACGGCGCGCTCATCCTCAACGGCGAGCCGGTCCCGGTCGAGGCCGCCGGGGTCTTCACCGAGGTCTATGAGCGCCAGGGGCCGCAGGGCGAATACCCGCGCTGCGAGAACGGCGTCGTGGGCGAGGGCGCCGACTGCACCTCGTCGCGCTTCACCGAAACCTTGCCGGGCGGGCGCACCCACTCGATCCTGAACATCGCCAGCTACGCCGGCCTGCCCGACAACAGCGATGTCTTCACCGTGCCCGAGGGCCAGTACTTCTTCCTCGGCGACAACCGCGACAACAGCATGGACAGCCGCTTCGCGCAGCGTGCGGGCGGGGTGGGCTTCGTCTCGGCCGAATACCTCATCGGTCGCGCCGACCGGATCATGTTCTCTTCCGCGGGCCGGTCGATGTTCTTCTTCTGGACCTGGCGGTCGGATCGCTACTTCAAGGCGGTCGAGTGAAGCTCGGCGCCGACCTCCAGCAATTCTCGGCCCGCCTCGGGTACAGCTTCCGCCGGCCCGAGCACCTCATCCGCGCGCTCACCCACGCCTCGATCTCGGGCCCTTCGCGCCCCGACAACCAGCGGCTCGAGTTTCTCGGTGATCGCGTCCTGGGCCTCGTGATGGCCGAGGCGCTGCTGCGCGCCGATACCGGAGCCACCGAGGGCCAGCTCGCCCCCCGCTACAACGCGCTCGTCCGCCGCGAGACCTGCGCCGACGTCGCCCGCGAAATTGGCCTGGGCGAGGCGCTCAAGCTCGGGCGGTCCGAAATGCTCTCGGGTGGCCGTCGCAAGGAGGCGCTCCTTGCCGACGCGATGGAGGCGGTGATCGCGGCCGTCCACCTCGACGCCGGCTACGAGGTCGCGCGCGACCTGGTGCTGCGGCTCTGGGGCGACCGGATCGGCGGCGTTGCGGCCGATGCCCGAGACGCCAAGACCGCGCTGCAGGAATGGGTGCAGGCGAGGGGCGCGCCGCCGCCCGAATACATCGAGGTCGCCCGAGACGGCCCCGACCACGCGCCCGTCTTCACCATCGAGGCACGCCTTGCCTCCGGCGAAGCCGAACGCGCCACCGCCGGTGCCAAGCGCCAGGCCGAACAGGCCGCCGCCCGAGCGCTGCTTGAGCGGGTCGAAGGCAAGGTCGGCACTCCTTGACTCCGGACCGTGGTTCAGGCCGCAGCCGTCGCCTCGATCTCGAACAGCAGGCCCGGCACCGCAAGCCGCGTGACGCCAAGCAGGGTCATCGGCGGGGCGCAACGGGCCGCTCCGAAACGCATGCCGAGCAGGTCGAAGTTCTTCAATGCCTCGTCCACGTCGGTGGCGTACACGCCAAGCCGGACGATGTTGCCCAGCCCCATGCCCGCAGCCGCCAGAACCGCTTCGAGGTTGTCCAGTGCCAGCCCGATCTGGCCGCGCATGTCGCCGGCGTGTTGCGGCCGTCCCTCTGTGTCGACCGCCGTCTGCCCGGCACAGATCAGCTGGCGCGAGGCTTCTGAGATGACTTCGGCCTGATTGTAGCCGAGCTTGAGGGACCAGTCCCACGGGTTGATGGCGGTGCGTTGCATTGTCGGACACTCCTTGCTGACAGGTGACGCGACGCCGTAGACTGAAATGGTGCCAGATCTTGTCACCTTTGAATGCTGCTGTGCCCGCATGTCCACTCGCACCAGACAAGATGCCATCGTGCGCAGCCTGCGCCGCCGGGGCACGACGACGGTCGCGGAACTCGCACTTGAGGTCGGGGCCTCTCGCCGCACGGTCCTGCGCGACATTGGTGTGCTGCGCGATCAGGGCTTCGTCATCCACTCCGAGCCTGGGCGCGGGGGTGGGGTGCAGCTCGACCCGGGGTCAGTGCAGACGACGGCGCGGCTTTCGGTGCCGGAAGTCTTTGCGCTCCTTCTCGGCATTGCCGCGATGCGTGCGGCTGGGAGCCTGCCGTTTTCCAACCTTGCGGACGCCGGACTCGCCCGGATCGAGCAGGCCCTCCCGCCCGACAAGCTGCGCGACTTGCGCCTGTTGCTGGACTGCCTTCATGTAGGTCCGCTGTCCCCGCAGCAGGACATTTCCGATATAGGCAGGATGGACCCCGCGCTTCTGCCCGCGTTCGAGACGGCGTTCCTGCGCAGGTGTCCCCTGCGGTTCCACTACCGCGACACGGCCGGACGCGAGACCTCGCGCGAGGTTGAACCGCAGGCCCTGCTGATCCTGCCGCCCCTGTGGTACCTGGTGGCGTGGGATCCCGCGCGCGACGGTTTCCGGCATTTCCGGATGGATCGGATTTCCCGGCCCGAGCACATCGAAGGCGCGTCGTTCCGGCGCCGTCATGTACCTTTCGCCGACGACGTCTGCCCGTTTCGCGACCTTCCCCGCTGATCCAGAGCGACGCCGGAAGCCGGGCTGAAGCGCTCCGCACTCACCGCAGCAGCATCCACAGGGCCACGGCGGCAAGCATCGCCCCGAAGGCCAGGTTCATCGGCCGCGCGCCCGACGTGCTGCGGACCCGCCGCATCAGGATGTCCCCCGCGAGCGTCCAGACGGTGAAGGCCATCAGGTTGTTGAGCGTGAAGACCGCCGTGATCCACAGGACCAGAGCCGGGTCGGCGGCCCCGTTCACCGGCAGGAACTGCGTGAACATCAGCGCGATGATGAGATAGGCTTTCGGATTGAGCAGCAGCAGGACCGCCCCATCCAGCGCCGTGGCCTGCCGCGCCACCGCGGTGTCCGTCGCCGCTCCGGCCCGCAGGAAGGTCCAGGCAAGCCAGAACACATAGGCCGCCCCGCCATAGCGCACGATATCGAACAGGATCGGGCTGAGCCGCGAAAGACCCGCAAACCCCAGCCCGACGGCCGCTGTCACTGCGAGGGTGGCAAGATGGTAGCCGCTCGTCGCGGGCAACGAGGCGCGCAGCCCGAAACGTCCGCCGATGGCGGCAAAGAACATGTTCCCCGGCCCGGGGCTGTAGGCAAGGGGGATCACGAACAGGAGGAGAGCAAGGGTCATCTCGAGCATGGGAGCATCCCTTCGGGTCTGCTCCACCTTGCCCGGTGCAGGCGCGATCCTGCGACCCGCTTCCTGCGCAAACACTCGCCGCGCTCGGTCGCCACAAATGGTCGGGCCCCATCGGGAGAGGCTCCCGTGGGGTTGCCGCTGCGCGTCGGGACGGTTGAGGCTCGGACCGCGACAAGGATCTATCCGATGCGAACGGGTCCTTCGCGGGCCGCATCACGTTGGCCAGCCCCTTGAAGGCCGGGCGAAGCGCCGCCCCCTACCGCCCGCTATCCACGGTCATCCGACCCTTCTGCCGGGCATCCGCCCGCCACAACCTCTTACGGGCATCCGCCGTCTCGAAGGCGCGGTAGCGGCCGCCCGAGTACTTCTTCCAGTCGAGGGCCAGCCCCTGCTTCACCAGTTCCTCCGCAAGGTCGCGCCCGTCGTCGCGCCGGCAGGTCCCGACGAGCCGCCCGTGCGACAGCTCGTCGGTGAGTTCCACCGTGATCGTCCGGTTCCGGCACAGCTGCACCATCGCCCACTTCGCCTTCTGGCCCCAGGGGTGGTCCAGTTCCGGCGCGTCGATTCCCGCCAGCCGGATGTTCTGCCCGTCGATCACGATGGTGTCGCCATCGACCACCCATGCCCGCCCCTTCAGGATGCGCCGGCTCGGTTCGACCGGGGGGCTGGGCGGAACGCGGACCGGCGGCGGGATGTGCGAGGTCGAGCCTTGCGGATGCGCGGATGCCAACGGTCGGAGCGGTGTCGGCCGGGGCGATGCATCTTGGTAGGAGCGGCGCCGCCGGGTGTCTCCGCCGAACACGATGGACAGCAGGCGAAAAAGTCCCATAGCCGCAAACTCCCGCACGCCCCCGGTTGACCCTAGCGCCAGCCCGGCATGGCTGGACACCCGCAAGGTGTGGAAGGTCTGTTTCGAGGTGGTCGCCGGTCGCGCGATCGTCTATGTCCCCGGGGTCAGGACAGGGACCACCATGACCACACGCGCCGGTTTCGTCGCCCTCATCGGAGAGCCCAACGCGGGCAAGTCCACGCTCCTCAACCGTATGGTGGGTGCGAAGGTCTCGATCGTGACCCACAAGGTCCAGACCACGCGCGCGCGCATCCGCGGGGTTGCGATGGAGGGGCAGAGCCAGATCGTCTTCGTCGACACGCCGGGTCTGTTCCGTCCGCGCCGCCGGCTCGACCGGGCGATG
>CAZOHN010000169.1:0-7847 GCA_964579325.1 uncultured Rhodobacterales bacterium
TCGAGATGAAGCGCAGCGGCGCGGGCAAGGGCCTTGCCACGCTCTGCATCGGCGGCGGCATGGGCGTCGCCATGTGCCTCGAGCGCGCCTGAGCGCCCCAATCGCAAAAGGGGGTGCGCAACAATCTTGCGCGCCCGCATCGCCACGGCTAACCTTCTTTCACAACCAAGAAACTTCCGGAGGATTACATGGGACGGGTTGCACTTGTCACCGGCGGCTCGCGCGGCATCGGCGCGGCCATTTCGACGGCCCTCAAGGCCGCAGGCTATACCGTCGCGGCCAACTACGCCGGCAATGACGAGGCCGCCGCCGCCTTCACCGCCGAAACCGGCATCCCGACCTTCAAGTGGTCCGTCGCCGACTACGATGCCTGCGCCGCCGGCATCGCCAAGGTCGAGGCTGATCTCGGTCCGGTCGACGTGCTCGTGAACAACGCCGGCATCACCCGCGACGCGATGTTCCACAAGATGACCCCCCAGCAGTGGAAGGAGGTCATCGACACCAACCTCACGGGCCTGTTCAACATGACCCACCCGCTGTGGTCGGGCATGCGTGACCGCAAGTTCGGGCGGGTCATCAATATCTCCTCGATCAACGGCCAGAAGGGTCAGGCCGGACAGGCGAACTATTCCGCCGCGAAGTCGGGCGACCTCGGCTTCACCAAGGCGCTCGCCCAGGAAGGCGCCCGCGCCGGCATCACCGTCAACGCGATCTGCCCGGGCTACATCGGCACCGAGATGGTCCGCGCCATCGACGAGAAGGTGCTGGCCGAGCGCATCATTCCCCAGATTCCCGTCGGCCGGCTGGGCGAGCCCGAGGAGATCGCGCGGATCGTGGTGTTCCTCGCCTCCGACGACGCGGGCTTCATCACCGGCTCGACGGTGTCGGCCAACGGCGGCCAGTTCTTCGTCTGACGGCGCAAGCGGCGCTCGTCAGCCCGCGCGGGCTTCCTCGCGCGGGCCGCGGCGCGCCGAAAGCCCGCCGAGGGCTTGAGAAGCGCACTGTGGCGTGGCAGGGCGGTGCAATGACAAGATCGCGCGCCACAACCGTCGGCTTTACCGCAGTCCTGCTGTGGTCGCTGCTTGCCCTCCTCACGGTTGGCACGGCACCGATGCCTGCGTTCCAGCTCAACGCGGTCACCTTCGCCATCGGCGGATGCGTTGGCCTCGCCTGGATTGCCCGCACCGGCGGCTGGCACCGTCTCCGCGCGGTTCCCCTGCGCGTCTACGCTTTCGGCACCGCCGGCCTTTTCGGCTACCACGCGCTCTACTTCACCGCGCTGCGCCTCGCGCCACCTGCCGAGGCCGGGCTGATCGCCTACCTCTGGCCCCTCCTGATCGTCCTCTTCTCTGGCCTGCTGCCGGGCGAATCCCTCCGCCCCGGCCACCTCATCGGCGCGCTCCTCGCCTTCGCCGGCGCGGCCCTGATCGTTGCCGGGCCGGGCGGCACCGCCTTCGGCGGCGCAGCAGCGCCCGGATACATCGCCGCCTTCCTCTGCGCCCTCACCTGGGCGGTCTATTCGGTGATCTCGCGCAGCTTCGGGACCATCCCGACCGAAAGCGTCACGATCTTCTGCATCGCGACCGCCCTGCTCTCGGCCCTCGTGCACCCTTTCGTGGAAACAACGGCCTGGCCGGTCGGAGCCACCGGCTGGGTCGCCCTGATCCTTCTCGGCGCGGGCCCCGTGGGCCTCGCCTTCTATGTCTGGGACATCGGCGTCAAGCGCGGCGACATCCAAATGCTCGGAACGGCGTCCTACGCCGCTCCGCTCCTCTCCACGCTGGCCCTGGTAGCCGTGGGCCTGGCCTCCGCCACGCCCCGCCTCGCGCTGGCCGCGTTTCTGATCGCCGGAGGCGCCGCCGTGGCGGCGCGGTCCGGCCGCCGCGCGGCCCTCAGGCCTGCTGCAGACGCGTGATCTCTTCCTTCAGGCGCAACTTCTGCTTCTTCATCTCCGCAATCTCGATGGCATCAGCCGAGGGGTGCCGCTGGGCCTGCTCGACCATATCCGAGAGGCTTTCGTGCTTCCGGCGGAGTTCCTGAAGATGCGACGCCAGGCTCATGGATGTTCTCCTCTCATGACGGTTTCGTAACGCAGAGTGGACCACATCGCTTGAGTCGTGTCACGCGACTTGGGCAAGAGTCCCCCGCGACTCCAGCCTCGCGACAGAATCTTGCCAAAAGGTTAATCAACTATAAGGCGAGTTCCCGCGCATCGCGCAAAATCCTCGTCACCTCCTCGCGATAGCTCTCGCCGTCGCGTTCGTGCCTGTCGCCGGCATGAAGGACGAGGGGCGCGCGCAGGCGCGGCGCGGCGCGGCTGCCCTTCCGCGCGGCGACGAGACACAGGGTCGCATCCCGCCCCGCGCGGGGAGCGATCGGCAGCACGACGACCCCGCCGAGCGACCGGGGCATCCCCGCGAGCACCTCGACCAGACGCTCGGCCCGCAGCACCGCCGAAAGCCGTCCGCCCGGCCCCAGGCGCCGCGCCGCGACCTCGAGCCAGGGCGCGAGTCCCCCCGCCGAACGCCGCCCGGTGTCACGACCGGCATCGACGGCGGGGCTGCCGGACCCTTGGGTGAAGAACGGAGGGTTCAGCGTGACATGGTCGAAACTGCGCGCCCGCAGGCCGGCCGGGAGCGTCCCGATGTCGGCTTCGACGATCTCCGCCTCCACCCCGTTCGCGACCGCGTTCCCGCGCGCCAGCGCCGCATAGGCCGCCTGGATCTCGACCCCCACCAGCGACAGCCCTGTCACCCGGGCCGCCAGGCACATCAGCACCGTTCCCACCCCGGTCCCGAGATCGAGCACGCTCTCCCCCGCACGCGCCGGCACCGCGGCCGCCAGCAGTACCGGGTCGATCCCCGCCCGATAGCCCGAACGCGGCTGACGAAGCACCACGCGACCGCCGAGAAACCGGTCCTCGGTCAGGTCGCCGGCCGCGAACACGTCAGCCATCCCCGCTCACGTCGATCCCGTTGTCTCGCATCACGACACGCGCCAGGAACAGGTCCGCGTCCCGCACCATCAGCCGCCGCGGCAAAATGCCGATCGACCCTTCCAGTACGCTCATGTGGACGTCCATGGGAAACGCCGCTATACCCTCCCCGTCGAGAAGGGCGGTGGCAAAGGCGATCACGGTGGGGTCGTTGGTGCGCAGGAGTTCCTTCATATCTAGGGGTCTAGCGGCAGGATGCAGCGGTTGTCGAGGGAGGTGAGGAACGCGCCATGAGCCTCGATCAACCCGGAACCAAACCCCACGAGCGTCTCGCCGAGGTGCTGGCCGAGGACATGGGCGCGGTCAACGTCCTGATCCGCGCGCGCATGGCCTCGGAACACGCCCCACGCATCCCCGAGGTCACGGCGCATCTTGTCGAGGCTGGCGGCAAGCGGCTCCGCCCGCAGCTCACCCTCGCCGCCGCGCGGCTCTGCGGCTACGAGGGCACCGACCACGTCAAGCTCGCCGCGGCGGTGGAGTTCATCCACACCGCGACGCTCCTGCATGACGATGTGGTGGACGAAAGCGAACGCCGCCGTGGACGGCCCACGGCGAACCTGCTCTGGGACAACAAGTCCTCGGTCCTCGTGGGCGACTATCTCTTCGCCCGGTCCTTCCAGTTGATGGTCGAGACCGGCTCGCTCCGCGTGCTCGACATCCTGTCGAACGCCGCCGCGACCATCGCCGAGGGCGAGGTGCTGCAACTCACCGCCGCGCAGAACCTCGCCACGGACGAAGCCATCTACCTCAAGGTGATCCGCGGCAAGACCGCCGCGCTGTTCTCCGCGGCCACCGAGGCGGGCGCGGTCATCGCCGGCCAGCCGGAGGCGGTGTCCCGCGCGCTCTTCGCCTACGGCGACGCGCTCGGCATCGCCTTCCAGATGGCCGACGACATCCTCGACTACGGCGGCACGGCGCAGGCCATCGGCAAGAACACTGGTGACGATTTCCGCGAGCGCAAGCTGACGATGCCGGTGATCAAGGCCGTGGCGCGAGCCACCGCGGAGGAACGCGCCTTCTGGGTCCGCACCATCGAGAAGGGCCGTCAGGACGCGGGCGATCTCGAACAGGCACTCGCGATCATCGCCCGGCACGGCACTCTGGAAGAAACCCGCGACGAGGCCTTCTCCTGGACGGCCAGGGCGCGTGCCGCGCTGGCCACGGCCCCGGCACATCCGATCCGCGACATCCTCGCCGACCTCGCCGACTACGTCGTCGCGCGGATCGCCTGACGGCTCAGACCCGGGCCACGACCCGGCGCGGCCCGGCCGCGTCTGTCTGATCGCCCAGAACGCCGCTCGCTACCCACCAGTCCGGGTGCCACGCGGCCAGCGCGCGTGCGGCCGCCTCCGCACGAACCTCGCTCTCGAACAGGGCAAAGCAGGTCGCACCCGACCCCGACATCCGCACCAGCCGCGCCCCGTCGAGCGCCGCCAGCGCCGCCAGCACCCCGGCAATCGCCGGCTCGACCTTGAGCGCCGCCGCTTCAAGGTCGTTGCGGCATCCCGCCAGCCACCCGATCAGCGCAGCCGCATCGGCGAAGGCCGGGAGCGTCCCGGGCATCGGCGGGTTGTCGCGCCGCGCGAGCGCACGGAACACCGCCGGCGTGGCAACCGGAAGGCGCGGATTGGCGAGGACCGCCGGAAGCGGCGGAAGGTCGACGGGATCAAGCCGCTCGCCGATCCCGCGCACCCGCCACGGCCGGGGCGTGAGGCACATCGGCACATCCGCCCCCAGCGCCGCAAGCGCCGCGGTTCCCGGCGCTTCAGCCTGCCACAAGGCGCAGCCGGCCCGCACGGCAGCCGCCGCGTCGGACGAACCTCCCCCGATGCCCGAGGCCACCGGCAAGCGCTTGGTCAGGCGCAGCGACGCCGATCTCCCGGCCGCCACCAGGGCCGCCCCGCGCAGCACGAGGTTGTCGCCATCCCCCGCAAGCGCCCCGGCCTCCGGCCCCTCGATCGCAAGCGACAGCCCCGCGCCCGGCCCGGCCTCGACGGTATCCCCGACCGGCGCGAAGGCCACGAGGCTGTCGAGCAGGTGGTACCCGTCATCCCGCAGGCCGGTCACGTGCAGCGTCAGGTTGACCTTCGCGGGCGCGAAGACGCTAACCGTCATTCGCGACCTGGATCAGCGGCGGCTCGCCTTCCTCCAGCAGCACCGCATCCAGCCCGACCTCCAGCTTGCGCCGCACCCGGTCGGGCTCGAAGTCCTGCGCGTCGGTGTTGGTGGTCGCGTAGGACAGCGCCCGGCGCCACTGGAACTGCGCCTCAAGCCGCCGCCCGACCGCCCAGTAGACATCTCCGAGGTGGTCGGTCACCACCGGATCGGTCGGCATCAGTTCCGACGCCCGCTCCATGTGCGGCAGCGCCTCGTCGTAGCGACCCAGCCGGAACAGCCCCCAGGCGAGACTGTCGATGATGTACCCGTCGTCGGGCCGCGCCGCCACCGCGCGCTCGATCATGTCGAGCGCTTCCTCGAGGTTCGTCTTCTTCTCCAGGAACGAATAGCCGAGATAGTTCAACACCTGTGGCTGATCGGGCTCGAACTCCAGCGCCTTGCGGAAGTCGGCTTCCGCCTGCTCCCAATGGTCCAGCCGCTCGTGCGAGATTCCGCGCACGTAGTAGAGAACCCAATGGCTGCTGTTCTCGTTCGGCAGCGCAGCGATCGCGTCGTCATAGGCCAGCACGGCCTCCTCATAGCGTTCCTCGCGGCGCAGCGCATCGCCAAGGGCGCGGTGAACGGCCGGCAAGGCGCCATGGCTTCGGGCAAGCTGTTCCAGCGCCTCGATGGCGGCTTCGGTCCGCCCGGCCTTCTGGAGCGCCTCGGCGCGCCCGAGTTCGGCGAGGTGGAAGGCCGGGTTGTCCCGGGGGATACGCGCGTAGGTGGCGGTGGCAAGGTCGTACTGTCTCTGCCGCTCGAGGATGGATGCCGAAAGGAGGATCGCATCGGTATGCGAGGGCGACAGCGCCTCGGCCACGCGGCTGTAGATCAGGACAAAACTGTCCTCGGCTTCGCCGTTGAGGACACCGGCGACCGAGTAGAACACTTCGGCCAGACCGCTCGCGGGAGAGGTCACGAGATCGAACGGAGGAACCTCGCCATTCTCCAGCCTGTCCCGCAAGGCCGTGACCGCCGGATCGGGATCCGCACCGAAGGCCTCGTCGAGTTTCGCGACCGCCTCGTCAAAACGCTCGAGCTGGCCGAGGGTCTCTGCATGGGCGATCACACCGCGCCGGGTCAGCCGGAGCTTCTGGCCCTCCTCGCCCGAGAACAGCCGGTCCGCGCCCTCGAAATCGCCGACGGAGGCCAGGGCGAGCGCCTTGTGGTAGATGCCGAACGGAGCGAGCGCCGGTGCCTGCGACACCGCATCGAAAGCCTCGAGCGCCGCACTGACGTCACCGGTGCCCAGGAGTGCCCAGGCGCGGACCAGTCCGTCGACCAGCGGCCCGGTCTCGCGGCCCGCATCGAAATCGGCCAGCGCGGCCTCGAAATCGCCGCGCACGAGCTGGTCCGACAGCAGCACGAGTTCGGCCACCTGGCTCTGCGGCGCGATCTCGCGCAGCCGCCGCGCCACGGGGAGCGCCGCATCCAGCCGCCCCAGCGCGATCTGGCCGACCACGGCGCCTTCCAGCAGCGCCGGGTTGCCGGGGTCACGGATCAGCGCCTTGGTGTAGTACTCCGCCGCGGCGGCGTAGTCGCTTTCCATCGAGGCGAGGCGCGCCGCCAGATAGGCCCCGGCCACGCCGTCCTGGGCAACAGCGGGCGCAACAGCGCAGAAGGATGCAGCAAACGCAGCCGCGAGGCGCGTGCGGGACAGGGACTTGGGCACTCGGGGCACTCCGGCGCAAGGGTCGCAGGGGAACCTAGCCCTCCGACCCCGCGCTGGCAATCGGCCGTGGCAAGATGCGCCCCGCGATCACGGTGCCGTTACATGTTCGGGTAGTTCGGACCGCCCCCGCCCATCGGCGTGGTCCAGGTGATGTTCTGGCTCGGGTCCTTGATGTCACAGGTCTTGCAGTGCACGCAGTTCTGGAAGTTGATCTGGAACCGCGCCTCCGCCCCCTCGCCGATCACCTCGTAGACCCCGGCCGGGCAGTAGCGCTGCGCGGGTTCGGCATACTTCGGCAGGTTCACCGCGATCGGCACCGCGCCATCGCTCAGCTTCAGGTGCGCCGGCTGGTGCTCCTCGTGGTTGGTGAAGCTGAACGCCACGTTCGTCAGCCGGTCGAATGACAGCTTGCCATCCGGCTTGGGGTAGTCGATCGGCGCGAAATCCTTCGCCAGCCCCGTTGCCTCGGCATCCGACTTGCCGTGCTTCAGCGTCCCCAGCGGGTTCCACCCGGTCAGGTTCGCCACCCACATGTCGAAGCCGCCGCCCATGAGCGAAGCGAGAAGGCCCCGCTTCGACCACAGCGGCTTGACGTTGCGCACCCGGCGAAGGTCCTTCGCCACCGGCCCGGTCAGCAGGAGCGCCTCGTAGCCCTCCAGCGTGTCGCCCGACCGCCCCTCGTGCAGCGCCGCGAAGGCCGCCTCGGCGGCGTGGATGCCCGACCACATCGCGTTGTGGTTGCCCTTGATCCGCGGCACGTTCACCAGCCCCGCCGAACAGCCCAGCAGCACGCCACCGGGGAACGCGACCTTCGGGATCGACTGCCAGCCGCCTTCGCTGATCGCCCGCGCGCCGTAGGCGATGCGCTTGCCGCTCTTCAGAAGCTCCGCCACCATCGGGTGATGCTTGAACCGCTGGAACTCCATGTAGGGGTAGAGATGCGGGTTCTCGTAGTTCAGGTGCACCACGAAGCCCACGTAGACCTGATTGTTGTCGAGGTGGTAGATGAACGATCCGCCCCCG
>CAZOHN010000170.1:0-7817 GCA_964579325.1 uncultured Rhodobacterales bacterium
CGCCGCACTGGTGGCACATCAGCCGCTTGAGGAACCGGTGCTCGACCATCCGCGCCGAGCAGTGATCGCAACCGATCTGGTGGCCGCAGGCCCGGCAGAGGGTGACCGGCGCATAGCCGCGGCGGTTGAGGAACAGGAGCGACTGCTCGCCGCGCGCGATGCGCTCCTGCACCGCCGCGGCAAGGGGGGCCGAGATCCAGCGGTTCGACGGGAGCTCCTGGTCGCGCATGTCGACGGTGCGCAGGTCGGGCAGGACGGCGGCGCCGAAGCGCGCGTTCAGGTCGAGCCGGCGGTACTTCCCGGCGTCGGCGTTGGCCCAGGTCTCCAGCGACGGCGTGGCCGTGGCGAGCACGACCTGCGCGCCGCAGATCGAGGCGCGCAGCACCGCCATGTCGCGGGCGTTGTAGAGCACGCCCTCCTCCTGCTTGTAGGAGGTGTCGTGTTCCTCGTCGACGACGACCAGTCCGAGTTCGCGAAACGGCAGGAAGAGCGCCGAGCGCGCGCCGACAACGAGGCCCGCGCCGCCCTCGCCGACCATACGCCATACGCGGCGCCGTTCGGTCAGGGTGAGGCCGGAGTGCCACTCGGCGGGACGGGCGCCAAAGCGGGCCTCGACGCGGCCGAGGAATCCCGCCGTCAAGGCGATTTCCGGTATCAGGACAAGTGCTTGCCGGCCCTTTCTCAGGCACTCGGCAACCGCTTCAAGGTAAACCTCGGTCTTGCCGGATCCGGTCACGCCCTTGAGGAGCGTCGTCGAATAGGTCCCGGCCGCGACCTTGAGCGCCTCAGCCGCTGCGATCTGGTCGCCGGTCAGGTCGTTGCCGGGCAGGTCGGGGTCAAGGAGCGGGAAGGGAAGGTCCCTGGGGCTTTCCTCCTCGCGCAGTGCGCCCTGTGCCAGGAGCCCCTTGAGGACGCCGGGCCCCACGCCCGCAGCCTGTGCGAGTTCCGACGGTGTCACGGCGGCCCCGCCATATTCCGCCAGAACCTCCAGGACCCGTGCCCGAGCCTCGGTCATCCGGTCAGGCTCGGCAGGCCCGCGGCGGATCACCTTGCGCATCGCGGGCGCATCGCCGAGGCCCGGCGCGCGGGTGGCGAGGCGAAGCATGGCGGGCAGGGGCGTGAGGGTGTAGTCGGCCGCGCGCACCAGAAAGCTGCGCAGTTCCGCCCGCATCGGGGCGGCGTCGAGCACGCGCGTCGCGCTGCGCACCTTGGCGGGGTCGAAGCCGCCTTCGCCGGGGCCCCAGACCACGCCGAGCACCCGGCGCGGACCCAGCGGCACCTCGACGAAATCGCCGGTCCCGCAGCCACCCTCGGGCGCCTTGTAGTCGAGCATCCGCCCGATCGGCTCGGTCGTGAGCACGCCGATCAGCTCGCTTTCGGCAAACAGCGCGCCCTCGCGCATCGCACCTCCGCAGCACCTCCGAAGCACCCCGGGGCTTTCCGCAGGGGTCTCCATCGGCTATGACAGCGCCCAACGCGGGCGACAACCCCCGCAAGGAACCCCCGGAGCCCCAGCCATGAAGTTCTTCGTCGATACCGCCGACACCGATGCCATCCGCGAGCTTGCCGACCTCGGGATGGTGGACGGCGTGACCACCAATCCGTCGCTGATCCTGAAGGCCGGGCGCGACATCATGGAGGTCACGAAGGAAATCTGCGACATGGTCTCCGGCCCGGTTTCTGCCGAGGTCGTGGCGACCGAGGCCGAGGCGATGCTGGCCGAGGGCCGCAAGCTGGCGAAGATCGCGCCGAACATCGCGATCAAGCTGCCGCTGACCTGGGACGGGCTGAAGGCTTGCAAGGTGCTTTCCGGCGAGGGCCACATGGTCAACGTGACGCTCTGCTTCTCGGCCGCGCAGGCGCTGCTGGCAGCAAAGGCCGGGGCCACGTTCATCTCGCCCTTCGTGGGGCGCCTGGACGACATCCACCTCGACGGGATGCAACTCATCGCCGACATCCGGGTTATCTACGACAACTACGGCTTCGAGACCCAGATCCTCACCGCCTCGGTCCGCACCGTGAACCATGCCATCGAGGCCGCCAAGATCGGCGCCGATGTGATGACGGCGCCGCCGAGCGTGATCAAGGCGATGGCCCAGCACCCGCTGACCGACAAGGGCCTCGACCAGTTCCTGAAGGATTGGGCAAAGACGGGGCAGAAAATCCTTTGATCTGCCAGCGGGAATGTTGGAAAAGTGCAAGGGCCTAAACATGAGGGCCACCGGATGGGCAAGCCCGTGACGATCGAGAACGACATGCGCGAGCGGATCATGGCCGCGCCCGAGGTTATCCTCGAGGACCGCGACCTGATGCGCGCGCTGATCGCCGCCAACGAGCGCGCGATGGGTGCCAACATCGTCGACCTGCGCGGCATCGCGATGGAGCGGCTCGAAGCGCGCCTGGACCGGCTCGAGGACACCCACCGCAGCGTGATCGCGGCGGCCTACGAGAACCTCGCCGGCACCAACCAGGTTCATCGCGCCGTTCTGCAGCTTCTGGAGCCGACCGATTTCCAGAACTTCCTGCGGGTGCTCGGTTCCGAGGTCTCCGAGATCCTGCGTGTCGACTGCCTGCGCCTGGTGCTCGAGTCGGCGCAGGCTGGCGAGGCCGGCGGCGCGAAGATGCCAGAGGTGGTAACGGTGGCGGGGCCGGGCTTTGTCTCGGCCTACGTCGGCAAGGGCCGGACCCCACCCGACCGGCAGGTGACCCTGCGCCAGGTCGTCCCGGAAAGCGATGCCGTCTATGGCGAGGCCGCGGGATGGGTGCGCTCCGAGGCCCTGATCCGGCTCGATCTTGGCGCGGGGCGGCTCCCGGGCATGGTCGCCATGGGCGCCGAGGACCCGCACCAGTTCAAGCCCACCCAGGGCACCGATCTTCTGGCCTTCTTCGGCGGCGTCTTCGAGCGGGCGATGCGCCGCTGGCTGGCGTGAGCTTCCTGCCGCCCGCACGGGCGGATGCGCTCGGGGCATGGCTCTCGGCGCTGAAGTCCCTTGACGGGCGGGCCGAGGCCACGGTCGAGGCCTACCGGGCGGACGTTCTGGGTTTCCTTGCCTTCTTGGGCCAGCATTCCGGTGGCGAAGGCGGCCTTGCCCCGCTCGCCCGCTTGACTGTCACCGACATGCGCGCCTGGATGGCCCACGAACGGGGGCGGGGCCTTGGCGCCCGGTCGCTGGCCCGCGCGCTCTCATCGGTCAAGGGATTCATGCGCTGGCTGGCCGAGCGAGAAGGGTTCGACCCGACCGCCGTCCTGTCCACCCGCGCGCCGAAATACACCCGCAAGCTGCCGCGCCCGCTGAGTGTCGATGCCGCGCGGGATGTCATCGAGACCGTGGAGCTGCAGTCCGGCGAGCCCTGGGTCGCGGCGCGGGATACGGCCGTCGTGACGCTGCTCTATGGCTGCGGGCTGCGGATTTCCGAAGCGTTGTCACTGACCGGCCGCGAGGCCGACCCGGGCGATGTGCTGCGGATCACCGGCAAGGGCGGCAAGGAACGGGTGGTTCCGGTGATCCCTGCCGCGCGCGAGGCGGTGCGCGCCTATGTCCGGATCTGCCCTTTCGACCTCTCCGCCGACGCCGCCCTGTTCCGGGGCGTCCGCGGTGGGCCCCTGAACGCGCGACTGATCGCCAAGGTGATGGAGCGGACGCGGATGCAGCTTGGCCTGCCGGCGACGGCCACGCCGCACGCGCTGCGCCATTCCTTCGCCACCCATCTCCTCGATGCCGGCGGCGACCTGCGGTCGATCCAGGAGCTCCTGGGGCACTCGTCGCTGTCGACGACCGAGGCCTACACCGCGGTCGATACCGCGAGACTGATGGAAGTCTACGCGCGTGCGCACCCGCGGGCGCGCGGATGACGCATCAGGCGTTGCCCGCAGTGACCGAATCCGACATGACGGCCCGATGACACCGCAGACCCGCGCCCTTCTTGTCCATCTCTTCACTGCCTCCGGGGCCGTCTTCGCCATGCTGGCGATGCTCGCTGCCGTCGCCCAGCAGTGGGATGTGATGTTCCTCTGGCTCGTCGTGGCGCTGATCGTCGATGGCATCGACGGCCCGCTTGCGCGGCGCTACCAGGTCAAGACCTACGCACCCCAGATCGACGGGGTGCTGATGGACCTGATCATCGACTATCTCACCTACGTCTTCATCCCGGCATACGCGCTTTTCGCATCCGGCCTCCTGCCCGGATGGACGGGCTGGATCGCGATCATCGTGATCACCTTCACCTCGGCGATCTACTTTGCCGACACCCGGATGAAGACCAAGGACATGTCGTTCTCCGGCTTTCCGGCCTGCTGGAACATGGTCATCATCGTGATCTTCGCCGTGCAGCCGGCGTTCTGGGCGACGCTCCTGATGGTGGTCCTGTTCGCTGGGGCGATGTTCTCTCCCCTGAGGTTCGTGCATCCCGTGCGCACCGAGCGGTGGCGGGCAATCACACTGCCGGTGGCTGTCGCCTGGACGCTGTTCGCGGCCTGGGCGGCCTGGGTGGATTTCCACCCGCAGAGCTGGGCGCTGTGGGGGCTGGTCGTGACCTCGCTCTATCTCTGCTTCGCAGGAATCCTGCAGCAGGTTCTGTTCGGCGACGCGGGCTGACAGCGCGCTCTCGAACTCGTTGCCATGGATCGGCGCGGCGAGGGGCCTTGCGATGAATTTCTCGTGTCAGGCGCTTCCGCGGGGCTGGACGCCCGGGCTCTCAACGCCATGTCGAAGGCAGCAAAGCGAGGTCCGTCAATGTCCCGAATTGAGTCCGCCTTCATCGCCGCCGATGGGCCTGCCCCCCATCGCCTGCGTACCGAGGCCGCGCTTGCCGCCATCGAGGCCGAGCGCCGCGCGGTGGAACGGTCAGGCGCCGTCGTGATGCACGCGCTGTTCGCGTTCGGAGAGGCCGCAAGGCGCGGAAGACTGGCGCGCGCGGTCGCCGTCTCGCGCAGCCTTTGCATTGTGGCCGCGGGGGTCATCCCCGTGGCCCTGTTCTGGTCCCTCGTCTGGCCGGGTTGACGCCGCACGTCTTACGGCATCCCGAGCCGGATCGGTCCGGGAGCTGACAGGGCGTCAACCGGCACGCCGTGTTGCGTCGCTACAAGCCACCCTTCCGCCTGCAGGTTGCGCGCTACGCGCCGCACATCGGGCAGGATGGCCTGCCAGTCGGGGGACAGCGCCTGCGCCACTTCCGAAGGGCAGAATGTCCCGCCGCGACCGCGTTCCAGTGCGAGATCCTTCAGCGCCACCTCGATGGCCGTATCGTCGGGACGCATCACGCCTTGACCGACTCCCGCAGTACCCTCCGCAGGATCTTGCCGGAGGCCGATTTCGGAATGGCCTCGACGAACCTGAACTCGCGCGGGTGCTTGTAGTGCGCAAGCCGTTCCTCGCAGTGTGCGCGAAGTTCAAGCTCGTCCGGAACGGCGCCCGGTGCCCGCACGACGAAGGCGATCGGGACTTCCCCGGCGTCCGCATCGGGCGCGCCGATCACGCCGGCATCGGCAACGCCCGGATGCGAGACAAGAACAGCCTCCACCTCGGCCGGGGCGACCTGGAAGCCCTTGACCTTGATCAGTTCCTTGACCCGGTCGCGGATGAAGAGGTGGCCGTCGCCGTCGATCAGCGCAATGTCGCCGGTGCGCAGCCAGCCATCCGGCGTGATCGTGGCGGCGGTCGCATCAGGGCGGTTGTGGTAGCCCAGCATCACCTGCGGCCCCCGCACCCAAAGCTCGCCTTGCTCGCCCCGCGCGCGGTCCTCGCCGGTCTCGGGGTCCACGATCCGGCATTCGGTCGAGGGCACCGCCACCCCTGACGATCCGGGTTTCGCGGCATCGTCGGGGGAGATGTGCGAGATCGGGCTGAGTTCGGTCATGCCGTAGGCCTGCGCCGCCTTCGTGCCGAGGCGGCTTGCCACGGCTTCCGTAAGGGTCGCGTCCGCCGGAGCGGCGGCCGAGCAGACGTGTCGCAGCGCGCTCAAGTCGAATTCATCCACCAGGGGGTGCTTGGCGAGCGCGAGCGCCACCGGCGGCACGCACCAGACCCTGGAGGTCCCGTGCTCCGACACCAGCCGCAGGAACTCCGGCAGCTCGAAGCGAGGCATCGTGACCGGAACCGTGCCGCGAGCGAGGCAGAGGTTGAGGAACACGGTCTGGCCGTAGATGTGGAAGAACGGCAGGAACGCGACGGTCCGCTCGCCCCGCTCGAGCCGGACCGCGCCGATCGCCTGTTCCACGTTCATCACGAGATTGCGGTGGGAGAGCATCACGCCCTTGGGCAGGCCGGTCGTGCCCGAGGAGTAGGGCAGGACCATGGCGTGGCTTTCGCGGTCCACCGGGGCCTGCATGGCCTGCGGCGCGCCCATCAGTTCGGCCAATGGCAGCGCGCCAGCCGCCTCTCCCAGCACCGCGATCTCGCGCACGCCGGTGCCCGCCACGGAGTCCTTCGCCGTGTCGAGGAACTGCGGGATCGTGACGAGAAGCTGCGCGCCGCTGTCGGTGAGCTGGTGCCGGACTTCGGCTGGGGTGTAGGTCGGGTTGATCGTGGTGAGCGTGCCGCCGGCCCAGGCGACCGCGTGGAACACGGTGGCATATTCGGGGATGTTCGGCGCAAGGATAGCCACCACCGCGCCGGGGCCGTAGCCGCGTTGCGCCAGCCCACCCGCAAACCGCATCACGCCCTCCCTGAGCGCACCGAAGGTCAGGACACGGCCGGTCGGCCCGTCGATCAGCGCGGGATCGCCCTCGTGGCCGGCATGGTCGCGGAACACGCGTTCGGTGATCGTGCCGCCGGGGTCGGGCACGGGCGGATAGGGACTCGGATAGATCGTCATCGGCACTCCTCCGGGAAATGAGGACCGGTCTTGCGCGCCGGTCTCAGCAGTTCACAGGAGTGAGCGTAGCAGAGTTTCCGAGTGCCGCCGAACCTGTTTGGCCTCAGATCAGATCAGGAGCGACGCGGCCCCTTCAAGACGCAGCAGTGCCACCTTGGTCTCGATGCCGCCTGGTGCGGAGAAGCCGCCGAGACCGCTCGCGCCGAGGACGCGGTGGCACGGCACCAGAATTGGCAAGGGGTTCGCCCCGCAAGCCTGGCCTGCCGCCTGCGCGCTGATCCCGAGGTCACGCGCGAGGTCGCCGTAGGTGCGGGTCTCGCCCCAGGGAATGGCCACGAGCGCCGCGCGGAAGCGGCCGTCGAAGCCCTCGCCGAGGCGCAGCGGGAGGTCGAAGCTGCGCCGCGCGCCTGCGAAATAGTCCGCCAGTTGCCGCACAGCTTCAGAGAGAAGCGGCGAGGGCGTGCCTTCGCCCTGATCGCCCCAGTCCACCCGCGTGATCTCGCCGGTCTCCTCGGTGAGCGTGAGTGGCCCGAACGGGCTGGCGAGCGTCGCCCGTGTCACCCCAGCGCCGCGTCGCACCGCGCGCAGGTGGCGGGGTGGGCGTGGGTGCCCACGTCGGGCAGCACCTTCCAGCAGCGCGCGCATTTCTCGCCCTCCGCCTTCTCGAAGACCACGCCCACACCCGGCACGTCGGGCAGGCGGAAGGCCTCCTGCGGGGCCGGATCGGCGGTGAGCGAGAGTGTCGAGGTGATGCAGACATCCGCGAAATCGACCGACTTGAGCGCCGCCAGCAGGCCCGCGTCCTCGACATGCACCACCGGCGCCGCTTCGAGGCTCGCCCCGATCACCTTGGCCGTGCGCTGGATCTCCAGCGCCGCCGTCACCACCCGCCGGGCGCGGCGGATATCGGACCACTTCCGCGCGAGCGCCTCGTCGCGCCACTCGGCCGGGGTCTCGGGCATGTCGTGCAGGTGGACCGAGGAGTCCTCGCCGGGGAAGCGGCA
>CAZOHN010000171.1:0-7808 GCA_964579325.1 uncultured Rhodobacterales bacterium
AGCGGTTCTTGACCGCGCGCAGGATGCGGAACTGGTGGCCGCGCTCGCCCTCGAAGTAGAGCACCGTATCGACCATGTGCTCGACCACGCGGGGGCCGGCGATCTGACCCTCCTTTGTGACATGGCCCACAAGGATCACCGCCACCCCGCGGCGCTTGGCGAAGGCCACAAGCTCGTGGCTCGACGCCCGCACTTGCGCCACCGACCCCGGTGCGCTTTCCACCGAGTCGAGCCACATCGTCTGGATCGAGTCGATCACCGCGAGGTCGGGCCGTTCGGCGTCGAGGGTGGTGAGGATCTCGCGCAGGTTCGTCTCGGCGGCCAGTCGGACAGGCGCAGTGCCGAGGCCAAGCCTTTGGGCCCGCATCCGCACCTGCGCCGAGGCTTCCTCGCCCGAGACATAGACCACCTTGTGCCCGGCCGAGGCAAACCGCGCCGCCGCCTGCAAGAGCAGGGTGGACTTGCCGATGCCGGGATCGCCGCCAACCAGGATCGCCGAGCCGGGCACGAGGCCACCGCCGAGCACGCGGTCGAACTCGTCGAGGCCCGAGCAGGCGCGCGGCGGCGGCGGTTCCTCGGAGGTGAGGTCGCTCAGCACCATGCCCTTGCCGCGCTTGCCTCCGAGGGCCTTCGCTGTCGGGCCGGTTGAAAGCGGTGCCTCCTCGACGATGGTATTCCAGGCGCCACAACCGTCGCATCGGCCCGACCACCGGGTGTGGACCGCGCCGCAGGCAGTACAGGAAAAACTGGGCGACCTGGCCATTCGGCCTGTCTAGACCTGTCGCCGGGCAGGGGTCAAATGCCCGATGGCTATCGAGGCGAGGATGCAGCCCGTGAAGAGATAGAGGCCCCAGGCCGTCTCGATCCGGGCGACACCCACTCCCTTCACGATCACGATGTAGAGCGCGATCAGGAACACATCCGCCATGGCGAGTTTGCCCAGCACATGAAGTGCCGGCAGCAGCCGCGGCGAGGCGAGGCGGAAGTGGACAAGCGCCAGACCGATCGTCTTGAGGTATGGTGCGAACAGCGCGAGGCCGGTGACCACAAGTGCCAGAGCCACGTCCGCTCTCCAGAGCGACTGAAGCCCGGAGATCACCGATATCTCGGTCAGACCGAACAGCGGCAGCATCCCGGCCCGCAGCAAGGGCGCGAACCAGGCAATGGGGAACAGGAAGATCAGGGCGAGGTTCGCGAGCTTGACGGCCATGGACGGCAAGCTAGGGATGGCCCGGTGGAGTTGAAAGCCCTATCCCGACGGATACTCAGTACAGCCTGCGCCGGCGGGTAAGGTATCGCAGCCCGAGCCAGCACCAGGCCACGATCCAGGCGAGGGTCCCTCCCCATGCGAGCGCCCGCCAGTTGTCGGCGGTCGACCCGAACAGGATGAGCGCGAGATTGAAGAGTGCGATCGCTCCGGACGCGCCGATCAGGACACGGTAGATCGACTGCTCCCGAGCGGAGGCACTACGATACCGCCTGAGACAGGCAAGGCACAGTGCGCCGGGTCCGCCGACAAGGAGCACGAGCAGCAGCGCATCGATCAGCAGTGACACAAGGACGTCCATAGGAATTTCCACTTAGACCCAGGTATCGCAAGGAGTGCAGACTTCTCTTTAAGGTAGAGTTAATCACAGCCAGGTCCACGCTTGCGCCGGATCGCCCGACGACTGCGCGAAACCGTGCAGAATGCCCCGGCAATCCGGCAAGAACCCGCCGATTGACGCTATCGAACGGATGGAATCGGCCCGTCCGCCCTTCCGTGGATGAACTGCTCGACATAGGCGTCGCCAGATGTCTCGAGGTCGCGGACCGGCCCACACCAGCGAATCACCCCGTCATGCAGCATTGCGACGCGGTCCGCGATGGCACGGACGCTGGTCATGTCGTGGGTGATCGTGATCGCCGTGGCGCCCATCTCGACGACGATCTCACGGATCAGGTCGTTTATGACCCCAGCCATGATCGGGTCGAGGCCGGTGGTCGGTTCGTCGAAGAAGATCACCTGCGGCTCGGCTGCAATGGCCCGGGCAAGGCCGACACGCTTCTGCATGCCCCCCGACAACTCGGCCGGATAAAGGTCCGCGGTCTCCGGCCCGAGACCGACACGACGGAGCTTCTCGATGGCGATGGCCCGCGCCTCGGCGCGGGGTTGCTTGAGGGTGCCGCGCGTGAGTCGGAAGGCGACGTTCTCCCAGACGCGCAGACTGTCGAACAGCGCACCGCCCTGGAACAGCATCCCGAATTTCGCAAGAAACGGGTCGCGCTCGGCTTCCGACACGTCCTCGCCATCAAGGCGGATGGTCCCGGAGTCCGGGTGAACAAGGCCGAGGATGCACTTGAGAAGGACGGACTTTCCCGTACCCGATCCGCCGATCACCACTAGGCTCTCGCCAGAAGCCGCCGTCAGGTCGATACCTCGCAGGACCTGTTTGGCCCCGAAGGCCTTGGTGACACGGCTGAGTTCGATCATGCCGCGAAGAACAGTTCGGTGAGGAGGTAGTTGGCCGCAAGGATCGACACCGACGCCCCCACCACCGCGCGCTTCGTCGCTGCACCGACCCCCTGCGCCCCACGCCCCGAGTTCATCCCGTGGTAGCACCCCAACAACGCCACGAGGAACCCGAACACCGCTCCTTTCAGCAAGCCCGAGGTCACATCCCAGGTCTCGAGAAAGTCAACTGTATTGCGCAGATAGGTGGCGGAGTTGAAGTCGAGCCGGTTGACACCCACGAGCCAGCCGCCCGCAATTCCGATGGCATCGCCCACTGCCACGAGGACGGGCATGGCGAGCGTCGCGGCGAGGATTCGGGGCACGGCGAGGTACTTGAGCGGGTGGGTCGAGAGAGTAACCAGCGCGTCGATCTGCTCGGTCACCTTCATCGTCCCGATCTCGGCGGCGATCGACGAGGCAACGCGCGCAGCGACCATCAGTCCACCAAGAACCGGGCCAAGCTCGCGCACCATGCCAATCGCCACGATCGAAGGAACCACGGCCTCGGCATTGAAACGGCTGCCACCCGCGTAGATCTGGAGCGCAAGCGCACCGCCGGTGAACACTGCCGTCAGGCCCACGACCGGCAAAGAAAGCCAGCCGATCTGGACCAGGGCCTGCAGGAACTCGCGCGGGTAGAAGGGTGGGCGGAACAGGTGGCTGACCGCGCGCCCGGCAAAGACCGCGACCGCGCCGACCGATGCCAGAACCGCAAGCGTGACACGCCCCGTCGAGGCTACAGGGGCCAGCGGGTTCATGCCCCGCCTCCCGTGTATCGCCGGTCATATCGTTTGCCGAGCGACGTGAGGATCTCGTACCCGATCGTCCCGGCTGCGGAGGCGAGCTCATCGACCGTCTGGTGCGGCCCGAGGATGTCGAGTGTGGGCGGGACTTCGGACAGATGCGTCACATCGACCGTGATGAGGTCCATCGAGACCCGGCCGGCCAGCGGGCAGGGGACGTCGCCGGCCCAGAGCACGGCGCGGTTCGACAGGAAGCGGATCAGGCCATCGGCGTAGCCGCCCGAGACGGTCGCGATCCGCGCCGGCGTCTCTGCGGTCCAGCTGCAGCCGTAGCCAACGGCCTCGCCCACCGTGACCTCGCGTGCCTGGACCACAGGCAGCGAAAGCCGCACGACCGGCTGCGCAGCTTCGAAGGGCAGGCCGCCGAAAAGGCCTACGCCCGGACGCACGAGGTCGAAATGGTACTCCGGCCCTAGCAGGACCCCACCTGTCGCGGCAAGCGAACGCGGTGCTTCGATCCCGTCCGTCATGCGTAGGAATTCCGCCAGTTGGGCGGCATTCAGGGGATGGCCGGGCTCGTCGGCGCAGGCGAGGTGGCTCATCACCAGCCGTGGACCGGCGGCGAGAAGATGTGGCGCGATCGCGTCCCACTCGGCGGGTTCCATGCCGAGGCGGTTCATTCCGGTATCAAGCTGAACCCCGAAGGCGTGGCGGGGCAGGGTCTCGAAGTGCCGGGTTGCCTGGGCGGCGGAATTGAGGAGTGGTGTCAGTCCCATGTCGGCGATTGTATCGGTGTCGCCGGGCATGTGGCCGGAGAACACGAAGATGTCCGGATCCGGCCCCACCGCCCGCCGGACGGCGGCGCCCTCTTCGGCGACGGCAACGAAGAAGCTCCGGGCGCCTGCACGCGCCAGCGCCGCCGCAACCCGGCCCGCGCCCAAGCCGTATCCGTCGGCCTTGACCACCGCGCCGGTGCCGCAGGACGGGCCGGAGAGGCGGTCGAGCGACTGCCAGTTCGCGACAAGGGCGTCGAGGTCGATGGTGAGGGTTCCGGTAGCCATTGCGGGGAGCGTTGTGACAGGCCAAGGCCCGAGGTCAAGGGGGAAGGCCGCCCCCAACTACCGACTCAGGGCATGTTCCAGTCCATGCCCTGCGCCCGCCAGCGCCGCTCCCCCACGAGGCAATCGTAGCCCCGATCCTGCACAGGCACGAGCAGTCCGGCCAGTGGATCGCTTCCGGCGTCAGCGATTTCGAGCACGAGCTTGCGGCGCACTGCGTCTGGGAACTCGGTCCAGTCGTTGACCGGGATCATGAAGGCCCCGACGCCGCCGATGACACAGTTCTGGTAGTAGAGGTCAAGGTCGTCGAGATGCCAGGTCGCGCCATTGCCCTCGCGCGTCATCAGTGGCAGGCCGTTGACCGTTATGCCCTCCCCGACCACGCTGTCGCGGGCCGCCGACACTGCTATCCCCTGGTTGTTCGGCCCGTCGCCGGAAACGTCGATCACCCTTCTGAATGAGGTGTAGGCGCTTTCCTCGAACTGCGCCGCGGCATAGACCAGCCCCCCCGAGATCGAGGTGCGCCGCGCGGTCGCGCGGGGCGTATCGAGCAGGATCCGCGCGATCTCGGCCGCGTCGGACGGCGATTCGACAAGTCGCCAGGGCACCAGCACCCGCTGGGTACCCGACCCCGCCCACTCGACATAGGTGACTGCGATGCGTCCGAGCGGTCCGTCGAGGATTGCGCTCATGACCTGCTCGCTCGTCAGCGCCTCGGCATAGCCACGTCTCTGGATTTCAAGTTCGCGCGGCGACATTGAGCGCGAAACATCGACCGCAAGAACGAGCTGCAGGTCGACCTCCAGCTTGGGCTCTCGGCCACCGGTCTCGGCGCGGCCCACGCCGGCGACAAACATGGTGGAGACGACAATGCAGACAAGGTGACGGAGCATGTCGCAAGTCTGTGCTGTGCCAGGCCTGCCTGTCCAATCACAAACCTGTCCAAACGAACTCCAGCCGTCCCGATCAGCCACCGCCACCCGCCAGCAGGACATAGGCGCGCAGCGCAGAATCCACGAGCGACTGCTCGAGGACCGGTTCGAAGCGGCGATTGACGATGTAGGACCGCACGGAGTCCGCATCGGCGATGCCCTGCCGCCGAAGGTTGTCGGCTGCGAGACCGAGAAGTGCCAGGTTCTCCACCCGGGCCGCGGCACCAAGCCTGAGCACGTTGCCCGACTTGGATCCCGCCGAAGCGATGCGACTGGCCGTCTCGAAGGCTGCGGCATCGTCGGTACTTCGCGCGGCTGCGTAGGCGAAGGTCAGGTGGAACCACTCGGGAATGACCGACGTCAGACTGATCGCCTCCTCGGCGAGCGCGAGCGCCCGGGGCCATTCAGCCAGGTCGGGGCCAAGTTTCGAGGCGTAGGTCATCAGCGCAACGGGATCGCGCGGAAACTGGCGGACAAGGCGTTCGCCGTGGCGGCGGAACGCGGCTTCGTCGCGGTCGGGACGGTCTATGGAATAGGCGAGCGCAGCGAGGAGCGTCGTCTGTTCGAGGGGTGCATTCAGCAGCGCACTTTCGACCGTTCGCGCCGCATCGACCCACGGGTCAGCGCCGCTGCGCGGATTCCGCCCCTGACGCGCCTCGTCCATATAGACGAAGGTTAGCGCGGCGGCGGCCGCACCATAATCGGGGTAACGGCGGTGGACGTCCTCGAGACAGCTGCGAAGCGCCAGATGCGCGTCGTCCGACGGGTGGTCCCAATAGTCGTAGAGTCCTGTCACGCAGAGGAAATCCTCGAGCGACGCGCCCGACCGCCGGGCCGCTTTGGTCCGCGCAAGCTCGGGCGCAATGCCGTGCCGCGCGGCGATTCGGTCGGCGACAGCGGCAGCAAGACGCCACTGAGCATCCTCGATCGCTGCAACATCGAGCGGCTCCGACACCGCTTCCGTCCAGATCACTTCGAACCCTGGGTAGGTGACCAGGCGCAGCCGTACCGTGAGACGCTCCGTCTCCAGCGACAGGTCACCCGAGAGGAGCACATCGGGCGCCGAGGCCGGGCGGGAATCGTAGGCGGCGGTCAGAGTTTCAGGGCCAAGCCTCGGCAGATGAAGCACAGAGAGCCAGGGGAACGCCGAGAGATCGCTGGCCAGTTCCGCGCCGAGAAGGGTCGCGATCCGGGCAAGTGCGGGGTCGTCATCCAGCGCGTGGAACGGATCGACGACCAGCCGGACGCCCTCGAATGGCTCCAGCAGCGCACCCTGTTCCGAGGCACTGTCGGCGCTCGCTGCGAAGTCGTCGGGCGGCAGTGTTTCGCGGCGGGACCCGAAGGCCAGTACGGCTCCCACAGCGATTGCCACGGCGGCGAGGACAAGCACGACGCGTCCCACCCGCCGCCCTCCCGGTGATGTCGGGACGTTGGCCGGTGCCGTGGCCTCTGCCCGCGAATGCAGGAACTTCGGTCGGTAGCCACCCTTGGGAATCTCGATTCTTGGCGCGTCGGGCGGGAGCCCCGCATTGTGCAGGGCCAGCGCCTCGCGCAACCGCCCGACCTCCACCCGGACGATGCTGTCGGTCGCCGGGTCGAACTCGGCGCCGCGCCCCAGGACATCGGTTCCGATCGTATAGGCCTTCAGCCGTTCCCCCCGGCCTTCAAGCTCGGCCTCGACCAGATAGCGCAGCAAAGCTCCTCTGCGCGAAGCCCCGGCAATCGGGCCACTGGCGAGTGCAAGCTCAAGTGCGGCGGTCACGGCCAGGCGCAACGCTTCAGGCAATTCTGACGGCATCTGCCTCGGACCATACGGACGGATCACGCGGGAACCCTAGCGCTGCGCTGTCGGCCTGCCAATCGTCCCGCAGAAACAAGTACGTCCACCGATACAACCAGGTACGTACTCGCCCCGATGTCGCGCCGCAGCTAGCTCCGGCGAAATGGTTAACGAAATGGTGGGTGCAATGGACGAGGAAGAACGCCGGTATTTTCCGGCCGGAGAGAACGAACAGACCGACTTCAGCCTGCTTTGCGTCGATGTCGCGCGGCAACTGCGCGATCTCGCGGCGGTGCTGGAACAGAGTGCATCGTCGGAGGAGCGGGTGATGGTGATCCGGCTCAGCTACACGCGGGCACATCTTTTACGGATCGTGCAGAATCTCTGGCTGGTGCTTCGCGAGGCGGAGGAAGCGATCATCCGACATCTTCCATTGCGCGATGGCGGCGACGCCTGAGGGGTTTGCCGGGCCGGTCTCCGCCCCGTGACCGGTCATGGCGATGGCGGCCCCCGGGTGAGGGAACCCCGGGGGCCGCAACTTGAGTCCAGCAACGGATCAGAAGCCGGCGTCGCCCTCGCGCTGCTGCCAGGCCTTCACGAGGTTGCCGAACCGGGTGAACCGGCCCTCGAAACTCAGCTCGACCGACCCGATCGGGCCGTGTCGCTGCTTGCCGATGATGACCTCCGCCTTGCCGTGGACGGCCTCCATCTCTTCCTGCCACTTGGCCATCCGGTCGAGTTCGTGGTCGCCGGGCTTTTCGCGTTCCTTGTAGTACTCCTCGCGGAACACGAACATCACCA
>CAZOHN010000172.1:0-7803 GCA_964579325.1 uncultured Rhodobacterales bacterium
CGCCTACAACGTGCTGCAGTCGATGCAGCTGCTCGGCGACGCAGCCGGCGCCTTCACCGACAATTGCGTGACGGGGATCGAGGCCGACGAGGAACGCATCTCCCGGCTGATGTGGGAGAGCCTGATGCTGGTCACCGCGCTCGCGCCCGAGATCGGCTACGACAACGCCACCAAGGTCGCCAAGACCGCCCACAAGAACGGCACCACGCTGCGCGAGGAAGCCATCGCGCTCGGCCTCGTCGATGCCGAAACCTTCGACCGCGTGGTGCGCCCCGAGGACATGATCGGACCGAAGGGATGACCGAGACGCCCGTCAACCTCAACCGCGTCCGCAAGGAAAAGGCGCGCGACGAGGCGCGGCGTCAGGCCGATGCCAATTCGGTGAAGTTCGGCCGCACCAAGGCCGAACGCCTCGGCGACGCCCTGCGCAACGAAAAGGCGCGCGCCGCGCTCGACCGGCACAAGCTCGACGACGAATGAGCGCGCGCCCCGTCAAGCGCTCGCTCACGCTGCGCGGACACCGCACCAGCGTGTCGCTCGAAGAAGCGTTCTGGCAGGCCTTCCGCGCCATAGCGGCCGAACGCGGCCAGCCGCTCAACGCGCTCGCCGCCGAGATCGACGAACACCGCGGTGCCGAGGCGGGCCTCGCCTCGGCAATCCGCGTCTTCGTTCTGGATCATTTCGTCAACGCGCGCGGCGGATCCGCCACGCGCTAGCGCTGCTCGCAGCCCGGTCAGGCCGCGCAGCCGCTCCCCTTGCGCTCCGCCGCGAGCGTCTCAGGATAAAGCGCCTTCCGCAGCCGCCCAAGCTCGACCAGCTGGACCGTTTCCTGCGAGGTCAGGGGCCGTGGAGCCTCCTTCGTGTCGGCAACGTCGGCCGCGCGCGCCGGATCGGGCCGCGGCGCCGGATGGCGCAGCCCCGCAAGCTCCGAGGCGAAGATCGCCTGGAACTCCTCCCGGGTCGCCTGCTTGGTCTTCTCGATCGGAACCGGGGTCACCCGGATCTCACGTGCCCGCCAGAACTGCGGGAACACGAACCTCAACTTCTGGCCAACCTGGCCACTCCTGATACCGCCGAGTCCGGCGATCTGCTGCAGCATACCATCCCCCGTAAGCTACACAGTCCCACTGTGGATACATCATGTATATCGGCTAAGTGTTCGTGTCGCGGGGAAGATTCCAAGCCTGCCGACCCGCAATCGTCACGTTTGTTGCCAATTAACTCAACTTTAAGGAATATTCGCCCAAGAATTGTACAAACGACTTTCCCGATGACGTGGCGTAAACGCGCTCACGATCGGCGAATAATGGCTCATCGCACCCGAATCACCCGGGGGTTGAGAGCACCCGTGCGGCACTATCCCGGAGATCGCACCGCGCACCCGATAACCTGCCGCAGATGATCCAGCACCAGCGCCACGCCCCGCTCTCCGGTCGCCGCCGAGGCCCTGCGCGCAGTCTCCGTCCACCAGTGGTCGCCCTCACCCACAAGCTCGGGCGCAACCGTCTCCGGCGCCAGCGCCATCATCAGCGAGGTCTCGCCCTCGCCGGCATGGTCGAACGGAAACTCCATCCCCGCCGGCATCAGCGGATGAACCCGGATCCAGTTGAACGGGTTCTCGCCCTGGGCATGGTCGGCATAGTAGCTTTCCATCCCCGCCCCGCCCCACCAGCCCTGCCCCCGCGTCGCCTCCAGATGCCCGAACACCGCCTGCCGCGCCGCAAGCCGGAACGCGAGATCCGTCGGCATCCCCTGCGCGAAGTTCTCGGTCTGGTGGTGGATGACGCCATGGACATTGCGCAGCCCCGCCCGCAGCAGGCCCAGGAAGAACGCACGCGCGAAGGGCAGGATCGCCTCGGCATCCACATGCACTGTGCCGGTGCCCTCCGGCCCCGCAACGGCATAGCTCGCCGCGCCATAGGCGAAGGGCGGCAGGATCACGATCTCCGCCTCGCGTTCCAGCCGGTCCAGCACCCGCGTCACCGCCAGCAGGTCCATGCCCACCGGCAGATGCCCGCCGTGATACTCCATCACCCCGATCGGCAGCACGAAGGGCACGCCCGCCGCGATGGCCTCGCCGATCTCGGCCGGGCGCATCAGCTCATAGCGCATGGGCGATGTCGCGGGTTGCCTCGTAGAGCTTCAGGAACAGCGGATACTGCCGGGCATAGGCCTCGCACCGCTCGGGCTGGACCGTCCGCGCCACCGGGTTCCACTGCCGGATGTCCTCGCGCACCGCCGTCCCGATCGCCAGCGCCGCGAGGAACGCATCGCCATAGCTCGCCCCGGTGCTGCGCTCGGTCACGATCTGCGGCAGCCCCGTCAGGTCCGAGGTCGCCTGAAGCCAGACCGCATTCCGTGTCCCCCCACCGACGGCGATCACCCGCGCCGCGCTCGCCCCCGCCTCGCGGAACGTGTCGGTCACATGCGCGGTCCCCGCCGCGATCCCCTCCAGCACCGCGCGGAACATGTCGCCCCGGTCATGCGTCAGGTTCAGCCCGAAGAAGGCGCCCTTGGCCTGCGGGTCGTGAATGGGCGTTCGCTCACCCGAAAAATAGGGCAGGCAGATCAACCCTTTCGCCCCCTTGGGCGAGGCTGCCGCCTCGGCCGCAAGCCTTCCGAACGCCCCCGCGCGCGGCAGGTCGCGCGCAAACGTGTCGCGGAACCAGTGCGTCAGCGTGCCCGATGTCGAAAGCCCCGCCATGCTCGCGTGCTCGCCGGGAAACAGCCACGGCGCATACCACAGCCGCGCATCGCGGGCGCGCGTGGGCGTCAGCGTGATGATGAAGATGGTCGAGCCATACATCATCATCATGTCGCCGATATGGGTCACGCCCACCGACAGTGCCTCGGCCGCCGCATCTATCGTGCCGCAGGTCACCGGCGTCCCGGCCACGAGCCCGGTCTCGGCAGCGGCCTCGGGCGTGATGCTCCCGGCAATGTCGGTCGACCACATCAGCCGGGGCAGCTTGTCCAGCGGCAGGATCTCGGGCGCAAGCGCGTCGGTCCAGTCGAGCTTTTCCACATCGTAGAGCGGCGAGAAGTTCGCCGCCGTATAGTGGTCGATCACGTATTCGCCGGTCAGGCGGAACACCAGGTAGGATGTCGACGTCAGGACCTTCTCGGTGACGGCATAGAGGTCCGGCCGGCTCCGCTTGAGCCACAGGATCTTCGGCCCGACCGACTGCGAGGTCAGCGCATTGCCGCAGCGCTCGAACACACGCTCCGCGCCCACCGCCTCGTTCAGAAGGTCGATCTCGGCGCTGGCGCGGGTATCCACGCCATAAAGCACGCCGTTCATCAAGGGCCGCCCGGCCCCATCGACCGGCAACATGCACGGGCCGATGGCCGAGCACGCCACGCAGGCGATACGACTTGCATCCACCCCCGGCATCGCCAGAAGCGCCCGCGTGACCGTCACGAAATCGCCCCACCAATCCTCGTCGGCCCGATGCTCGGCCCAGCCCGGGCGCGGCACGATCATCTCGTGCGGCGTCGCCGCCTCCGCCACCACCCGCCCGTCGGCATCGACGACAACGCCCTTGGTCTCGAAGGTGCCGATATCTATGCCCAGCGTCAGCGTCATGCCCGTCGCTCCAGGTCGAATCCCGGCCCGATCCGCGCCAGCGCAGCGTCGAGAAGCGTCACGAGGTCCTCGAGGTCGGCGGGGTCCACCACCTCCAGCGCGGAATGCGAATAGCGCATCGGAAAGCCCACATCGAGGCAGGCGACGCCCTCTTCGCCCAGGAACTGCACATAGGACAGGTCGGTCAGCGCCCCGGTATGAGCCGAACGCTGCAGGGGCAGCCCCTCGGCCTCAGCCGCCTCCTCCATGAGCCGCACCAGCGCGGGGTGCGGGATGATCCCGTTCAACGTGCCCCGCCCGTGGAAGGAATAGAGGCTGATCCCCGGCCCCCCGCCCAGTCGCGCCTCGCCCCGCGCGGTCATGTCAGGCGTGTCGCAGGCCAGCAGCAGATCGATCTGCAACGCAATGTCGGGCTTCGCCGCCCGCGCTGCGGGCAGCACGCCGCGCAGGTTGTATTCCTCCTGCACCGACCACACGAGGTGCACCGTCGGCCCCCCCGTCGGCCCCCCCGCCCGTTCCGTCAGCCGGTCGGCCAGCGCCAGCAGCACCGCGCACCCCGCCCGGTCATCCACACTCGTCCCCGCCACGCGCCCGCCCGCAAGGTCCAGAACGCGCGGCAGATAGACCACCGGATCGCCGATCCGCACCCCCGCCGCCTCGGCCTCCGCCTTCGAGGCAAAGCCCGCATCGACGTAAAGCTCGGCATAGGGCACCACGCGGTATTTCTCCTCCGGCGCCGTCGCGTGGTGGCTCTTGTTGGCAATCACCCCCGGCAGGTCGCCCTCGCGTCCGCAGATCAGCACCGCCTGCGCCGCCAGCGCCCGCTCCGGCACGCCGCCCAGCCGTTCGAGGCGCAGCAAGCCGCTCTCCTCGATCTTGCGCACCACGAACCCAAGCTGGTCCATGTGCGTGAATACCATCACCGACGGCGCCGCCGGATCGCCCGGCAGAACCGCCGACAGGTTGCCCAGCCGGTCGCGCCGCCACGCAATGCCCATCCGGTCCAGATGCGCCGCAATCGCCGCCGCCACCCGGTCCTCGTATCCCGCAAGGCCCGGAATCAGCATCAGTTCCCGCAGAAGGTCGCGCATCACCCGCCCCGCGCCGCCCGCGCCCGGGCCATGAAATCCGCCGCCCGGTCGGGATCGACCGGCTTCCACGTGTCGCCGTCCACCTTCAGCGACGACCCCACCACGCAGCCATCCGCCACCGCCAGCACATCTGCCACCGTGGCGTGCTTCACCCCCGTATTCGCCAGCACCGGCACCCCCGACACCACCCGCTTGACCGCCTCGAGGTCCGACATCGCCGCCGCCTCGCCGGTGATCGTCCCCGAGACCAGGATCGCATCGGGGATCGACGAGAACACCGCGCTCCGCGCCCGGTCGGGCAGCGCGCGCCGGTCGAGGCTGTCGGCGAACTCGGCCGAGATGTTGTAGAGCATCACGAGATCCCGCCGCCCCAGCCGCGCGGCATAGCGCAGCGCCTTGCCCGCATCGGGGTTCCAGGGCCCCATGTCCGAGGCATAGGTCCCGGTGAAGATCTCCCGGCAGAACGACGCCCCCGTGGCGGCCGATACCGCCACCGTCGCCATCGGGTCCCACAGCATGTTCACGCCGAACGGCACCGTGATCTCGGCCCTGAGCCGCCCGATCACATGGGCCATCGTGGCCACCGCCGCCGCATCGACGGTGAATTCGTACGGCCGGTCGTTCTCGTTGCCGAACATCACCGCATCGACGCCCGCCGCCTGCAATGCCCGCAGGTCCGCCCGCGCCCCCTCGACGATCCCCTCGATCCCGGCCTCGCCATCGTGCAAGGGCGCCCCCGGCGAGGCCCCCAGATGCACCATCGCGATCACGGGCTTCGGCCCGGCGAACACCGCCCGAAATCTCTCCATCCCTCGACTCCCCTTGTTCTTTTGCGGCCGAGCCTAGCGCGGAAGCCCTTCCACCCCAAGGGGGAACATACTAGCATGTCAGTCGGGGAGGACCGACGACATGGCTTTGAAAACAAGGCATTGGGACAGGCTGAAGAACGGCGGGCTGACCTTCACCGAGCTTGGCTTCGGGGCCGCCCCGCTCGGCAACCTCTACCGCGCGATCTCCGACGACGACGCCCACGCCATCCTCGAACGCGCCTGGGACGCCGGGGTCCGCTACTACGACACCGCGCCGCTCTACGGCCTCGGCCTGTCGGAAACCCGCCTCAACCGCTTCCTGCGCGGCAAGCCCCGCGACGACTACGTCCTCTCCACCAAGATCGGACGCCTCCTCAAGGCCACCACGCCCGACCGGCGCGACGGCCCCGACAAGTGGTTCGACGTGCCCTCCCGCACCGAGGTCTACGACTATTCCTACGACGGGGTGATGCGCAGCCTCGAGTTTTCCCTCGAACGCCTCGGCATCGACCGGGTCGACATCCTCTTCGCCCACGACCTCGACGTCTTCAACCACAAGACCCAGGCCGCACTCGACGCGCGGCTGAACGAACTGATGTCAGGGGGTTACAAGGCGCTCCTCAAGCTCCGCGACGAAGGCACGATCCGGGCCTTCGGGGCCGGCGTGAACGAATGGCAGCCCTGCCAGTGGCTCACCGAACGGGGCGACTTCGACCTCTTCCTGCTCGCGGGCCGCTACACGCTCCTCGAACAGGAGGCCCTCGCCAGCTTCCTGCCGCTCGCCGAAAGCCGCGGCATCGGCATCGTCATCGGCGGCCCCTACAACTCCGGCGTCCTCGCCACCGGCGCGCGCCCCGGCGCCTTCTACAACTACGACCCCGCCCCCAAGCCCATCCTCGACCGCGTCGCCCGGATCGAGGCCGCCTGCGCCCGCCACGGCACCCGCCTCGTGGATGCCGCCTTCCAGTTCCCGCTCCGCCACCCGGTGGTGGTCTCGGTCATCCCCGGCGGACAGGGCGTGGCCGAGATGGAGGGCAACCTCGCCGCCGCCCGCGCCGAGATCCCCCCGGCCCTGTGGGAGGAACTCAAGGCCGAGGGGCTCCTGCGGCCAGACGCACCGACCGGCTGACCACCCCTCAGCGACCGGACAGCACCTCCCGCGCCGCCAGCACGGCATTGTAGCGCCGGAACTCCGTGCGCCACCCGGCCGGGCGATGCACCACCGCGCAGTCCGCCTCGTTCGACGGGCACCAGATCGCGATGCCGCGGGCGACGATCGCAAGCTCGCCCTGGCTCCCGACGCTCACGGTGCAGGCTTCGGAGTGCCGCAGACACATATTGGCCGCATCGACGCCGCTGACCGCCAGCGCAGGCGCCGCAGCGAAAAGGGGAATGAGAGCCAACAGACTCCGTCTCATGATATCCTCCGGAATGTAATCGACCTGAATGCCCGCAGGATGCCAAACACCGGACCGCCTGCATAGTCCGGTATAGCCCACCCGCTCTCCGCTCTTCCCATCGGGCCGCCCGCGCCCTAGCCTCCGCGCGGCGATGGCATGGGGGGGAGACAGATGCAGATCGACGCACACCAGCACTACTGGAACCCCGCGCGCGGCGATTACGGCTGGATGCCCAAGGACGACCCGATCCTGTCGCGCCCCTACGGCCCGGCCGACCTCCAGCCCCACCTCGACACCCACGGCATCGCCGGCACCGTGCTGGTGCAGGCCGCCCCCACCGTGGAGGAGACCGAGTACATGCTCGGCATCGCCGACGCGACGCCCCATGTCCTCGGCGTGGTCGGCTGGATCGACTTCGAGAACCCCGGCCAGCGCGCAACCCTCGAACGCCTCGCGGCACACCCCAGGTTCAAGGGCGTCCGCCCGATGATTCAGGACATCCCCGACGACGACTGGATGCTGCGCGACGACGTGCAATGGGCCTTCCGCGCGCTGGCCGACCTCGACCTGACGTTCGACGCGCTCGGCTTCCCCCGGCATCTGGTCAACTTCCACACCATCCTCACCCGCTACCCGGGCCTCCGCGCGGTGGTCGACCACTGCATGAAGCCGCAGATCAGGGACCATTCGCCCGAGACCTTCCGTCCCTGGGCCGAGGGCATCGCCCGCATCGCCACCGACACGTCGGCCTGCGTCAAGTTCTCCGCCCTCGTCACCGAGGCCAACCCCGGCTGGACTGTGGACGACCTCCGCCCCTACGCCACCCACATCCTCGACACCTTCGGCCCCGACCGCGTGATGTGGGGCTCCGACTGGCCCGTCTGCCGCCTCCGCGCCGAATACGGCGACTGGCGCGC
>CAZOHN010000173.1:0-7737 GCA_964579325.1 uncultured Rhodobacterales bacterium
AAGCCTGCCGCCAGCGTTCGTTCTGAGCCAGGATCAAACTCTCAAGTTGAAAGGCCGTTACCAGCCTATCCTTGACGTTCGAACCTCTGCACATCGATCCCTCTTGCGGAGGGATCAGTCTCTGTTCGATGTGCTTCGATCTCCGAAGAGACGAAACCTACCAAACAGTGAAGCTGACACTCGCATCATCGGGCGAACCCTAGCGAGGCGATATGCAGTGTCTGATCCATCGAATGAACCAAACCGCCCACATATCTCTTCAGATACCAGCGATGTCAAAGAGCGTAGAGACAAATTCAACCGGAAGCGCCGTAACTTGCTCGGCGCGCCCGCCTGTATCGTCCCTTCTTTTCTTGTCGCTTCCGGAGCACCGCCCCTTCCGCTTCCGACCGTCCGCGTTGCCGCCGTCGTTCGGTGAGGGGGTATTTACGGAGGGTGGCCGGGGTCCGCAAGAGGTTTTTTCTCGGACCATGACATTTTTTTGGCAGTTCCCCTTTTACCTTCAAAATATGGGGGTTAGCGCAACGAAGGGCACTAGAGGGCCCCGTCGCGCGCAAGAAAATGAGCGCGTTGTGCACCGCATGAACCGTCCGAACCGCCTTATCCACAGACTCGCCCCCTGATGCCGCGAGGGCAGCGTCAGGCGGCAGCGCTGCGGGTTTTCGGAATCAGCCTCAGTCCCAGAAGCAGCAGAATCGCGATGGCGTAGAGGAACGGCTCGAGGGGCCATCCCTTCACCAGCCAGAGAAAATGGATCGCCCCTGCAAGTGCCACGCCGTAGGTCAGCCGGTGCAATGATCGCCATCGGGCCGCCCCGAGGCGCCGCACGGAAGCGTCGTTCGACGTGATGGCGAGCGGCAGCAGCATCAGGAAGCCGACCATCCCGACCGTCACATAGGGACGCTTGATGATGTCCGCCCAGATCCGCGCGGCATCGCCAACGTCGAGGACCAGCCAGACGCCCAGGTGCTGCGCGATGAAGAAGAACGCGGTCACGCCGATCGCACGTCGGAACCGCAGGAGGTTCACCCCTGCGAATCTCCTCAGCGGCGTGATCGCGAGCCCGAGCACCACGAGCTGCAGCCCCACGAGCCCCAGTTCCCGGGTCAGGGCGTTGATCGGCTCCGGCCCGAGGCCACCCGTGGCCGCCAGATACCAAAGCCACGCGGCCGCCGCCGCTCCCGCCACATATACGGACCATGTCGGCAGCTTGCGCGCCGCCGCGTTCAGCGTGTCGACCATCAGAAGGACGTCGCGAGGTCCATTCCGGCATAGAGGCCGGCGACATCCTCGGCATATCCGTTGAACATCAAGGTGGGCACGCGCGAGGCAAACAGCCCGCCCCCCACGCGACGCTCGGACCCCTGGCTCCAGCGCGGGTGATCCACTTCCGGGTTCACGTTACTATAGAAGCCGTACTCGCGCGGGTTCTGGATGTTCCAGGTCGCGGGCGGCTCCTCCTCGGTCAGGGTGATCCGCACGATGCTCTTGATCGACTTGAACCCGTACTTCCACGGCACCACGAGGCGGATCGGCGCGCCGTTCTGGTTGGGCATCGGTTCGCCGTAGATGCCTGTCGCCATAAGTGTCAGCGGGTGCATCGCCTCGTCGAGCCTCAGCCCCTCGACATAGGGCCAAGGCAGCAGGCGCGTCCGTTGTCCCGGCATCTCCTCGGGCCGGACGATCGTCTCGAAGGCGACGTACTTGGCGGAGGGCTGCACACCCACCTGCTCGAGCAGCGCGCGAAGCTCGAACCCGTTCCACGGGATCACCATGCTCCAGGCCTCGACGCAACGGAACCGATAGATTCGCTCTTCGATCGACTTCCCCGTCAGGATTTCCTCGAGCCCATACGTCCCGGGTCGCTCCACCAGGCCGCCGATCTCGATCGCCCAGGGCTGCGGCTTGAAATCGCCCGAGTAGCGCTTGGGGTCGGACTTGTCGGCACCGAACTCGTAGAAATTGTTGTAGGTCGTGATCTCTTCGAGCGTGTTGGGCATCCGGTCGTCCTCGCCCTGCGCGCCCCACTCCTGCGCCGCCACTGGCCCGGCGAACAGCGCTGCTCCGGCACCCCCCAGAAGTTCCCGCCGGTTCAACCATGCGGCCTTCGGCGTGGCATCCGACCAGCGCAGGTTGGTCTTGAAACGATACATCGCAGGACTCCCGTTGCTCCTGCACAGCAATGTGCCCCGCCGCGGCGCTTTGGCAAAGGTCATGTCACCACGGTCACGATAACGTTGCATCGTCGTGAATGTGTCGCCTGACTTCGATCAAGGCGGCCGGGCACGAAACACGCAAGTCTCGACCTGAACCAACGAAGGGAGGACCGACCATGCTCATTCGTCTCGCCGCCGCCGCCGTGCTTGCCGCCGCACCCGCATTCGCGGACGGACCCATTACCCATACGGTCGAGGAAAGCTTCGACGACGTCGCCTTCGCCGTCGAAAGCGCGATCGTCGGGCAGGGCCTCGTGATCGACTTCGTCAGCCATGTTGGCGAAATGCTCGAGCGCACGCGCGAGGACGTCGGATCCGACGTTCAGCTTTTTTCGCAGGCCAACGTGTACCTGTTCTGCTCGGCGACAGTCAGCCGGCAGGTCATGGAGGCCGACCCGATGAACCTCCAGCATTGTCCCTACGGGATCTTCGTTGCAGAGCTCGCCGATGCGCCGGGCACCGTGACGGTGGGCTATCGCGATTACCCGGAGGGCGCGATGAATGCCGTCGAGGCGCTGCTGGACGGGATAGTGCGGGAGGCTCTGGGTCTATGACCGCACTCTGACGGATCACAATCAATCACCTGATATCACTCATTCTTTACTGGACCGACGCGGCCCCTGCGGCTTAGCGCCCGCGTCTCTGTCGTCAAGCGGCGGATCGGTGCCTTCGGCGGATTCCCTCCGGTAATCCACTGCACACCGAGCGCTCTATTACGCAGCGATGCTTGTCAGACGCATCGTCACAACGACAGGAGACCACCATGTTCCGCAAGACGCTTCTCGCCGCCACCACTGCTGCCGCGCTTTCCGCGCCGATGGCCGCGAACGCCGCCGATATCGTTGACACCGCCGTGGGCGCCGGCACTTTCGGCACGCTTGTTGCCGCAGTCCAGGCCGCCGGCCTCGTCGACACGCTGAAGGGTGAAGGCCCGTTCACCGTCTTCGCGCCGACCGACGAAGCCTTCGCTGCGCTGCCCGAGGGCACCGTTGAATCGTTGCTTCTGCCCGAGAACAAGGACCAGCTCGTCGCGATCCTCACCTACCACGTCGTGGCCGGCAAAGTCATGTCGACCGACCTCGTGGACGACATGAAGGCCGCCACCGTCCAGGGCGGTGAGATCACCGTCGACCTCTCCAACGGCGTCATGATCAACGACGCCAACGTCGTGACCGCCGACATCGAAGCCGACAACGGCGTGATCCACGTCATCGACAAGGTCATCCTTCCGGCGATGTAAGCCGGAACGCGGGCGGGAGGGAAACCTCCCGCCCGTCGCCCTTGCGGCAAGTCCAGGGGCAACGCACGCGCGTGCAAGAACCTCTCCCCTTCCAGCGCCAGCCGATGCGGGATCCGCCCCTCTGCAGGCCGGAACGGTCGACATTCCGGCATACCCGCCGAACCGCGCCGGCCCATCGCGCTGCAGACCCCGGGAGGACGTACCGGCCAGAGTGACCACCGACCTCCAGTGTGGCGGACGTGAACTGACCGGCGGGACGATCATTCCCGCACTCGCGGCAATGCCGGCACTTCTCGACCCTGCTCACTGGCGCTAGACTCCGGGTGCTGAACGGAGTCTCCCGCCCATGCGCCTATTCAGAGCCCTCGTCCTTCTCTCAACCCTACTCGCGCCCGCCGCCGCAGTCGCGGCCGAACGGCTTGCCCTCGTGGTGGGAATGGCGTCCTACGGGAGCATACCGGCACTGAAGAACACCGCAAATGACGCGCGCCTGATCGCCGAAACGCTGGAACGGATCGGTTTCGAGGTCACGATCGTCATCGACGCCCCTCAGCACCGCTTTCTCACAGAACTGGCGCGCTTTTCCTTCAGCGCCGAGACCGCCGACATCGCGCTGATCTACTTCGCCGGCCACGGTGTGGAACTGCGCGGCGAGAACCTCCTGATCCCGGTGGATGCAAACGTGCGAACCGAGGAAGACATCCGCCTCCAGTCGGTTTCGCTCGGCGACCTCCTCACCGCCGTCGACCGGTCGCGCAAGCTTCGAATCGTCATCCTCGATTCCTGCCGCGACAACCCCTTCGCCAACCTCATGCCGCAGGCGGCGGACACTGCGGCCCAGGTGACGGGCGGGGCCGCAGGGCGGGGTGCCGGTCTGGCCCCGCCATCGCCCGAGCGCGGCACCCTCGTCGCCTTCGCCGCACGCGACGGCTCGGTGGCGCTCGACGGACAGGGGCAGAACAGCCCCTTTGCGCTGTCGCTGGCGCAGAAGCTCGCCGAACCCGGTCTCGAGATCAGCCTGATGTTCCGGCAGATCCGCGACGCGGTCCTGACGGCGACCGCAAACCGGCAGGAGCCGCAGACCTACGGCTCACTTTCGGGGGTACCGTTCTATCTTGCCGGAGAGCCGGCCGAGATCGAGCAGCTGTCCGCGCCCGACCCCCGCGAAGCCTGGGCGGCCCTTCGCCCCGACAGCGTGGTCCAGCTCGCAGCCCTTGCGGAAACCGGCGATACCCGTTCGCTCCTCGGTCTCGCCTACCTGCGGCTGAACCCGGACGCTCCGGGGTTCGATCCGTCCGAGGCGGCTCGGTTGCTCGCGCGGGCCGCCGAGGCGGGCGCACCTGACGCGCAGTTCGAGCTTGGCAAGCTCTACGAACAGGGAATCGGCGTCCCGCAGGACACCGCCCGCGCTCTCGACCTGTTCCACGCGTCGGCGGCCCAGAACTACGCCGATGCACTGAACGATCTCGGTTTCCTGCATTATCAGGGCGGCCTCGGTATCCCCCGCGATACGACTGCCGCGCTCGGCTATTTCGAGAGGGCTGCGGACCAGCGGCACCCCCAGGCGATGTTCAACTTCGCCGCGCTCATCGACGACGGTCTCGTTCCGGGAAAGGGCCCGGAGCAGGCCGGGTCCTACCTCTACGACGCGCTGCGTTCGGGCAGCACCGATGTGCTGACATTGCTGAGCGAGCGACCCACCATGTTCAAGGACGCGACACGCCGCGCGCTCCAGGCGAGGCTTCGCGACGTGGAGCTTTATGCCGGTTCGATCGACGGGAACTTCGGGCCGGGGACAATCCGTGGATTGCGGCGCGCGTACGGGCTTGCCGAGTAGCACAGCACAGGAGAAGGGTTGCCCCATGGACCGCTTTCGCCGCCCCACCTTGCAGATCGCTGCCCTCGCCACGGCGACCCTGGGCGCAAACGCCATCGCGGCTCCGATCGCACCTCCGGCAGCGCCGCCCATTCTGCATGCCATTGCGCCGATCCCGATCATCCCGGCGCAGTCCAACGGGGACCGCCCGCCGCAGCGTTCCGAGAGCGAAGACCCAACGCCCGTCGCGCCGTGGGACCCCTTCGCAACCACCCAACTCGCCCCCGGCACCGCGACGCCACATGCAACGCAGTTCATCCTGCGCCGACAGCGCGAGAACGACAGGATATGCGACCGCGTCGATCTGCCTTACCGCATTGATTGCATCAGGTATGGCCTTCGCTCCACTGCCGAGCTGTTGCCGACCGAGGGCGACTATGGCGAGGTCCGAAAGGTCCTGACCAGCGCCGCCGACAAGCTCGACCAGGTCGTCGCACGGAACCGCGATCCCACCGCGGCGCCTGTGGTTGCGCGCGGGGCCGGCCGGAGGTCGCCCGGTCTCTCGGCGATCCGGCCCGAGGCCGAGACCAGGGCCTTGCGCGAAGCCGAGGCGATCCTCGCCGAAGCCGAGACGCTCCTGTTGCGTTCGTCCGAGAACTCGGCCCGCAGGCAGGTCCATTTCCAGCAGATCGCGCAGGCGATCGATTCAACGAAGGTCCTGCTGCGCTCGACATGAGGGGCGACACGACAAGGGCGGGACCTTGCGGACCCGCCCTTGGTATCAGTGCACGACGGCGTCGCCCGGCCGCGGACGGTTCGTAGCGGCCACCCGCCCTCCGACGATAAGGCCATCCGGCCCCACCGTCACCGAAACGCTGTCGCCGTCCTTCACGTCACCCGACAGGATCAACTCGGCAAGCCGGTCCTGAAGCGCGCGCTGGATCACCCGCTTGAGCGGCCTCGCGCCATAGACCGGGTCGTACCCCTCGTCGGCCAGCCACTTGCGCGCCGCCGCGTCCAGATCGAGTGCGATCTTCCGAGCCTCGAGCCGCTTCTCCAGCCGCGAAAGCTGGATCGCCACGATGCCGTCCATGTCGGCCCTGGAGAGCCGGTCGAAGACGATCATGTCGTCGAGGCGGTTCAGGAACTCGGGCCTGAAGTGCGCCCGGACCGCGTCCATGACCTCGGCCCGTGCCGCGGCCATGTCGGCCCCCTCGCCCACGAGGCTCAGGGCCTGCGTCCCGAGGTTCGAGGTCAGTACGATGAGCGTGTTCTTGAAGTCCACCGTCCGGCCCTGGCCGTCGGTCAGCCTGCCGTCGTCGAAGACCTGCAGCAGGACATCGAACACCTTCGGATGCGCCTTCTCGACTTCGTCGAACAGGATCACCTGGTAGGGCCGTCGGCGCACCGCTTCGGTCAGAACCCCGCCCTCGTCGTAGCCGACGTATCCCGGCGGCGCGCCGATCAGCCGGGCGACCGAGTGCTGTTCCTGGAACTCCGACATGTCGATGCGGGTCATCGCGCTGTCGTCATCGAAGAGGTACTCAGCCAGCGCCTTGGTCAGCTCGGTCTTGCCCACGCCCGTCGGCCCGAGGAACAGGAAGCTGCCCAGAGGCCGGTTCTCGTCGCTCAGGCCAGCCCGCGCCCGCCGAACCGCGTTGGACACGGCGACGACCGCCTGACGCTGCCCGATGACACGCTTGCCCAGTTCCTCCTCCATCTGGAGAAGCTTCTCGCGTTCGCCCTCCATCAGTTTGGTCGTCGGGATGCCGGTCCAGCGCTCGACCACCTGGGCGATCTGCTCGGGCCGCACCGTGTCGCCGGCGCTGAGCTTTCCGTCACCGGCCTCGGCCTCGGCCAGTTCGCGCTCGAGCCCCGGGATGATGCCGTAGGACAACTCGCCCGCCCGTCCGAGGTTGCCTTCGCGCTTGACCTGCTCAAGCTCCGCCCGGGCGCGGTCGAGCCGCTCCTTCAACGTCCGCGCGGAGTCGAGCTTGTCGCGCTCTGCCTGCCATGCCGCGGTCATCTCGGAGGACTTCTGCTGAAGATCCCCCAACTCCTGCACCAGCTTCTCAAGCCGCTCCTTCGAGGCCGCGTCGTCCTCCTTCTTGAGCGCCTCGGCCTCGATCTGCTTCTGCAGGATGTCGCGGTCGAGGTCGTCGAGCGCCTCGGGCTTGCTGTCCACTTCCATCCGGAGCCGCGACGCGGCCTCGTCCATCAGGTCGATGGCCTTGTCGGGCAGGAACCGGTCGGTGATGTAGCGGTGGCTCAGCGTCGCCGCCGCGACCAGCGCGCTGTCCGAGATCCTCACGCCGTGGTGAAGCTCGTATTTCTCTTTGATGCCGCGCAGGATGCTGACGGTGTCTTCCACCGTCGGCTCGCTCACGAAAACCGGCTGGAATCGCCGGGCAAGGGCGGCGTCCTTCTCGATGTGCTTGCGGTATTCATCCAGCGTCGTCGCACCC
>CAZOHN010000174.1:0-7713 GCA_964579325.1 uncultured Rhodobacterales bacterium
CCTTCAGCCAGTTCCTCGCCGGGACCGGCTCGATGCTGATGTGGTGGGGCGACGTGGGCTCCTCGGCGCGGACCTCGGACACCTCGGTGGTGGGTGACGTGGTGGGCTTCGGGATCAACCCGGGCTCGGAGCGGCGCTACAACGCCGCGGCCGGCGCATGGGAGGACACCGCGAACGAGGCACCGCTGATGGCCTACATCGGCTGGGGTGTCTACGTGACCTCGAATGTCTCGGGCGACGAGAAGAAGCGCAAGGCAGCGTGGAGTGCGGCGGCGCATCTGGGTGGCAAGGATCTGTCGCTCTGGACCGCGGCCTATCCGTCGGGCTTCCAGCCCTACCGCAACTCGCACTTCCAGTTCGAGGAGTGGGAACAGGCGGGCTATGACCGGGCCTTCGTCGAGGACTACCTGGGCTCGAACGCCGACAGCTACAACCACCCCAACGCCGCGATCGAGCCGCGGATCCCGGGGATCTTCCAATACTACTCGGTGGCCGAAGACGAACTGGCCAAGGGTTTTGCCGGCCAGTACGGCAGCGCCCAGGAGACGGCAGACGCCATCGCCGCCGCCTGGGAGCGGATCACCGACCAGATCGGCCGCGAAAGCCAAGTCGCCCTCTACAAGGCGTCGCTTGGCATGTGATCTTGACCCCATGCGAGGGGGTATCGGTGGGGAGGGGGAGCGGCACGTCCGCTCCCCCTTTCCCGATCAGGGGGCGCGTGCGGCTGCGGGCGCCTCAGACATCCTTCTGGCCCACACGGACGGCACGGCATTTCCAGCTTGCCACGCGCCAGTTCGGATGTCCTTCGACCCAGTCGGCAAGAGCGGGCTGGGCACCGAACATGCAGGTCATCGGCGAGATGTCGGTATAGAGGAGGCTGCGTTGTTCGCAGACGTTGGGCTGCGTGCTCAGGCAGGCGACGAAGAGGAGCTCGATCATGTTGACCTCAACAAGTGATCCCCCCGGGAACTTCCTATAGGGGCATTGAGGTTAATCTGGGGCTAATTCCAGGCTCGCCACCCTGCATCGCGCAAACGTGCCTGGTTTCTGCGCAAGAAACCCTGCCCTGCTGATGAATGCAGCAGGCCAAGTCGGAGGGCATGGGCAATACGACCGGGCAGACCTCCGACGGAGGTGCGGCAAGACGCCTCTTCCAGGCAGGAGCGCGCCGCACGACGGCGGCGCGCCCGGCCGATCACTTGCTGCGACGCGACACCAGCGGCATCGGCCAGAAGTACCGAGACATGAACCCGCCACCCCGGATCACCGAGCTGCCACGCGGCTTGCGCGATAGAAGCGGCATCGGCCAGAACAGCTTCGACATGAAGCCCCCCCCCGACATCGCCGAGGTGCGCGGCCGGCGCGGCGACAGCGGCGGCAGGCCGAAGGCCTCCGACACCGTGCCGCGGTTGCGGTTGTTGACAGGGTTCATGTCGCTCGAGAACCAGCGCGGATGATCGGAGAGAACCGACAGGAACAGTTCGCGCTTGGGTTCTTCCCGAACGTATCGATTGGCGTCGACCCCGCCCACGGGCATCGGTCCATGCTGGTCGACGATGTACATGGCGTTGCGCGCCGCGCCGAAAGGCGTGACGGGCGCACGAACCACCACAAGCGGCCTGCCGCCTTCGACATGGCCTGCGTAGATCGCCGCCGACGAAGGATCGACCCGCGCGGCCGCGATCCGCTCTACGACGGACAAGCCGCTGCGGAACGGGTCTTCCCGCACGATCAGGTCGACGTTCTCGCCGGGATGACCGGCCGCTCGCAGCGCGGCGACAGCGGCTCGCGCCGCTTCGATCTCCTCGTAGAGCCGGGTAATGATGGTCGTCATGTCTCCTCCTGTGTGGTTCGTGGCTTCCGGTCCCGACGTAGGATGGGGCCCTGGCCGATGTCCGGCACGTTCTGTAGCGGGCCGGGATCCGGCCCATGATCCGCTATCCCAGATAGACTTCCTTTACGTCAGGTCGAGTTGCCCGCCTCAGGAGCGGATATCCGGCAAGCAGCACGAGAACGAGCAGGCCCATTTCGAGCGCAAAGACCGGGATGTACGGCACCTGCGGCGCCGCCCCGGGGACGAGGCCAAGAACCACGTCTCGGATAATGCCACCGGCCGCGATCGCGACACCGGCAGCGGTCGCCTGGACGGCACCCCAGGCGCCAAGCGCGAGACCGACCTGTTCGCGCGGGGCGGCGCGCATGGTGGCCGTGAGGGTGCCATGGCTGAACAGGCCGCCGCCGAACCCGGCAAGCAGCACTGCGGCGACGAACAGAGACGGCGCGCCGACATAGCTCGAGAGGATGATCGCAGCGAAGGCCGGAACCCCGAGCGCTGCGCCCAGGGCAGACAGCCGAACCGGGTCGCCGCCGCGACCAAGCCAGCGGGAGGCAAGCGTGAAGCCCATGAGCCCGCCGCCCGCAAGGACCGCCGTGAGCCGGGTTGTCTCGGCGACGCTCAGCCCCAGCGCCTGGCCGCCATAGGGCTCGAGCAGCACATCGGCCATTCCGAAACCCGCTGTCCCGAACCCGATGATGACAAGGAGCCTGAGCGCTCCGGGACCGGCAGCGAACGCACGCCAGGCGTCGGCGAAGGCCGGAACGGGCGCGGCGGAGCGGGCGCGCGTGCGGTCTCGCGCCTCCTGTTTCCAGAGTGCGACGGAGTTGAGCACGATCGTGACAACCGCCGCCCCCTGCACCACCTGGATCAGGCGGCCGTGCGAAAAGGACTCGAGGAGCGCGCCGAAGGCAAAGGCGCTGGCGATCATTCCGACCAGCAGCATCACGTACATGAGGCCCACGACCTTTGGCTGGTCCTCCTCCTCGACGAGGTCGGTTGCAAGGGCGAGACCCACCGTCTGCACGGTGTGAACACCCGCTCCGACCAGAAGGAAGGCAAGCGCGGCCGTCGAAAGACCCAGCCAGCGCGGCGCCTCGGCGGCATAGCCCTGCCCCGACAGCGCAATCAGCGCCATCGGCATGATCGCGAAGCCGCCCCATTGCAGGAGCGTGCCCTTCCAGATGAAGGGCACCCGCCGCCAGCCGAGGGCCGAGCGGTGGGTATCCGAGCGGAAGCCGATAAAGGCCCGGAACGGTGCGAAGACAAGCGGCAGCGCCAGCATCAGCGCCACGAGGCTTGCGGGCACCTGCAGTTCGACGATCATGACGCGGTTGAGCGTGCCGACCAGCAGCACCAGCGCCATCCCGACCGTCACCTGGAACAGCGACAGCCGGAGAAGGCGCGACAGCGGGACATCCTCGGACGCAGCGTCCGCAAAGGGCAGGAAGCGCGGACCCATGCGGGCCAGCATATCGAGCGCGGTGCGGCGATAGTCGAACATGCGTGTCGGCCCCGGTAACCCGGACCCCCGGCGCAGGCCGGAGGTCCGATTGTCAGTAGGTGGCCCTTCGGCCGGGCGGTCTACTGCCCGACAACCAGGGGAGTACCACCCGCGCTGAGCGATGCGAGTGTCGGCGCGGTTTCGATCACTGCGCGCGCCGTCGTCCCATCGGGCATGATCACCAGCACGGTCTGGCCTTCGATAGCCGGACCGGCATAGCTGGCCTTCGCCACATCAGCCTGCCCTTCGGCCGGCATCAGCGACGCCGTCGCCGCACCGCTACCGAGCGGCTTGCCGCTGAGGAAGTCCGAAACCCACGTGGTGTTCGAGAGAACCGCCACATGGACCGCGAACGATCCAACGGCAACCGCCGTCAGGAACAGGGGGACCCCCACGGTCGGCTTGACCACGAGCCACATCTTGGCGTTGTTCATGGTCTGCCCCCTATCCCAGCCACGGTGTCGTGAAGGCGACGAGGATGTGCGCAAGCACGGCAATCAGGCCGAACACGCGCGTCCCGTCGATGAGGTAGCTGTGTACTTCTTCAGCTTCTTTCAGGGTCAAGCCGGTCGGCCAGACCTTGTCGTCATGGTCGGACATTCGAGTTCCTCCGTGTCCTCCGCATTGCATCCCGAAGTGCGCGCAAAACTCCGTGCCCCCTCGGAACGGTTGCGCGCCAAGTGCCTGAGACTCCCGGCACGCCATCGCAACTATGTCACGTGAAAATTACATTCACAACTGTCAATTTATATTTACACCGCTGACACCCGATGCGCATCCCGCCGTAGCGCGGACTTGCCTCGGGGCAGATCGCCCCTTCCCAACCCGGACTGCCCCAGCTAACATTCTAGCATGGCACAGGAAGGCGACCTTCTCCACGTCGTGACGGCAGACGACATCCCCGCCGCGCGACGCGCGCTGGGCCGCGGGCTGATCTGGGGATCGTTCGGGATTCTGCTGCTCGTGGCGCTGCTGCAGGCGATGGACGCAAGCGGTCGGATCGACCTCGGGCTGACGACCTGGCGCCCCACGCTCTACGCCTACGCGCTCTGGGGAACCTGCCTCTGCCTGGGGCAGGTGATGCTCAAGGGCGAACAGGGCAAACGGTTGGTCTTCGTGCTCCCGGCGGCGCTGTTCACGGTGGCCATGGTGATCTTTCCGCTGATCTTCGGCCTGACCATCGCTTTCACCGACTGGAACCTCGCCTCGCTCTCCGGCCGCAAGTTCAATGGCCTCGACAACATCCGGCAGATGTGGAGCGACCCGTTCTACTGGAACGCCCTGTGGAACATGGTAATCTATACCGCTGCGATCCTGGTCGAATACGCCATCGCTTTCGGCATGGCACTGCTGCTGAACGCCCAGATCCGGGCATGCAAGTTCTTTCGGGTAGCGTTCCTGCTTCCGCTGATGCTCTCGCCCGTCGCGGTATCGTGGATGATCGGCAAGTCGATGCTCGAGGCGCGCTTCGGCCCCCTCGCCCGGCTTGCGCGCGAACTTGGCTGGGACAATCCCTCGTTCTTTGGCAGCCCCGAGATCGCGCGCCTGACAATCATGGTGATGGACGCCTGGACCTACATACCCTTCATGATGATCATGCTGCTAGCGGGTCTGCAGGCTATCCCGAAGGAGTTGAACGAGGCCGCGCGGGTCGATGGCGCGGGCCCCTGGAAGGGGTTCTGGGAAGTCACCTTCCCGCTGATGCTGCCCGTCTCGATCACTGCGATCCTGATCCGCATCATCTTCAAGCTCAAGCTTGCCGACATCATCATCAATGTCACCGCCGGCGGCCCCGGCGGCGCGACCGACAGCGTGACCTCGTTCATCTTCCGCGAGTACCGCGACCGCTCGAACGTGGGCTACGGCACGCTCCTGGCGATGGTCTACCTGGTGCTGATCGTGATCTTCATGACGGTGCTGATGAAGGTCGCCGACCGCTGGACGCGGCCCCGGACATGAGGCCCGGACATGAGGCGCGCATGAGCGAGCAGGTATTCCGCGACAGCGACGCCGACCTGTCCTACCGCATGAAGTGGTGGGCGAGCCGGGTGGCGATATACGCCATCCTGATCCTCTGGGCCGTGATCTGCCTGTTCCCGATCTACTGGACGGCCACGACCTCGTTCAAGATGGCGCCGAACGTGATGCAGGGGCACCTTGTTCCGTGGGTCGATTACCAGCCGGCGTGGCTCGGCTGGCGGTCGCTGGGGCTTTCACCCGACACCATTGGCGCCGAAAGCACCGTGCGGGCGGAGTTCCTCAAGCGGTTCACCAACTCCGCCGTCACGGCGCTGGCATCTTCGACGCTGGCGGTGATCCTCGGTAGCCTCGCGGCCTATGGTCTGTCACGGTTTTCCTACCGCTTCGGACCGATGAAGAACCAGGACATCTCGTTCTTCTTCCTGAGCCAGCTGATCCTGCCGCCCGTCGTGCTCGCGCTGCCGTTTCTCGTGCTCTACAAGGAACTCGCGCTGCTCGACACGCGGATCGGGCTGATCCTGCTCTACACGCTGACCGTGCTGCCGATCGTCATCTGGATCATGCGCGACCAGTTCGCCTCGATCCCGACCGAGCTCGAGGAGGCGGCGCTGGTGGACGGGCTCTCGAACTGGGGGGCGTTTCTTTCCATCATCCTGCCGATAGCGCTGCCCGGCATGGTCGCGGCCTTCATCCTCAGCCTCGTCCTGACCTGGAACGAATACTTTTTCGCAGCCCTCCTCACCTCGACCAACGCCAACACGCTGCCGGTGATGGTGGCGAGCCAAACGGGCTCGCAGGGCATCTCCTGGTGGTCGATGGCCGCCCTCTCGTCGGCGGCGATCTTGCCGCTCGTCATCGTCGGCATCCTGCTGCAGAAATACATCATCCAGGGCATGGCCGCAGGCGCCGTGAAATAGCGCCGTCAGCGCTACCAGCTACCCCTGACGCCCGTCGACATTCCATCCCGCCCCGAAGCCGCACCGACCCGAAGTAACGGTGGGGCGCGGGGAGGATCATCCTCCCCGCAGTCTGTCCATGCGACTCGGGGACCTTCCCCTGGATGGCCCGAGCCTACTCCAGATTCGTGTGCCGTGCGCGCATCTCGGCCGGGTCGCTGCCGAGCAGCTCGCGCAGGCGCAGCACCATGACCTCGAAGAGGAGGAAGAGGGCGCCCTCGTAGGCCGAGCCCATCGGCAGGACCGAGCGCGCGCCGGCCCCCTGGTCGCGGGCCATGGTCTGTGCCGGGATCGGCAGGACCTGCGTGGCGAGCGCTGCCGATGCCGTCTCGGGCTCCGCCGTCAAGAACAGCACCGCGGCCCCGGCCTCCCGGGCGACGCGCATGAGCGCTGTCACCGTCGCGAGCTCCCCCGGCCCGGCCGAGACCAGCAGCAAATCGCCCTGGCCCACCGGCGGTGCCGCCATGTCGCCCTGCATGGCGACGGGCTTGCCGAGGTGGTAGAGCCGCATCGCAAAGCCCTGCAGCTGCAGCCCCTCGCGCCCGCAGCCATAGAGCACGATCCGCCGGGCGCCGACGATCATGGCACAAGCGGCCTCGATGTCGGCAGTCTCGATCCGCCCAGCGACCGCGGCGAGCTCGGCCAAGGCCCCCTCGAAGAGCGGCTTCATCGTGAGCCCGCCGGGTCCCGCCCGGCCTCAGAGCGCATGGGCGATGTCCTTCGTCTCTTCGTAGAGCCTACGGAAAAGCGCGTAGTGCTCGGCATGCAGGGCGGTCGCGGCGGGCGTCACCTCGCGCTCGATCGGGTTCCAGGCCCTGATGTCCTCGGCCCGCACCGAGCCCACCGCGAGGCCAGCGAGAAAGGCGTCGCCGTAGCTGGCCCCTACCGTCTTCTGGCAGACGATCTGCGGCACGCCACCGAAATCGGAGGTCGACTGCAGCCAGATCCGGTTCTTGGTACCGCCGCCCACCGCCAGCACCCGCGTCGGTGCCTGGCCGATCTCGCGATAGGTCTCGATCACATGCGCCGTGCCCATGGCGATCCCTTCGAGCAGGGCCCGGTAGAGATCGCCTCGGGTATGGGTGAGGTTCAAGCCGAAGACGGCACCCTTGGCCCTGGGATCGTGGATCGGCGTCCGCTCGCCGGAGAAATAGGGCAGGACGAGCAGCCCGTTGGCCCCCACGGGCGAGGCCTCCGCTTCGGCGGCGAGGGCAGGGAAGGCGGCCTCGGCCGACAGCTCACGGGCGAACTGGTCGCGAAACCAGTGGGTCAGCGTGCCCGAGGTGGCGAGCCCGGCCATGCTGGCGTGCTGGCCGGGAACGAGCCAGGGGGCGTACCAGAGCCGTGCGTCGCGCACCCGCTCGGCCGTCAACTGGATGATGAAGATGGTCGAGCCGTACATCATCATCATGTCGCCGGTGGCACTCACGCCGACGCTC
>CAZOHN010000175.1:0-4795 GCA_964579325.1 uncultured Rhodobacterales bacterium
CTGCCACGGCGTCGAAAAGCGGCGCGGCGTTCACCTTCAGCCAGTCGAACACCACCTGCGCGGTGCGGCCTACCGGGATCTTCGTCTCTGTCAGCCAGTCCATGCCGCCCCGCTCGGTTCACGCCCCGGCGGGAAGCCGGGGCGTCGCCTCAGGTTACTGGAGCGCTGCCGCGACCGCCGCCTTGGCGTCGCCGCCGTCCTTGGTGGTCACGCCGTCGAGCCAGGCTTCCCATGTGGCGGGATTGGCGGCGAGCCAGGCCTTGGCGGCCTCGACCGGGTCGGTGTTGTCGTTGAGGATCGCGCCCATGATCTCGTTCTCCATCTGGAGCGAGAAGCCGAGGTTCTGCAGGAACTTGCCGGTGTTGGGGCATTCGGTGGCGTAGCCCTTGCGGGTGTTCGTCGCGACGATGGCGCCGCCGAAGTCCGGGCCGAACCAGTCGTCGCCGCCGGCGAGGTAGGTGAGCTCGAAGCTCGAGTTCATCGGGTGCGGTTCCCAGCCGAGGAACACGATCGGCTCGCCGCGCTGGTCGGCGCGGGCCACCTGGGCGAGCATCCCCTGTTCGGAGCTTTCCACCACGTCGAAGCCCGTCAGCCCGAAGGCGTCGGCCGCGATCATGTCGAGGATCAGCCGGTTGCCGTCGTTGCCCGGCTCGATCCCGTAGATCTTGCCCTCAAGCGCGTCCTTCTGGGCGGCGATGGCGGCGAAGTCGGTGATGCCGAGAGCGGCGCCTGCGGCGTTGGTCGCCAGCGTGTACTTCGCGCCTTCGAGGTTGGTACGCACGGTCTCGACGGTGCCGGCCTCGCGGTAGGGGGCGATGTCGGCCTCCATCGTCGGCATCCAGTTGCCGAGGAAGACGTCGATGTCGCCCTCGGCGAGGCCGGTATAGGTGACGGGCACGGAGAGAACCTTGGTCTCGGTCTCGTAGCCGAGCGCCTCGAGCACGATCGAGGTGGCGGCGGTGGTGGCGGTGATGTCGGTCCAGCCGACGTCGGAGAAGATGACCTTGTCGCAGTTGGCCGAGGCAGCCGTCGCCGCGACGAGGGCGAGGGCCGAGAGGGTCAGTGTGTGGCGCATGGGCCGGGCTCCCTGTTGACACGTTTTTTCTGCATGAAACGGCCTGAGCGTCCGAAACGCAACCGTCTTGGTTTTGCGAGGGTGCTTTTTGTTGATTGACGAGTCAATAAAGAATCCGCCAGACTGCGCCCCATGCCGAAGGTCGGAATGGAACCCCTGCGCCGCGACGCGCTTGTCCGCGCCACGATCACCGAGATCGGGCGGGCGGGATCGCTTGACGTGACGGTGGCCCAGATCGCGCGGCGGGCAGGGATGTCGTCGGCGCTGGCGCACCACTACTTCGGGTCGAAGGAGCAGATCTTCCTCGCCGCGATGCGCCATGTCCTGACGATCTACGGGGCGGAGGTGCGCGGCGCGCTGGCGGCGGCGGAGGGGCCGGAGGGGCGGGTGCGCGCGGTGATCCGCGCGAGTTTCTCGGAAGGGTCGTTCCGGCGCGAGGTGGTGTCGGCCTGGCTGAACTTCTACGTGCTGGCGCAGACCTCGGCCGATGCCGCGCGGCTTCTGCGGGTCTATCAGCGGCGGCTCAGGACCAACCTCGTCGCGGGGCTCAGGCCGCTGATGGCGGCGCGGGCGGGCGAGGTGGCCGACCGGCTCGCCGCGGCGATCGACGGGGTCTACCTGCGCGAGGCGCTGGCGGGCCGCGCGCCCGACCGGGCGGCGGCGGTGCGGATCGTCGAGGGGGTGCTCGACGACGCCAAGGGGAGGAGGCCATGAGCGGAGCGCGGCCCAACATCCTGATCCTGATGGTGGATCAGCTTACGGGGACGCTGTTTCCCGATGGGCCGGCGGACTGGCTGCACACGCCGAACCTTGCGCGCCTCGCCGCGCGGTCGGCGCGCTTTGCCAACGCCTATTGCGCCTCGCCGCTCTGTGCACCGGCCCGGGCCTCGTTCATGTCGGGGCAGTTGCCCTCGCGCACGCGGGTCTACGACAACGCCGCCGAATTTGCCTCGGCGATCCCGACCTACGCCCACCACCTGCGGCGGGCGGGCTACCAGACCTGCCTGTCGGGCAAGATGCATTTCGTCGGGCCGGACCAGTTGCACGGGCTGGAGCAGCGGCTCACGACCGACATCTACCCCGCCGACTTCGGCTGGACGCCCGACTACCGCAAGCCCGGCGAGCGGATCGACTGGTGGTATCACAACATGGGGTCGGTGACGGCCGCGGGCGTGGCCGAGATCACCAACCAGCTCGAATACGACGACGAGGTGGCCCATTTCGCGGTGCAGAAGGTCTATGACCTGGCCCGTGGCCACGATGCCCGGCCTTGGTGCCTGACGGTGAGCTTCACTCATCCTCACGACCCCTTCGTGGCGCGGCGGCGATACTGGGATCTCTACGAGGGCTGCGACCGGCTCCTGCCCGAGATCGCGGCCATGCCCTACGAGGCGCATGACCCGCACGCCCGCCGCATCTTCGACGCAAACGACTGGCGTAACTACGACATCACGCCCGATATGATCGCCCGCGCGCGGCGCGCCTACTTCGCCAATATCTCATACGTGGACGACAAGATCGGCGAGTTGATGGCTGCACTGGAGGCAACGCGGCAGGAGGCCATCGTGGTGTTCCTGTCGGACCACGGCGAAATGCTGGGCGAGCGGGGCCTGTGGTACAAGATGAACTTCTACGAGGGCTCGGCGCGCGTGCCGCTGATGATCGCGGCGCCGGGGCTGGTTCCCGGCCGGGTAGACGCGGCCGTCTCGGCTATCGACATAGTGCCGACGATTGCCGAGCTTGCGGGTGTGTCGCTGGACGAGGTGCTGCCCTGGACGGATGGCGAGAGCCTTGTGGGTCTGGCAGGCGGCGGCGTGCGGACGGCGCCGGTGGCGATGGAATATGCCGCCGAGGCCACGGTTGCCCCGATGGTCGCGCTGCGGCACGCAAACTTCAAGTACACCGCCTGCGCCGTTGATCCTGAACAGCTTTTCGACCTTGCGACTGACCCGCGCGAGCTGGTGAACCTTGCCGGGGACCCGGACCATGCGGCAGTGGTGGCGAGCTTCCGGGCCGAGGCCGCGCGGCGGTGGGACCTGCCGCGCTTCGATGCGGAAGTGCGCGAAAGCCAGGCGCGGCGGCTCGTGGTCTACGAGGCGTTGCGGCAGGGCGGCTACTACCCATGGGACTTCCAGCCGCTCCAGCGCGCGTCCGAGCGCTACATGCGCAATCACATGGACCTGAATGTTGTGGAAACAAATCAGAGGTTTCCGAGGGGAGAATGATGCGGGCAGACCCGAGCGCGAGCCATTTCATCGACGGCCGGTATCACGAGGATGCGGGCGGTGAAGCCATCCCCGTGCTCTACCCCTATACCGGGGCGGAGATCGCGGTTGTCCACGAGGCGACGCCTGCGGTGATCGAGGCCGCGCTGGCGGCGGCAGCGCGGGCGCAAGGGCCGTGGGCGGCGCTGAAGCCGGTGGAGCGGGGCCGGGTGCTGATGCGCGCGGCGGCGATCATCCGCGAGAGGGCGGAGGACCTCGCGCGGCTCGAGACGCTGGACACCGGCAAGCCGATTTCGGAGACGCGGGTGGCGGACTGGCCCTCGGGGGCGGATGCGCTGGAGTTCTTCGGCGGGCTTGCGGGGACGTTGACCGGCGAGACGATCCCGCTGGGTGGCGACTGGGCCTATACGCTGCGGGTGCCGCATGGCGTGGCCGTCGGGATCGGGGCGTGGAACTACCCCAGCCAGGTGGCCTGCTGGAAGGCTGCGCCGGCATTGGTGACCGGCAACACGATGGTGTTCAAGCCCTCCGACGTCACGCCCCTCGGCGCGCTCAAGCTCGCGGAAATCCTGGTGGAGGCGGGTGCGCCTGCGGGCGTGTTCAACGTGGTGCAGGGGCGCGGCGCGGTGGGGGCGGCACTGGTGCAGGATGCGCGGGTGCGCAAGGTGTCGCTGACCGGCTCGGTGCCGACGGGGCGCAAGGTTTACCAGATGGCGGCCGAGGGGCTGCGCCACGCGACGATGGAACTGGGCGGCAAGTCGCCGCTGATCGTCTTTGCCGATGCCGACCTCGATGCGGCGGTGGGCGCGGCGATGCTGGGGAACTTCTATTCGGCCGGACAGGTCTGCTCGAACGGGACGCGGGTCTTCGTGGAACGGCAAGTGCGCGAGGCGTTCCTTGCCAAACTCGCCGAACGGACGGCGGCAATGGTGGCAGGCGATCCGCTGGACGAGGCCACCACGCTCGGCCCGCTGGTGAGCGAAGTCCAGCGCGACAAGGTGCTGGAGTATATTGCGAAAGGGAAAGCCGAGGGGGCAAACGCGGTCGGAATCGCGCCGGAAATGCCGGGAATGGGATGGTTTGTCCCGCCCGTCATCTTCGCCGGCGTGACCGACAGGATGACGATCGCGCGGGAGGAGATCTTCGGGCCGGTCATGTGCGTCCTCGACTTCGACACCGAGGAGGAGGTTCTGGCCCGCGCCAATGCGACCGACTACGGGCTGTCGGCCGGTGTGTTCACCCGCGACCTTGCGCGCGCGCACCGCATGGTGGCGCGGCTTCAGGCCGGGACCTGCTGGATCAACGCCTACAACCTGACGCCGGTCGAGGTGCCCTTCGGCGGCTCGAAGATGTCCGGCGTCGGGCGCGAGAATGGGCGCGCGGCGCTCGAGCACTGGACCGAGGTGAAGTCGGTCTACGTCGGAATGGGAGGCGTCGATGCGCCCTGGTGAGCGGTGATGGAAGCCGATTTCGTCATTGTCGGCGCGGGCTCGGC
>CAZOHN010000175.1:4895-7649 GCA_964579325.1 uncultured Rhodobacterales bacterium
CGGGCGCGACCGGCTGGGGCTATGCCGACGTGCTGCCCTATTTCCGGCGGATGGAGAATTGGCACGGGAGCGTGACCCCGAGCGAGTGGCGCGGCACAGACGGGCCTCTGCATGTCACCCGCGGGCCGCGCACCAATCCGTTGTTCCGCGCCTTCGTCGAGGCCGGGGCGCAGGCGGGCTATGGCGTGACCGAGGACTACAACGGCCACCGCCAGGAGGGCTTCGGCGCGATGGAGGCGACGATCTGGCAGGGCCGGCGCTGGTCGGCGTCCAACGCCTACCTGCGGCCCGTCATGGCGACGGGGCGTTGCACGGTGGTCCGGGGGCTTGCCGCGAAGGTGGTGATAGCCGAGGGCCGCGCACGGGGCGTCGAGATTGTCCGGGGTGGCGCCCGCGAGGTGATCTCGGCCCGGCGAGAGGTCGTGATCGCGGCCTCCTCGATCAACACGCCGAAGCTCCTGATGCTATCGGGGATCGGGCCGGGGGCGGAGTTGCAGAGCCACGGCGTGCCGGTCCTGGCCGACCGGCCGGGTGTCGGCGCGAATCTGCAGGACCACCTCGAGGTCTATGTCCAGTTCGCAGCGAAGGAACCGATCACGCTCTATCGCTACTGGAACCTTCTCGGGAAAGCCTATGTCGGCGCGCGGTGGATGCTGAACCGGACCGGGCCGGGCGCCTCGAACCAGTTCGAAAGCACGGGTTTCATCCGGTCGTCGGCCGGGATCGACTATCCCGACATCCAGTTCCATTTCCTGCCGCTGGCCGTGCGCTATGACGGCAAGGCTGCGGTGAAGGGGCACGGGTTTCAGGCCCATGTCGGGCCGATGCGGTCAAAGTCGCGCGGGGCGGTGACGCTGCGGTCGGGCCGGGCCGAGGACGCGCCGCTGATCCGGTTCAACTACATGAGCCACGAGGACGACTGGACCGAGTTCCGCGCCTGCCTTCGCCTCACGCGCGAGATCTTCGCCCAGCCCGCGATGGCGGCGCATGTGGCGCGCGAGTTGCAGCCGGGGCCGGGGTACGACACCGACGAGGAGCTTGACGCCTTCGTGCGGGAGCATGCCGAAAGCGCCTATCACCCCTGCGGCACGGCGCGGATCGGGCGGCGCGACGACCCCGGCGCGGTGGTCGACCCGGAATGCCGGGTGATCGGCGTGGACGGGCTGCGGGTGGCGGATTCGTCGATCTTCCCGCGGGTGACCAACGGCAACCTGAACGCCCCGTCGATCATGGTGGGCGAGAAGGCGGCCGATCACCTGCTGGGCCGCGCGCCGCTGGCTCCGGCCAACCTCGAGCCTTGGGCGCATCCGGGATGGCGCACGGCCCAGCGATAGTGGTGTAGCGTTAACTGGGCTTAACCAAAGGTTAAAATCACGCTTGCCCTGAGGCCCGCAAGGCCGCAGGGTGAAGCCATGTTAAGGATTTGTTGCCTTCTCGTTCTCTCCGGCTTGATGCTGGCCGCGCCGGTTGCCGCGCAGACCGTGGAGGGGCGTGCGCGGGTGATCGACGGCGACACCATCGAGATCGCGGGCGAGCGGATCCGGCTTTACGGCATCGACGCCCCGGAGATGTCGCAGCCCTGCACGCGCGACGGCCGGGCCTGGGACTGCGGGCGCTGGGCCACGCGCGAGGTCGCCGCGCGGCTTCGCGGGCAGCGACTGCGCTGCGAGGGGCGCGGGCGCGACGACTACGGCCGCCTTCTGGCGGTGTGCTATCTGCCGGGCGGGGCCGACCTAAACGCGCTATTGGTGCGCGAGGGGGTGGCCTTCGCCTTCCGGCGCTACGCCTCCGACTACCGCGACGCCGAGAAGGAGGCGCTCTTCGCGCAGGCGGGCCTCTGGGCGGGCGAGGTGGAGGTTCCCTCGGAGTTTCGCGCGGCGCAGCGGGCCACGGCGAATGCGGTGGCGGCGGAGGTCGAGGTTGCCGCGCGCGCAACGGGCTGCGTGATCAAGGGCAACATCTCCCAGCGCGGCGAGCGCATCTTCCACGTGCCGGGCCAGCGCGACTATCAAGCGACGCGCATCAACGAGCGCGCGGGCGAACGGTGGTTCTGCTCGGCGGAGGAAGCGCGGGCGGCAGGGTGGCGGGCGGCGCAGCGCTGAGGCTTGATCCGTGTCAAGGCCGTCAGCGCGGCGGATCCCTAGGGTCGGAGACGACTGAAAAAACGGAGACGCCCGATGTCGCATACGCCGCACGAACTGCACGAGGAATTTCCCGAACACGCCACCCGGATCACCGAGCTCAAGACGACGAATGCCCATTTCGCCAGGCTCGTCGACGAGTATCACGAGGTGAACCGCGCGGTGCACCGGGCCGAGACGAATGTCGAGCCCACCGACGACTTCCACGAGACCGAACTGCGCAAGAAACGCTCGGTCCTGAAGGACCAGGTCTGGGGCATCCTGTCGGCTTCGGCTGCGACCGGCTGAGGCGTCAGGCTCCGGCTTCTGCGCCGGGGCCTTCGACCTGTGCCTGGAAGCGGTCGAAGAACTCGTCGGCCATCTTTCGGGCGAACCCTCCGATCAGGCGTGCGCCAAGCTGGGCGATCTTTCCGCCCACGGCCGCATCCACGTCATAGACGAGCTCGGTCCCGCCCTCGGCATCGGTCAGGTGCACGGCGGCTGCGCCCTTTGCAAAGCCCGCGATGCCGCCCGAGCCCTCGCCGACGATTCGGTAGCTTTCGGGGGGCACCACATCGGTCAGCGTGACCTTGCCCTTGAAGGTCGCCTTCACCGGGCCGACCTTCTGCGTCAC
>CAZOHN010000176.1:0-6076 GCA_964579325.1 uncultured Rhodobacterales bacterium
CCGAGATCGAAGAACAGGAACTCGTCGGAATTGATCGCGACCCGGTCCTTCAGCCGTTCGCCCCGCGACGAGATGCCCGGGGTCCCGCCCCGCGCCACCAGCAGGTCCAGCCCGGGGCCTTGCGAGGTCAGCGTGACATCGGCGAAGTCGAGCGTTTCGCCGAACGACAGGAGCCCCAGGCGCTCGCGCACCGTCTCGTCGCCGATCGTGATGTCGGCCATCGTCCTGCCGAAGCCCCCCCGGCCCGTCGCGTTGAAGGCCACGGTCACCGTCTCGGTCTGGGGTGCGCGCGGCAGGATCGTCACCCCGGCCACCAGAGGGTCGTGGTCGCAGGCGCGTGGAACGCCGGCAAACAGGGCGGCTCCAGGCGATGGATCCAGTCGAAGCGCCCCGCGAGGATGAAGCGGTTGTCACCGACGAAGCCGCGCGGAGACCAGATGCCCTGCGCCAGGCTCTCGGGCCAAGGTCTCACCGCCGGCGGCCCTGGCCGCCAGGTCGCCGGTTCCAGGTCCGCGTCCCCAGCGGCTTCACCGCACCCGGCATACCCATCACTGATGGTTGCGGGACAGGCCTGTCCCGGGAAAGAGGGCCAGTCGGGGGCCCCTTCGTGCAACGGGGGCCCTTGCTGCCACCGCATCTGAAATCACTGGCGGTTTGCTTGACACGCTTTCTGGAGTCGTCGCACTTCCGGCCGTTCCGCTGCACCTTCTTCAAGTCAGCTGAAGCGCTTCCGGAGCCGCGTCGGCATCGTCCACGCCCCTTGCGTCGCCGCCCTGCCGAGCCGGATCCCGGCCCGGCCGCCTTCCCGGTCAACCCCCACCCGTGATCTCAGCCCCATCCGCGGGTCGACCGATCCGGCTTGCCTCTCCGGCTCGCAGGCAGGAGATTGCCGGTATGGACAGCGCCCCCGACAATTCCCTCCAGAGCCCGCCCGATCGCGCCCGGAAGTGTCCCCACCTGCGCATCCGCATCGTCTTCGGCGACGCCGAGATGATCGGACCTGGCAAGGCGGAACTTCTGGAACGCATCGACCGCTGCGGGTCCATCGCGGCGGCGGGGCGCGAGATGGGGATGAGCTACAAGCGCGCCTGGGAACTGGTCGGCACCCTCAACGCGATGTTCCGCGAACCCCTCGTCGAAAGCACCCGCGGGGGGCCGGGGGGCGGCGGCGCCGTGCTCACCGACAACGGCCGGCACGTGCTGGCCCTGTACCGCGCGTTCGAACGGGAGGCGGCCAAGGCCGGGACGGCCCCGCTCGACGCGCTTCGCGACCTGCTCGCCGATATTCCCGCAGAGAGATAACGCTTGCCCGCGCGTCGGACTTCCGGCGATATGGTCGGCACACCCTGCGTCGAGGGGGAGGCACGCTTGACCCTTTCCATCGCCCGCCGCACCCGTCTCGCCGCCGTCGCGGCCTTTGCCTTCGCCCTCGGACCCGTCATCGGACCCGCCGAGGCGCAAGACGCCGCGCGCGAGGCACCTGTCGTGGCCGCTGCTTCCGACCTGCAATTCGCGCTCGAGGAGATCGCCGCCGCCTTCACGGCCGAGACGGGACTGCGGGTGCGCCTGTCGATGGGGTCGTCCGGCAACTTCGCCCGCCAGATCCGCGAAGGCGCACCTTTCGAGATCTTCCTGTCGGCCGATGAGCAGTTCATCCTCGATCTCGCCCGCGATGGCCACGCCCGGGACGTCGGCGATCTCTACGCCATCGGCCGGATCGTGGTGACGGTGCCGCCCGGGTCGGCCCTGGTTGCCGACGGCACATTGGCAAGCCTGCGGGCCGCGCTCGCCGAGGGCCGGATCGTCCGGTTCGCCATCGCCAATCCCGACCATGCCCCCTACGGCCGCCGCGCCAGGGAGGCGCTGCAACAGGCCGGGCTCTGGGAGGCGATCCAGCCCTTCCTTGTCCTGGGCGAGAACGTGAGCCAGGCCGCGCAGTTCGCGCTTTCGGGCAACGCCGAGGGAGGCATCATCGCCCTGTCGCTGGCGATGGCGCCGCAGCTGCGCGACCGCGGCACATCGGACCTGATCCCGGAGGGGTTTCACGAACCGCTGCGCCAGCGCATGGCGCTGATGGCGGGGGCCGGTCCGGTCGCCGAGGCGTTCTATGCCTACATGCAGGAGCCGGCGGCGCGCGAGATCATGGCGCGATACGGTTTCGTCCTGCCCGGGGCCGACTGACGGGATGGACTGGACGGCGCTCTTCCTGTCGCTGCAGCTCGCGGGGTGGACCGTCGTCATCCTGCTGCCGGTCTCGGTCTTCGCGGGGCGGCTGCTGGCCTACCGCCGGTTCCGCGGCAAGGGGCTGGTCGAGGCGCTGGTGATGCTGCCGCTGGTCCTCCCGCCCACGGTCTTCGGGTTCTACCTGCTGGTCGCTTTCGGGCGGAACTCGCCCCTGGGCGACCTCTGGCAAGGCATGTTCGGCCATCAGCTCGTGTTCAGCTTCGAGGGTCTGGTGCTGGCCTCGGTCATCTTCAACCTGCCCTTCGCGATCCAGCCCGCGCAGCGCGGCTTCGAGGCGATCGGGGCAGAGGTGCGCGAGGCCGCCGCCTGCTGCGGGATGTCGCCGCTGGCGGCGCTGTGGAAGGTCGAACTGCCGCTGGCCTGGCCTGGCCTCGTGACGGCAATGGTCCTGACCTTCGCGCACACGCTGGGCGAATTCGGCATCGTGCTCATGGTCGGCGGCTCGATCCCCGGCGAGACGCGCACCATCGCCATCGCCATCTACGACCGGGTGCAGGTCTTCGACGACCGGGGCGCGGCGATCATGTCGGCGGTCCTCGTGGCGATCTCGCTCTTCACCATCGCGCTGACCTTCTGGCTCTCGGCCCGGGTCGGGCGGAGGTTGTCGTGATGGCGCTCGAGGTCATGGCCCGCGCCGCCGCGCCGATCCCTCTCGACGTGGCGTTCCGGGTGGAACCGGGCGAACTGCTGGCGCTCGTCGGCCATTCGGGGTCGGGCAAGACCACGCTCCTGCGCTGCATTGCCGGGCTCTGGCGGCCCGAGGTGGCGCGGGTCCGGGTCGGCGGGCAGACCTGGATCGACACCGCCGCGCGGATCGACCTTGCCCCCCACCGCCGCCGCGTCGGGCTGGTGTTCCAGGCCTATGCGCTCTTTCCGCACATGACCGCCGCGCAGAACGTCATGGCCGCGATGGACACACCTGACCGGGCCGAGGCCCTGCGGCTTCTCGACCTTGTGAACCTCCACGGCCTTGCCGACCGCCGGCCCGCGCAGCTCTCGGGTGGCCAGCAGCAGCGTGTGGCGGTGGCCCGCGCGCTGGCCCGCCGCCCCGATGCGCTGCTGCTCGACGAGCCCTTTTCGGCGGTCGACCGGATCACGCGGGAAAAGCTCCATGCGGAGATCCTCGCGCTCCGGGCGCACCTGAACATGCCTGTCGTCCTCGTCACCCACGACGTCAACGAGGCGCAGCTTCTGGCCGACCGCATGGCGGTGATCGAAGGGGGGCGGATCCTGCGCGAGGGCACCACCGCGCAGGTCATGGCCGACCCCGAGGCGCTGCGCGCCATGGGCATCCGCGAGGTCGCCGCGATGCTGCCCGCCACCGTGGCCGAACACCTGCCCGACGGGCTGACCCGTCTCGACACCGCGACCGGCCCGCTGTTCCTTCCGGCGGTCGAGGCCGCGCCAGGGGCGCAGGTCCGGGTGCGGATCATGGCGCATGAGGTCATCCTGTCGCGTGCCCGCCCCGAGGGGCTTTCGGCGCAGAACATCCTGCCCGGCCGGGTCGCGCGGGCGGTCGAGGGCAAGGGGCCGGCGGTGACGGTGCATGTCGCGATCGGCCCCGACGAGATCCTCGCCCGCATCACCCGCCGCGCCGCCGACCAGTTGGGCCTGAGGCCCGGCGACACCGTCCACGCGATCGTGAAATCCATGTCCATCGCGCGCGACCGCATCACCCGCGCCCCGCCCGGATCGACGACTGAACCGTAGGGCCATGACCGCACCGCAGGCTGACCCGCCGCGCCTCAGCGCGCCAGGAGGCCCCGCCCTATCCGTACCGCGCGGCCGGCGGCGATCCCGAAGCGGCACGGCGGCGCGGTCCGAGGTCCTCCATGCCTTGGAGCCGGTTACCCTCGCGCAGCCAGCGCACCCAGCCGAAGGACAGGGTCGCCTCGACAGCGATACGGGGCACGGCGCCGAGACCCTCGGCGCGATAGACCGCCTGCTCGGCAAGCAGCGCCCAGCAGGGCAGTGGCACCACCGCGATCCGCGAGCCCCCGGCGGCCAATGTCTCCGCCGCTTCGACGGCGATCCCGGTCGCGACAAGCGTGAGGTCGGGCACGCCCGTCTCCGCGCCGCCCCACGCGCGCAACACATACCCCCGGGCTACGACAGACACTCCCCTCTTGCGTCGAACGGGGTGCGCGGGCTGCTCTGACAGCACCGTTGGGCTCGGACCCGTTCGGGTCTCCAGCCCGAGTTGCCGGGCCTCGGCCGTCTCCACCGCGTCGGCGGGGGGAAACGCCGCCACCACCGCGACCGGCCGGTGCTTCTGGTCGGTGCGTCCGGCCTGTGCGTCTGGCCGGTGCGCCCCATCCCGATGGACGCGTGGCCGAACAGGATGAGCAGGGCAAGGCGCTCTGCCCGACCTCGCCGTAGCAAAGCGGGCCGGGCGTGTCGCCGCCTGCATGGGAGGCGCGCGGCGCATCGACATGGCGTTCTCAGACACCTTGGTCGATGACGCCCGGATGCTGACCTCGGCCCCGGCCGGGATCATCCCGGTTCCCGCCACCAGGATGACGGTGGACACCGTCGAGGCGCAGGGCGCCGCACCGCGCACTGGCAGCCATTCGGCGCGTATCCAAGGGATAGCGCCGTTCTTCACGATGACCGGCCACGAACATGGGAGGGCCGCTGTCGTCGCGGTGCCGTGCCTTCGGCGGTGCTTGCGGGCAATCCACGTGGAAACCTTGGCGCCGGGGGCGGCTCCTCGCGCTGTTCAGCGCTCTTCGCCGGCGAGCACCTCCGCGCGGGCGCTGCGGGCGGCCTGCGCCAACGACCAGCGCGTCGGGTCGGCCCCGGCTTCCTCCAGCGCCGTCAGCAGGACCCGGGCGGAGACCTCCGCGTAGGCCGCCACCGGGTCAGCCGCGCCCGCGAGGAAGGGCAGCGTCGGGACGCTCAGCACGCCGGCCCGCCCGGCAAGATCGGGGCGGCGCAGCAGGACCGCCTCGGGGACGAGAAGCCGGGCGCCCCCGGGCGCCTCCGCGTCGGGCGACAGCAGCAGGCGCGCGGCATCGCGGCCGTCCTCGACCACCTCCAGCCCGGCGCGGCGCAGCACCCGCGTCGCCTCGGCCCGCGCCGCCGCATCGCCGCCGGCCAGTGCCACCGCCACAACCCCCGCCGCGGCCGCTGCCTCGGCCAGCGCCGCCATCTCCTCGCCCCGGTCGAGCGCCAGCGGCAGCACCAGCGCGCCCGGTGCCTCGGTCGTCCCGAAGCCGTGCAGCATCGGCACCTGGCCCGCCGCGAGCGCCCCCTTGGGTGCAGGGTCGGGCGCGAAGGGGCCGAGGACGGCGAAGAGGCCGGAGTCCCCGGCCAGCCCCGCCGCCTGGTCGAGCGGTGCCGCCTCGACCACCACCCGACGCCCCCAGACCGAGCTGCCATGGTGCGCCAGGGCCTCGCCATAGGAACGCGCCAGCGACGCCGAGGTCGCGTCGCCGGGATCGTAAAGGAGCGCAAGGCGGATCTCGCCGGGGGTCACGCCGTGCCGCCGCCGCGCCTCCAGTGGCCCCGTCAGGTCCCACAGCGCCGCGACCGCGCCGGGGGCAAGCGCGTAGCGCGGCATCGCCCGCGAGAGCGCCCGCCCGTCGGCGGCCGTGCCGCGCTCGACCGCCGCCGCGAAGGCCGCCGCGTCATAGCCCCGCCCGGCCAGCGCCCCGCGTCCGAGGTCGGGCGCGCGCATCGCCCCCTCGCCGCCGCCGCTGCCGTCCCAGCCATGGCAGGCCGCGCAGGGGTGCGCCCGGGCCGGAACCGTCACCCCGGGTGCAAGCTCGGCCGTGCCTTCGGTGGCGCCTTCGGCCCAGATCGCCAACGGATCGGCCGACGATGGCAGCGC
>CAZOHN010000176.1:6176-7587 GCA_964579325.1 uncultured Rhodobacterales bacterium
AGCGCGCGGCGGGGCGTCATCGCGCCTCCCGTACCTCGCGGATCGCCGCCATCAGCTCGTCCGGCCCGGGGTTGCCGAAGCGGCGCAGGAACCGCCCCTCGGCGGGGCTGCCGATGAAGATCACCGGGTCATGCAGCGCGATGTCGTAGACCGACATGCCGAAGGCCGCCGCCGTGCCGGTCGCGCCCTCCCCGGTGAGGAACCGCCAGCGCGGGCTGGCCCCGAAGGTCTCGGCGGTCTCGCGCAGCACCTCGGGACGGTCGGTCGCGGGGTCGAGCGTGATCGACAGGATCGTGACGCCTGCCATGCCATCGGCCTCCAGCCGGTCATCCAGAGCGGCGAGGATCGCGTTCGTGACCGGGCAGAGCGTCTCGCAGGTGGTGTACATGAACGACAGCACCACGGTCCCGGCCTCGTCGGGCAGCGACACCGCCGCGCCGGTCTGGTCGGTGAGCGGAAGGTCGGGGACGCGGACAAGCTGCGGTTCGGCCAGCGCGGGCGCGGCGAGGAGGAGCAGGGCGATCGGAAGCAGCCGCATCTAGCGTACCTCGAAGGTGGTGGACCGCGCCTCGACGCCGGCGAGGTCGGGCGTGACGGTATAGGTTCCAGGGCCGGGCAGGTCGACCGGCAGTGCAAAAAGCCCGCCGCCCTCGGCCTGCGCAAGGCCGCGCTGGCGCCATCCGGTCGCGAGCGCGGCCACGGTGATGCGCGGGGTCGCGGCGGGGTCCAGCGCATCGCCGCCCTCCAGCCGGAAACGCAGCACTCCGTCCCCGGCCGAGGGCGGCTCGGCGAGGTGCAGGGCCACGCGCGGGGTCTCCTCGCGGTCGCCCGCGACCGTCACCGGCAGGCAGAGCGTCAGCCCGACCCCGGCCGTCAGCACGATCTCGTGTGCCCCCGCCGGCAGCGCCATCCGCGTGTGCCAGATCCCCGTTTCACCCTCGCGCCAGCGGCGGTCGAGCGTCACGAGGCCGACGGGCTTCCCGCCGCGCAGGGCGAAGCCGGTCATCTGCGGCGCGTTGCCCAGGGCCTCGGGCGCGTCGATCTCGGACACCAGCCCGTTCACGGGGTTCATCGCCAGCACCGGCCCGGGCGCCTCGGTCGCGGTCAGCACCTGGCGCCAGCCCTCGGCAGGTGGCACAGGAGGGCCGAGCGCAAGCCGCCGCCAACGCGGGCCTTCGGGTGCGGCGCGGGTGTTGAGGACGGCGACGGCCGAGGCATCGGCGGCGAGGAGGTAGAGCCGGTCGTCTGTCATCAGCGCCTCGCCGATGGCAAAGCCCGCGTCGCCGATCACCTCGGCCACCTGCCCCCGGGCGAGGTCCACCACCGCGATCACCCCCGCCGCGCTGTCGATCGCGTAGAGCTGCCGCCCGTTCTCGTCCGCCACCAGCCGGTCGGGCGCGGCGCCGAGCGC
>CAZOHN010000177.1:0-7583 GCA_964579325.1 uncultured Rhodobacterales bacterium
GCCCTCAAGAGGAAGCTTGGCGACGTCGCACATCGGGCTCCGAGATTAAGAACAACGGTTCCATGTTTGGCAATTGTTCAAACGGGTGGATGGATTGGGAAAAACAGTCGGCGGCAAATCGGACGTTGGCAGCGAACTTTTTCTCTCTACCCCCTCCCCTTCACTCCCCAATTAACCTCCCCTAACACCTCCACCACATCTTGCGGTCTCCCCTCCGGCGGCCATAAACCTGCCATCCGTTTGGCCGAGACTTTGCAGACGCTCCGCCGGCTCCGGCCCGCCCCGCGACCCCCAACAAAACAAGGCCCGTTAACCTTTACGCGTCCCAAGTGTTGACGCAGCGCCCGCCCGTTGCTGGCGCGCGCCGCCCGGCCTGTGAAGGCCTATCGCGAATTGCCCTTGGGGAAGTCCCGTCACGGCTCCCGTTCGAGCCATGTCAGCACGATGTCCGCCGCCTTCTCCGCGTGCGAGGTCAGCGTCTCGTCGGTGAAGTGCACCCCGAAGACGGCGGCCAGCGTGAAGCGGTTCGACACGGGAAAATAGCAAAGCGACGCAATGAAGATGTAAAGTTCCACCGGCTCGACGTTCTTGCGGAAGCGTGCCTCGGCCACCCCGCGCTCCAGCACGCGGCCAAGCTTCAGAAGAAGCTGCGACTGCACCTCCCGCCGCCCTTCCAGCCGCGAGATCGTCGCGCCCCGGCGCAGGTTCTCGGTGTTCAGCATTGTGATGAACCAGGGGTTCGTGCGAAAGTGCTCCATGGTAAACAGGCAGAGCTCCCGGATCGCCGAGGCCGGCTCCAGCGCCTCCAGGTCAAGCGCCATCTCGCCCGTGCGGATCTGCACATAAGCCTCCCGCAGCGCCGCCGCATACAACTCGTCCTTGTCGCCGAAGTAATCGTAAAGAAGCGGCTTCGACACGCCCGCCTTCAGCGCGATGCGGTCGATGCGCGCGCCGTCATAGCCGGCCGAGGAGAATTCGTTGAGCGCGGCCTGCAGAATGGCGGCGCGCGAGGCATCCGCGTTACGGGTGCCGCGCTTCTTCTTGGCCACGGGGCGCATCGGGTTCGAGATCGGCACGTGGACTGCTCCTGTTGCGCGATGTCCGCTCAGCCGCCGCCCCCTGCAGGCGCAGACCGGAAGACGAACCGGCGGACGGATGGAATGCTGAAGAGGATGGTGAGAAGAATCAACCCCGCAAAGGTCGCCGAGATCGGCCGGGTAAGAAAGGGCTCAAGACTGCCATTGCTCAGCGTCAGGCCGCGGCGGAGGCTCTTGTCGAGCAGGTCGCCAAGGATGATGCCCAGCACAAGCGGCGCCAGCGGATAGTCCAGACGACGTAGCACATAGCCTATAAGCCCGAACGCCAGCATCACCCAGACGTCGAAGATCCGCTGGGTCAGCGCGTAGGGGCCGATCACGCACATCACGAAGACGACCGGCATCAGCCAGCCGCGGGGAACTCGCAGGACCTGGATGAAGGTCGGCGTAAGCGCCAGGCCGAAGACAAGGATCGCGACCGTGGCGAAGACAAGCATCACCGCGACGCGATAGATGAAGTCCGGCTCGTCGAACATGATCATCGGCCCCGGCCGGACGCCGTGGATGTAGAGCGCGGCGATCAGGACCGCCGCCGCGGCCGAGCCCGGAATGCCAAGGGTCAGCGTGGGGATAAGCGAGCCCGGAACGACGGCGCTATTGCCGGTCTCGGCCGCCGTAAGTCCCTCGAGGCTACCCTTGCCGAAAAGGTGGCGCTCGCGCGAAGTTCGCTTGGCGGCGGCATAGCTGCCCCAAGCCCCGATGTCCTCGCCCACGCCGGGGATGATCCCGATGCCGGTGCCGATGGCGCCCGAGCGGACAATCGTGCGCCGGTGGCTCCAGGCACTGGCGAGAAGTTCGCGAAAGCGGACGCGCTCGGGCTTCTTGTTGATAACCTCTCCGGCCGGTCGGGTCATGGTGAAGAGAATTTCGGCAAACCCGAAGGCGCCGACCATTGCGGGGATCAGGCCGATGCCGCCGTTCATCTCGGGGATCCCGAAGTTGAAGCGGATGTGGGAGTGGATGCCGTCGCTGCCTATCATCGCGACCGAAAGGCCGATGACGCCCGCCAGGTAGCCCTTCACCGGCGAACCTGCCTGCGTCAGCTGGCCCGAGATGACGATCCCGAAGAGCGCAAGCCAGAAGTACTCGAACGATCCGAAACCCAGCGCGGCTTCGGCAAGAAGCGGCGCGAGCACGATCAGAAGCACGATGCCGACCAGCGTGCCCAGCGTCGAGCCCATGGTCGCGACGCCAAGGGCCAGGCCCGCCTTGCCGGCCCGGGCAAGCGGGAAGCCGTCCAGCGTCGAGGCAGCCGAGGCCGGTGTGCCGGGGATGTTGAGGAGGATCGCGCTTCGCGAGCCGCCATAGATCGCGCCGGCATACATGCAGACCAGCACCAGGATCGCGGCGTCCCGGTCAAGCGAATAGGTGAGTGTGGTCAAGAGCGCCACGCCCATCGTCGCGGTCAGCCCGGGCAGGGCGCCTACGAAGATGCCGAGAAGCGTCGCCCAGGCGACGTGGAACAGCATCGTTGGGGCCAGGAAGTCGACGAAGGCTTCGAGAAGGGCGGAGAGAACCTCCGTCATGGCAGCCGCACCAGGAAGCCGGTTTCGAAGAGCGTGGCGATGGCCCAGCCGATGGCCACGGCGAAGACGGCGATGGCGCCAAATCGGATCGCACGGGCGCGGGGCGTGCGGGCCTCTCCGGGTTCAAAGAGCAGAGTGAAGCTGCCGACGAACAGGCTCGAGGCCAGCCAGAAATGGACGTTGCCCACCAGAACGAGGGCGTAGAAGACGCAAAGCGCGCCAACAGCGGCCAGGCGCAGAAGTTCGTCACGGCCGATGTCGTCGGAGGCTGCTGTCCCGCTGGGGGCCCGGATTTGGCCTGCGATCAGGGCCAGCGACATGACCGCCATGACCGCGCCAAGGACCATGGGCACAAGGCCGGGAAAGCTGGCCGGATGGATGTTCCGGTTTTCCAGGCGGTCCATCGTGTAGCCGCCCGCGGACATGGCTATTCCGATGGCAAGCAGGATGGTCGCGACGGCAATGTCGGCTGTACGCTTGGTCAGCACGGTCGGCGGTCTCCTTCGCTGACGAGGGGCCGGCGTGCGGCCGGCCCCTCTCTTCGGGCTGTGATGTTGCCTTTACGGGCAGGTGATCCCGAATTCGGACGGGTCGCGCACGGCCTCGCCCCGGCCCTTGAGTGCGCAGGCTTCGCCCACGATCACGGGCAGGGCGGCGTCCATCGCGGCCATGCCGTAGCTCGGCGTGAAGATGGCGCCACGATCGCGAGCATAAGACTGAAGCTCGGGCGAGGTCATCACCTTCTCCTCCCAGATCTTCGCCATCGTGTCATAGACCTCCTGCGGAGCGCCCTTCGGGATCAGGATGCCGAAGTAGTCGGACGCAACCTTCATGTCGGGAATGTAGTCTGTGATCGGTGGCACGGGGTCCAGTCCCTCGACCTCCAGCGGCGTCGAGGCAAGCACCGCAAGCGGACGAATACGTCCGGCGCGGACCATTTCGGTCTGTTCCACGGCAAGCTGGGTCGTTGCCACAACCTCTCCCGAAGCGGTCGCCGTCACGGCCGGAGCCCCGCCGTCATAGGCCACCATCCTTGCACCAAGGCCTCCGCCCATCGCGTCGTTGATCGCGGCAAGCGCCATGCCGCCCGACGATGTGACGCCGGCGGTGCCGACCGTCACGGCGTCGCCCTTCATCGCCTCGAGAAGCGCGCCGAAGTCCGCATAGGGAGCATCGGCGTTGACGCTGACCATGGGCACATTGGCGACGTGCAGGTAGATCTCGTAGTCGTCGATGCTCGTGTCTTCCAGAAGACCCGAGATCGCGTAGGTCGCGTTGTTCGCAACCGCGTTGGCCGTCCAGGTGTAGCCGTCCCGCGGCGAGTCAAGCGCGGCCTGCGTGCCGATGGAGCCCGAGGCGCCGGGCTGGTTCACCACGACCACCGGAACGCCGAGCGCTTCCTCGAGGATTGGTGCGACGACGCGCGTCACCTGGTCGGTCGAGCCGCCCGCCGCCCATGGGACGATAATGTTGATCGGACGGTCGGGCGTCCACTCTTGCGCGAAAGCCGCGCCTCCGACCAAGGCGAAAGCGGCGGCCAGCGCCGTGCCCTGCATCAATGTCCTGCGATTCATTAGGATCCTCCTCCCAAGTTACCTACCAGTAGGTTAGGCATTGGCCCGCCCGCGAGTCAAGTAGGGTCTCGGGCGCAGCGTACCCCGTTCGTCGTTCAGCAAACACTCGCCGCGCGCCGGGCGACCATGCCCAGCACGTCGTCGGCGTCGCGTGTCCACCAGTCCTCTGCCGAGAAGATCTCGACCTCGTTCAACCCGTCAAAGCCAGTGGCTTCGACCTCGGCGCGTATTGCGGGAATGTCGATCACCCCGTCGCCCATCATCCCGCGGTCGTTCAGAAGATCGCGCGTCGGCACCAGCCAGTCGCAGAGGTGGAAGGCAAGAAGCCGTTCCTTCCCCGCCCGCCGGATGCCCGCGACAAGCTCGGGGTCCCACCAGACGTGATAGACGTCGAGCGCCACGCCGATCCCCGGCCCGAGCCGGTCACAAAGGTCAAGCGCCTGGCCCAGCGTGTTCACACAGGCGCGGTCGCCCGCGTACATAGGGTGCAGCGGCTCGATCGCCACGGGTATGCCCACCGTGCGGGCGTAGTCAAGCGTGCGCGCAAGCCCTTCCTCCACGATCGCCCGGGCGGCGGGAAGGTCGCGCGAGCCGTTGGGAAGCCCGCCCACGACCATGACCAGGCAGGCCGCGCCGATGGCGGCGGCCTCGTCGACCGCGCGGCGGTTGTCGTCGATGACGGCGGGCGTAAGCGCGCCCTCCGCCGTGAACCAGCCACCCCGGCAAAGGCCCGAAACCGAGAGTCCCGCGTCGCGGATCGCGCGGGCGGCGGCATCCACCCCCATCTCGTGAAGCTTGTCCCGCCAGGGCGAGATTCCGCCGTAGCCGTGGCGCGCGCAGCCGTCGATGCACTGGGCCAGCGTCCACTGGGCCCGTACGGTCGCGGTGTTCAGCGACAGCCGGTCGGGCGTGACCGGGCTCACGCGGCGATCCCCCGCGCCGCCATCACCGGGGCAAGGCGGCGCGCGGCGAGGTCGGGGTCGGGGAACAGTCCAGCCGCGCTCGCAAGTCGGACGACGTCGGCAAGGTGAAGCGTCGAGCGGGCGCTTTCTTGCCCGCCGAGCATGGTGAAATGGTCCTGATGGCCGTTGAGGTAGGCGAGGAACACGACGCCCGTCTTGTAGAAGCGCGTGGGCGCCCGGAAAACGTGGCGCGAGAGCGGAACGGTGGGATCGAAGGCATTGCGATAGGTCGTGTCGTCCCCCTCGGCCAGCGCCGAAAGCGCGCGCGCGGCTGCCCCGGCGATCGGGTCGAAGATCCCGAGCAGCGCGTCGGAATGCCCCTGCGCGTCGCCCGCGATAAGGTCCGGGTAGTTGAAGTCGTCGCCCGTATACATGCGCACGCCCTGCGGCAGGCGCCGGCGCATGGACACTTCCTTTTCGGCCGACAGAAGCGAGATCTTGATCCCGTCCACCTTGTCGGCATTGGCCGCGATCACGTCGAGGCAGGCGTCCATCGCCAGTCCGTGGTCCTTCGAGCCCCAGTAGCCTTCAAGCGCGGGGTCGAACATTTCGCCCAGCCAGTGCAGGATCGCCGGCTGTGCAAGCCCACCAAGGACGCGGTCGTAGACGGTCTGATAGTCCTCGGGTCCCCGCGCAAGGGCCGCAAGCGCGCGCGATGCCATCAGGATCACCCGTCCGCCCGTCGCCTCGACGGCCTCGCACTGCTCCTCGTAGGCCGCGATCACGTCGTTCAGCGTCAGGCCCGGCCCAAGGTCCAGGTGGTCGGTCCCCGCGCCGCAGGCGACAAGGTGCCCGTCCGCCCGCGCCTCGGCCACGCTGCGCTGGATAAGTTCAAGCGCTGTGGGCCAGTCCATGCCCATGCCGCGCTGCGCGGTGTCCATCGCCTCGGCCACGCCGAAGCCGAGCGCCCAGAGGTGGCGGCGGAAGGCAAGCGTGCGGTCCCAGTCGACCGCGCAATCCAGCCAGGGCGAGACATCGGCAAGCGGGTCGGCGACCACATGCGCCGCCGCATAGGCGATCCGCGTCCAGGGCGCGGCACCGGGGCGCACCTCGGGGCCGGCTTCGATCTCGAAGCGCTCGATGCGGCGGTCGGGGGTCGGAAGAAGAACACTCGCCATCTCAGATCTCCAGGTCTTCCAGGTCCACCCAGCGGCGTTCCCGCGCGCTCTGGTATCCCGCTTCGGCCAACTGAACCCCCTTGGCGCCCTCGGCCAGGCCGTAGTGCCAAGGCCCGTCCTCCAGGACGTGCCGCAGGAACTCCTCCCACTGGACCTTGAAGCCGTTGTCGAAGACCTGGTTGTCCGGCACTTCCTCCCAGTCAGAGAAGAAGTCCATAACCTGCGGCACGTCGGGGTTCCAGACTGGCTTCGGCGTATTGACCCGGTGCTGCGAGAAGCACCGGTGAAGCCCCGCGACGGCAGAGCCGTGCGTCCCGTCGATCTGGAAGGTCACCAGGTCGTCGCGGCGCACCCGCGTGCACCAACTCGAGTTGATCTGCGCGACGATGCCACCCTCCAGCTGGAACGTCGCATAGGCCGCATCGTCGGCCGTGGCCTCGTAGCGCTGCCCGGTCTCGTCCCAGCGCGCGGGGATGTGGGTTGCCGTCGTGCAGCTTACCGACTTCACCGGCGCGATCACGTTGTCGAGCACGTAACGCCAGTGGCAGAGCATGTCCGAGACGATCCCGCCGCCGTCCTCGGTCCGGTAGTTCCACGACGGCCGCTGCGCGGGCATCCAGTCGCCCTCGAAAACCCAGTAACCGAAGTCTCCCTTGACCGAGTGGATGCGGCCGAAGAAGCCCGAGTCGCGAAGCCGCTTCAGCTTGCGCAGGCCCGGCAGGTCCAGCTTGTCGTGGACGATGCCGTTCTTCACGCCCTTGGCCTTGGCATAGCGCGCGATTTCCACGGCGTCGGCCAGCCCCTCGGACACCGGCTTTTCGCAATAGACGTGCTTGCCCGCGTCGATGGCCTTGCGAAGAAGGCCAGGCCGAAGCTGGGTCGAGGCCGCGTCGAAGAAGACCGTTTCGTTGGGGTCGGCCAGCGCCGCGTCGAGATCGGCCGTCCAGCGCGCGATCCCGAGACGCTTTGCAAGCGCCTCGATCTTGTCCGCGTTGCGGCCCACGATGATCGGGTCGGGCATGACGCGCCGCCCGTCCGACAGCAACAGTCCGCCTTGCTCGCGGATCGCCAGGACCGACCGCACAAGGTGCTGGTTCAGCCCCATGCGGCCCGTGACGCCATGCATGATGATCCCTATCCGTCCCGCGTCCGCCATGCCACACCCTCCTGCGTCTGCCTGATGCTCGCTGAACCTTACCGTCTGGTAGGTAAGATGGCAAGGCGTCGCGAAATGACCCTGCCGGGAATCTGGATTCATTGGCCATTTTCGCCGGTTTAGTGTATTATTCCGAATGACTTTTTTGCA
>CAZOHN010000178.1:0-7517 GCA_964579325.1 uncultured Rhodobacterales bacterium
GCATCTGTCCACGGGACCCGACGGGCTGATCTTCCAGCCGCTCTGCCGTCTCTAGGAGGCAGCCCGCCGCCGCGGCCCCGCGAGGCAGGCCGCCGCGAGGATCGCACCCGAGACGGTGGCGATCATGCCCGCCGCCGACACCGCGTCGGCGCTGCCGAAGGCGAGCGGCAGGTTCACCGCCAGCATGAAGCCCAGCACCGCCGAGGCAATGGCGAAGGCAACCGACCACAGCACCTGATGGCCCAGCCGGTCGGTCATCAGCCGGGCGGCTGCAGGCGGGCAGATGAACATGGCGATCACGATGATCGATCCGACCGCGTCGAATGCCGCGACCGCCACTGCCGCCGAGGCGACCACAAGGGCAAGCCCGAGCGCCACGACCGGGACGCCCTGGCTCCGCGCGAAGCCCTCGTCGAACGTGGCGAGCGCAAGCGGGCGCCACAGGACCAGCGTGAACACGACCATCGCGACCGCGGCAACCGCGACGCGGACCAGTTCGGGTGGCACCGTCGCAAGCGCTGCGGGGTCGAGGAGCGAGCCCCAGCCCCGAGCGTCTATCCAGATCAGGCTTTCGAGATTGCCGTAGAGCGCATGTTCGACGTCGAGGTGAACGTTGGAGGTATCCGACACCTCGAGCAAAAGAACTCCGCCTGCGAACATCGCGGTGAACACCACGCCCATCGCGGCCCCGGACTCGACCCGGCCCGCGCGGCGAATGATCTCGATCAGCGCGACCGCGACCAGGGCCGCAGCGCCCGCGCCGAGGAGCATCGGCCCGGTCGTGATCGTCCCGGAGACGAGGAATCCGACCACGATACCGGGCAGCACCACATGGCTTATCGCATCGCTTATCAGGGCCTGCCGCCTCAGGATCAGGAAGTTGCCCGGCAGGGCGCATGCCACGGCCGTAAGGATGCCCGTGAGCATGGGCACGAGCGACAGAAGGACGAAGTCCTCGCCGCTCATGCCGACACCGGCCTGGGCCCGGCGATGCCCGCGTCGATCTCCCGGATCTCGTCCGGGGTCAGGACCGAACCGATCGGCCTGAGCCCATCATACCGGGCCACAGCCGCCTCGTGGGCATGGATGCGCCGCGCCGCGGCCCATCTCGCCTCGTCGAGCACAGCCTTCGCCGCCTCGGCACGGCCGGTCTCGGTCGGCACGCCGTCGGCGCGTGCAAGGCCGGCGCGCTTGAGAAGTTGCAAGGTGTAGCGCTCGTAGATCGGCTGGCCGCCCGCCAACGCCAGGAGACCTTGCCTGAGGTGGACCGCGCGGCGATAGGCCGTGTTGCGCAGCACGCCGGCCACCACGCCCCGGCGGGGGGCGAACAGGAACGAGGCGAGAAACGCCACCGCCGCCGAGAGCACGATCATCGGGCCGGTCGGAAGGTCCGGCGCCGAGGCGGAGAGGGCGGCACCAACGTAGCCCGAAACGCCGCCCACGATGCCTGCGATGACGGCGATCACTCCAGAGCGCTCGGTCCAGAACCGTGCGGCCACCGGAGGGATCACGAGGAGGGCGACGATCAGCACGAGACCCACCACCTTGAGCCCGATCACCGTGACCCCGAGCGCAAGGGCGAGCGTGGCGATGTCGATCCGGCGCAGGTTCAGGCCGATGGACGTGGCGAACACCGGGTCGAAGGCGGCAAGCGTCATCGGTCGGCGCAGCACCAGAACTGCGGCCACCGCAATCGCCGCACCGATGGCGATCAGTTGCGCCTCCGCCCGCAGCATCCCCGCCGTGGCGCCCAGAAGGAACCCCTCCAGTCCCGCCTGCCCGCCGGTCGGCAATGTCTGGATCACGGTGAGCAGCACGACGCCCGCCCCGAAGAACACCGACAGCACTGCCCCGATGGCAGCATCCTCGCCGAGCCGGGTGCGCGTCGTCATCCAGTGCACGGCGAGAAGGCCGAGGCCGGCCGAGGCTGCCGAACCCAGCAGGAGCAGGGGCAGGCTGCGCCCGTCCATCCCGGCAAGCGTCATCAGAAGAAACGCAAGACCTAGGCCCGGCAGGGTCGCATGACTGATCGCATCGGAAACGAGGGAACGTTTGCGCAGGAACAGGAACGTGCCCGTGACGCCCGCCGCAAGCCCGAGAAGCGCCGCACCGATCGCGACCAGAGTGGCATTGTGGCCAAGCTGCAGGAAGAGCGCGTCGCGCAACATCACAGCGCCCGGAGGTCGAGCCGGTCGATCTGCGCCTCGGCAAGACGCCCGCCATAGGCGTCCTGCAGGGTCTGCGGGGTGAAGGCGGTCTCGACCGGACCTTCGGCGACCTTGCGGACATTCAGGAGCATCGCGTGGGTGAAGTAGTCGCGTACCGTGGTGAGGTCGTGGTGGACCACGACCAGGGTGTTGCCCTCCGCACGGAGCGACTTGAGCACCCCGATGATCGCCTTCTCGGTCGCGGCGTCGACCCCCGCGAAGGGCTCGTCGAGCAGGTAGAGGTCGGCGCCCTGCGCAAGCGCCCGTGCGAGGAACACCCGCTGCTGCTGCCCTCCCGACAACTCTCCGATCTGCCGTCCGGCGAAGTCCTCCATCCCGACGCGGGCCAGGCATTCGGCCGCGCGGGAACGGTGCCGTGCCCGGATCGGGCGCAGGAGACCAAGCTCCCGGCTCATCCCTTGCAGCACGACATCAATGACCCGGGCGGGAAAGTCCCAGTCAACCGCCGCGCGCTGCGGGACATAGGCGATGCGGGGGAGGGCGTCGGCCACCGGCAGGCCGAAGGCCGTCACGCTCCCCGCGAGGCGGGGCACGATACCCAGCGCCGCCTTGATCAAGGTCGACTTTCCCGCACCGTTCGGCCCGAGGATCGCCGTCATCGAGCCCGACACGATGGTCATGTCGACCGAGAACACGGCCGGCCGGCCGCCGTAGGCGACGGTCAGTCCGCGCAGGGCGAGGGGTGCCCGGGAGAGAGTTTCGGCGGCGGGGCGCCCGTCGGTCGCGGCGAGGGTCGGGGCTGCTGTCATGGTCAGAGCCCCGCGAGCCTTCCGTCCATCCCGCCGTCGGGGGCACGCCCCCCGAGGGCCGCCGCGATGGTCGTGACGTTGTGGTCGATCATCCCGATCCAGGTGCCCTCGTAGGTTCCGGGCGCTCCCATCGCGTCGGAAAAGAGATCGCCGCCGATCCTGATGCCATGGCCGCGGGCGGCCGCCCCTTCGATGAGCGCGCGGATGTTGCGGTCCGACACCGAGGTTTCCACGAAGACGGCGGCGATCCGGCGTTCGACCAGCAGGTCGACGAGTTCCCCGATCCGGTTGAGCCCCGCCTCGCTCGCGGTCGAGATGCCCTGAATGCCCTCGACCTCGTAGCCGTAGGCTCGACCGAAGTAGCCGAAGGCATCATGTGCCGTGACCAGGACCCGCGCTTCCGGCGGCACCGATGCGAGAACGTCGCGCGCATAGCTTCCAAGTCTTTCGATTCCGGCGAGGTGCGCTGCCGCGTTGGCCTGGAAGAGGCCTTCCCTTTGCGGCACGACCGCAATCATCGCCTCGGCGACGGCCTGCACGACCTGCGCCCAGAGGCCGGGGTCCATCCAGACGTGGGGGTCGGTGCGACCGGGGTACTGCGGGTCCTCGATCAGGCTGTCCTGCGGAAGTCCTTCCGCTATCGCGCGCACGGGCAGCCGCCGACCGAGGTCGGAAAGGAACCCCTCCATCTGCGCCTCGAGGTTTAGGCCGTGAAAAAGCACGAGGTCGGCCCCGGCCATCGCGGCGATGTCGGTGCGGGTCTGGCGGTAGGAATGCGGATCGACCCCCGGCCCCATCAGTCCGCGCAGGTCCACGGTATCGCCGCCGATCTGCCGCACGGCATCCGCGATCATGGCGGTGGTGGCAACGATCCTCGGTATCTCGGTCGACCCGGCTGCCCGGCCGGTGGTCAGGGCCAGGGCGGTGCCGGCAAGAAAGTGACGTCGCGACAGGTGCATGGCGGCGCAGACCTTGGAACAAGTTGACGACGGGATCTGCCGATGAATATGAAAATCATTCTCAAGAAGTCAAGGCATCCTGAGAACGATTTGCATCTGGGTGACCGGCTGCGACGATTGACGCGGCGGGCGGGATGGCTGAAATCTGCTCCTGCACGGGAACATGGGAGACAGCGATGCGCGGAGCCGACGAAGCCCTGATCGTGATCGACGTGCAGAACGACTTCTGCCCCGGCGGCGCACTGGCGGTTGCGCGAGGAGACGAGATCGTCGGTGGCATCAACGAACTCCTGCGCGCGTTTCCGATCCGGGTCCTGACGCAGGACTGGCACCCCGCCGACCATGCGTCGTTCGCAGCCAACCACCCGGGCAGTGCGCCGTTCGAGACCATCGACATGCCCTATGGCCAACAGGTTCTCTGGCCGACCCACTGCGTTCAAGGATCGCCGGGCGCCGACTTTCACCCTGACCTCGATGCCGACGCGGCCCATCTCGTGATCCGCAAGGGGTTTCGCACGGCGATCGACAGCTACTCGGCCTTCTTCGAGAACGACCGCACCACGCCAACGGGCCTCGAGGGCTACCTGCGCAGCCGGGGCGCCACCAGGCTCACGCTCGTGGGCCTCGCAACCGATTATTGTGTCGCCTTCTCGGCGCTCGATGCCGCCCGGCTCGGGTACGAGGTGACCGTCGACCTGTCGCTTTGCCGCGAGATCGACCTTGCGGGTTCTCTGTCAGAGGCGATGGGCCGCCTTCGTGCGGCCGGGGTCCGTCTCGGCTAGAAGCTGCGGACGGCGCGGGCAAGTTCGGTGACGGCACGTTAACCTCGGAGTGCTAGGCCGAAAACGTGGTCCCCTGCGGGCCTGTCAACCGGACCTGGCATGAACGCCCGCACCCTTTCCGCCGCAGAAGCCCTTGAGTTGTTCGACTTGCGGAACGACAGCAACGGGCTGTTCCTGCGGTACTGTCGCGGACGGCTCCGCAGCCTCGTCACCCGACTTGCCATGTCGCTCACGGGCGCAGCCGGCGTCGCGCTCCTGGCGGATGCGGTGGCGGGCCTGGTGATCGCGGTCGTGCTGGCCCTTGGCGAAGCGGTCGACTCGCTCGTCCTGCGGAGGATCGTCCGCCGCTGGGGCGGGGGGGAGGGCTTCGTGCCGCTCGGCGCGCGCCACATCTCGGCTGCGAGCGCGGCCTTCCAGGCACTCACCGTATGCATCGCGGTGTCTGTGACCTGGCTCGTCGGCCCTTCCGGCGAAACCCACTTCTATGCCACGGCCTTCCTCATCGGGGCCGCGATCAACGCTGGACTGCTGTTACCGCACGATCCGTCGAGCAATGGTATCCGGCTCCTGCTGTTCGGCTGCACCCTCGTCGCGCTGAACATCCAGGACATGACCGGCGCTCTGACCGACCCCTCAAGGGGTGCGTCCGAACTCTTCGGGCCGGTGGCCAGTCTGATGCTCGCCTACATGACCGGCATGGTCATCGTCTTTCTCAGGCGCACCCACGGCCGCCGCTCGGAGGATGCCCGCACCATCCTCGTCGAACAGGCCCGCCTGGAGGCGTCCAGCCAGAACCTCGACCGCGCGAGCCAGGAGGCCACGCGCCTTGCCCTCGTCGCCCGCCATGCCAACGATGCCGTGATCCTCTACAGCCGCGACGGCGTCGTCGAATGGATCAACGACGGCTTCACACGGATGATGGGCTACGCGCCGGACGAAGTCGTCGGGCGCCGGATCGAAGAGGCGGTTCCCGCCCCTGATGCCGACATGCAGGCCGTCGGATCGCTGATCGAGGCGCGGCGCAAGTTCACGCCCTGCCGGGTCGAGTTCCTCAGCCGCCACAAGTCGGGGCGGCCGGTCTGGATAGAAACATCGCTCACGCCGGTTCCCGGAGCCGATGGCACGCCCGACCGCATCATCGCGGTCGAGCGCGAGGTTACCGAGGCGAAGGCGCGCGAGGCGGAACTGGCGCGGGCCCGCGTCGAGGCCGAGGAAGGCGCACGCGCCAAGGCGCGATTCCTGGCCACCATGAGCCACGAGATCCGCACCCCGATGAATGGGGTCATCGGTACGGCCGAACTGCTCGCCGAAACCACGCTCGACCGGGACCAGCGCCTCTATGTCGACACCATCGTCGAGTCGGGCCAGGCGCTCCTCGCCATCATCAACGACATCCTCGATCTGTCGCGGCTGCAGTCCGGGGCCGGCGTTCCCGCACGCGACCCGTTCGACCTCCGCTCGGTCCTCGGGAGCGTTCTCACTCTCCTCACACCGACCGCCCGCGCCAAGGGCATCGCGCTCGAAGGGCCCGCCGACGGCGGCGGGCTGGCCGTGCTTGGCGATTCGGGCCGGGTTCGCCAGATCCTGACCAACCTGATCGGCAACGCGATCAAGTTCACCGAGGCAGGCGGAGTCACCGTCGACCTCCGGATCCGCCCCGCCGGCGATGACGCAGCGATCGAGGTAGCGGTCGCCGATACCGGGATCGGCATCCCGGCGGACCGGCTGGAGGGTGTCTTCGAGAGCTTCACCCAGGCCGACGGCGAAATCTCGCGCCGGTTCGGCGGTACGGGCCTCGGACTGACGATTTCGCGGCTGCTGGCGCGCGAGATGGACGGCGATATTGCGGTGGTATCCGAAGTAGGGCTCGGATCGGTCTTCACCCTCACGCTCCGGCTGCCCATCGCGCGGGAGAACGCGACCCCGGACAGGCCCGGGGTCGGCGATGTGGCCACCGCGATGACGGCCGCCGCGCAGCCCGCGGCGCGACTGGGCGCGCATGTGCGTGTGCTGGTCGTGGAAGACAACCGGACCAATGCGCTGATCGTCCTGCGGATGCTCGCTGGCACCGGTGCCCGGACCCTCCACGTTGCAGACGGCCACGATGCCATTTCCCGCTTCGGCAGTTTCCGCCCGCATATCGTGCTGATGGACCTCTCGATGCCGGGAATGACGGGCTTCGAGGCCATGCGACGCCTGCGTGCCGAGGAAGCGTCCCGGCCCGACCGCGCCCGGGCCGCGATCGTTGCACTCACCGCGAATGCGGGCTCGGACTATCGGATGGCATGTCTGAAGGCAGGCTTCGACGGCTTCCTGACCAAGCCGGTCCAGAAGCAGCCGCTGCTCGAAGAGCTCGTGCGGCAGATCGATGGGGGCCGCCCCGACGCGATGCCGGTGGAAACGGAGAGCGACACTGCCACCCCGGCGATGGGGATCGCGGCGGAGGCCGACCCTGCTCCGCCGGAAACCCTGTCCGATAACAGGCCGGACGTCCTGCCGGACATACCGCCCGACTCCGCCCGTGACACCTTGCCGGACCCCGCATCGCAGAACGACATACCTTCACCCGCCCTTGCGGGCCGGCGCACCGCGACTGTCTGAGACGGGTGACCTGCCTCAGACGATGACGGCCAGCAACGTGACGGCCAGCAACGTGACGGCCCGAAGCAACCTGGCCCCAAACGTTCCGGCCCGACTGCACGGGCCCGAATGCACGGGCCCGAATGCACAGGCCCGAGTGCACAGGCCCGAGTGCACTGGCCCGAGTGCACTGGCCCGAGTGCACTGGCCCGAATATGC
>CAZOHN010000179.1:0-7503 GCA_964579325.1 uncultured Rhodobacterales bacterium
GCGCCGCAGACGATTCCTGCGATTGGTTGAAGACGCAGTCCCGCGGCTTGCAGCGTGAATTTGGCGACAGCCTCGGGCTACTTCGGATTCCGCGGTTCCTTGCGTTCGGCACCGCAACATCGTCTGTCAGGGATCTCCGATGCACGCGCCTCCCATATCTGCACCCCCTATCTGCTGAGAAATGCAACACGGGGCCGCTGCTTCCGGTGGGGCGGGCAAGCTGTTCGAGATTGAGGTCTCGATCAGCGCGCAGCGCCCGGATGCGCTGCCCGACGGCGGCGAGAAGCGGTGACTCGGCTTCGGTGGCCATGATGATTGCCTCTGCCGCGGTCGGTGGCGATTAAACGCTCCAGCATGGGCACGTGAAGCCGGGCGCGCGGGATCCGCGGCTGCCCGGCTCCACGGCCGAGGATTTCGCCATAGGCGACGAGGTCGCGGGCCAGGGGTGCTGGCAATCTCTGTCCTCCGCACGTTCCGACCACGCAACAGATCCGATCTCGCAGGGCAGTGACGGCGTGCACGGCAAACGGATATCTCCGCCGGTCCGCAATCTGCAGGGTGACGCTGGAGGATTTCCCCAACTCGCAACCTCGCCTTTGGCGGCAGTACGGAGCTCAAGACGCCTTGCCAGCCTCGTCGAGCCCAGTTATCAATATCGATAATGATAATCAGAAGGAGCGGGTGTGCGTCCGCGTGATGCCATATACGCCTCGGTCAAGCGCCGCATCGTTCTCAACGAGCTGCCGCCGGGAGTCTCACTTACCGAACTTGGGCTGGCCTCCGAGTTGGGGTGCAGCCAAGGCCCGGTACGTGAAGCGTTGATGCGCCTCCAGGAGGACGGGCTGGTGCTCCGCGGGGGGCATCGCGGCACGACGGTTACGCCGCTCGATCCCGAGGAGGCGACGGAAATCTTGGCGCTGCGTCGGCGGATCGAGACGCGTGCCGCGGCGAAGGCGTCCCGCGCCGTGGATGCGCGTGCGCTTGAGCGGCTTGCCGAGCTTCGCCGTCGCATGGACGTCGCGGCCTCCGCGGAGGACGAGTATGCCCTGATAGAACTCGACACGGCCTTCCACCTCGAGATGTTCAGGCTCGCGGGGCTTCGCGCGCTTGAGCAGATCCTTGTCCGCTGCATTCTTCATTCGCATCGCCAGAAGCTCTGGGAACCGCGCCACCGCCGCTCGCTGGCCGAGACGGCGGCCAGGCACGACCTGCTGCTCGCGCTGCTTGCGGCGCGCGACGGAGTGGGCCTTTCGGCGGCGCTGGGGGAGCATATCGACACCATCGTCGAGATCGACGCCGAGAGGGCCGCATCGTGACGGCAGCACTCGATCCGTCAATGGCCCGCATCCTGGAGCGCATGCGCGCCGCACCGGCGATCGATTATGCCTCTGTTCCGATCGTCGAGGCGCGACGCGCCTTCGACAAGGGGGCCGCCCAATGGCAGGAAGCTCTCCCGCGGATGGCGACACGCGACCTCCTGATCCCGGTTAGCCACGGGACCATGCGGGCGCGGCTCCATCTGCCGGGGCCCGGCCGTCGGCCGCTTGTCATCTTCGTTCATGGCGGAGGGTGGACCTTCGGCTCGGTCGACACGCACGGGAACGAGATGCGGGGGCTGGCCGTCGCTTCCGGTTGCGCGGTTCTCGGGTTCGACTACCGGCTTGCCCCGGAGCATCCCTTTCCCGCTGGACTCGAGGATACGCTGGCGGCCATCGCCTTTGCCGAGGCGGGTGCGTTGGGCGAGGACATCGACGCGACCCGGTTTGCGCTCGCGGGTGACTCGGCCGGCGCCAACCTCGCGCTTGGAGCGTTGCTTGCACGGCGTGACGCAGGGGCGACGCCGACTCGGGGAGCGGCACTCTTCTACGGCTGCTTTGCGCCCGACTTCGACACGGAAAGCCACGCACGACTGGGCGATGGCGCCTTCATGCTCTCAAGCGACCGGATGCGCTGGTACTGGCGGAACCTCCTTGGCGCGGAGGATGACGACACCTGCTCGCTGGCGGCCCCGGGCCGCGCCGAGCTGTCCCGGTTACCGCGGCTCTACCTCGCGGCGGCGGGGCTGGACCCTCTGCTCGACGACACGCTGGATCTGTCACGCCGTCTGGCCCATGCCGGGGTCGCCTATCGCTGCGACGTCGTGCCCGGTGTGATCCACGGCTTCCTGCGGATGGCTCCGGAACTGCCCGCCGCGCGGACCACGCTGGAGGCCGCGGGGACGTTTCTCGCCAGCGCAATCAAGTGACGACTACAGGGAGGAATTGACGATGGAACGTAGAACACTTCTGAAACTCGCCGGCGCCACGGCGCTCGCGGGACCACTCGCGACACCGGCTCTCGCACAGCAGGCCACCGTTCGCTGGTGGTACCATTTTGACAATCCGGAGAACACGCCTGACGCGCTCATCGCGGCTTTCGAGGCAGAGAACCCCGACATCCGCATCGAGGCCGAAAGCATCCCGTGGGGCGGCGGCAACGACTACTATACGCGGCTCTTCGCAGCAATCGTGGCCGGTGGCGCGCCGGACTGCGCCATGGTCAAGCTCAACAACCATGCGCAGCTTCTGGAGATGGAGGCGCTCGCACCCATCGACGAGATGGTCACGCAATGGGACGGACGCTCGGACATCTCCGACGACATCTGGAGCGTCAACAAGGCGGCCGACGGCAGGCAGTACTACCTGCCTCTCCAATACGTGGTGCTCTACCTCTACTACCGGCCCGACCTCTTCGCGGCGAAGGGGCTTTCGGCGCCGACGACCTTCGACGAGTTCCTCGCGGCAGCTCAGGCGCTGACAGAGGGCGATGTCTACGGCTTCGGGATGCGGGGCGGCGGCGGCGGTCACGACAACTGGGGACCATTCGTCTTGGGCGGGGGCGCGAGCTTCGAGCCGGGCGGCATGGTGACGGATGCCGCGCTGGCCGCCAACAGGTGGTATGTCGGGCTCGGCACCGAGCACAAGGTGATCCCGCCCTCGGCGGCAACCGACGGCTTCCGCCAGGTCGTCGACAACTTCAAGTCAGGGCGCACCGCCATGGCTATCCACCATGTCGGATCCTCGAACGAGATGGTCGAAGCTCTCGGCGACGACGTCTCGGCGGTTCCAGTTCCCCGCAGCGCGGACGGCTCGGGTTGGACCCTCTTCGGCGACGAATCCAACGCCGTCTTCGCCTCCTCCGCCAACCAAGAAGCAGCCTTCCGCTGGATTTCCTTCCTGTCCACGGGCAACAACAACGTCGAGTTCAACAAGCTAACGGGCCAGCTTCCGGTCACGACCTCGGGCGCGGCCAACTGGACGCTGCACCAGCCGCGCTTCGTCGAGGCCAGCGCCGCCTCGCTGCCCATGGCCTCGATCCCGCCCGACTCGGCCAAGACGGCCGACTTCGTGCGGACAGTCTGGCCGACCAACATGCAGCTGGCGCTGCTTGGCCAGATCTCGCCCGATGACATGATGCGTGCCATCGAGGCCCATTTCCACGGCTGACACACCCGCAGGCGGGGCCGGCGCGTCCGGCCCCGCAGCTTTCCCGCGAGGCACACCCGTTGACGAACACCCGGACGACAGCGCGCATGCGCCTGACAATGACGCCCTACGCCTTCCTGGCCCCAGCGCTTGTCGTCACCGCGGCCGTCATCCTGTTTCCGGTCCTCCAGACCGGATGGATGAGCCTACACGACTACGTGCTGTTCCGCCCGCGCGATGTCCCCTTCGTGGGTCTCGGCAACTTCGTGCGCGCCTTCAACGACCCGGTTTTCTGGGTCTCGCTCTGGAACTCGGTGCTCTGGATCGGGCTGGTGATCTCGTTCCAGTTCGCCCTGGGCCTTGGCGCGGCGCTTTTGCTCAACCAGAGTTTCTGGTGGCGGGGAATTGCCCGCGCACTGATCGTGATCCCCTGGGCGCTGCCCAGCGTCATCATCGGCCTAATGTGGACATGGATGTACGATTTCAACCTCGGCATCTTTAACGACGTGCTGTTACGCACGGGGATCATAGACGCGCCGATCGCTTGGCTAGCGCGGCTCGACACGACGCTCTACTCGGTCATCCTCGCGCTGGTCTGGCAAGGCTTTCCTTTTTTCGCCATCGTGATCCTCGCGGGCCTCCAAACCGTGCCGCAGGAGCTTTACGAGGCGGCCGACATCGACGGCGCAACGTCGCTCCAGAAGCTCCGCTTCGTCACCCTGCCCTCCATCGCGGAGGTGATCGCGACCGCGCTGCTCCTGCGCACGATCTGGGTCGCCAACTCGCTGGACGTCATCCTCGTGATGACCGGCGGCGGCCCGGGCTATGCCACGCATACGCTGCCGCTCTATTCCTTCCTCAAGGCCTATTCGGCGATGGAGTTCGGCTATGGCGCAGCCCTCGCGCTGATCCTGACCGGGCTCCTGCTCTTCGTCGTCTATGCTTACGTGCGCCGCGCGGCGAAGGACCTGAGCCGATGATCGACCGCCGCTCACGCCTTGCCCGCGCACTCCAGGTAGAGGTCCCGGTTCTCCTGATCGTTGCCTTCGCGCTCGGCCCCTACGTCTGGATGGTGCTGACATCTATCAAGCCGAACGCCGACATCCTCGCCCGACCTCTGCAGTACCTTCCCAGCACGGTGACCTTCGAGCATTACGAGACACTGCTCAACCGGACCACCTTTGCCGTTAACCTCCTAAATTCGTTCATCATTGCCATGGGCGCGGTGCTGGTGGGGCTCGGGGTCAGCATCCCCGCAGCCTACGCCTTCTCGCGTTTCCGCTTTGCCGGCCGCAACTACCTGATGACCCAGTTCCTGGTGATCAACATGTTTCCGATCGTCCTTCTGATCATTCCGCTCTTCGTGCTAATGCGTTGGCTGGGGCTGCTCGACACCTTCGTGGGCGTGATCGCCGGTCATTCCACCTTCGCCATCCCGTTCTCGATCTGGATGCTGACGAGCTACATGAACGCGATCCCGAAGGAGCTGGACGAGGCGGCGATCGTCGACGGCGCCTCGCGGCTGCAAACGATCCGCATCGTCATCCTTCCGCTCGTCATGCCGGGCATCGTGACGACCGGCATCTACATCTTCGTGACTTCTTGGAACGAGTATCTCTTCGCCATGATGCTGTCGGGCCAGAACGTGCGGACGGTGACGGTCGCGCTCCAGCTCTTTATCGGCGAATTCACGGTGCAGTGGGGGTTGCTGACGGCCGGCGGCACGCTGGTCGCGATCCCAGTCACCATCCTTTTCCTGATCGTGCAACGGAGGCTCGTGGGCGGACTCACGGCCGGAGCGGTGAAGACATGAGCCTCGACAATCCCATCGGTATCATCTCGATGTTCTACGCGCGCCCCTTCGGGCGCGAACACTTCCCAACCTTCGCGCGCGCCAGGGCCTCGGGCTGCGATTTCGTCGAGCTCCTGGTGCCGGAACCGGGCGAACTCGATCTCGCGGAGACGCGCGCCGCGCTCGCCGACCAGGACCTCGGCGTCGTGCTGGCGGCGCGGGTGAACCTGTCGCGCGACCTCGCGAGCGCCGATCCGGCGGCGGCGGCAGCGGGCATCGCCTACCTTGAAACCTGCATCGACATCGCGGGGTCACTCGGCGCGGAGATCGTCGGAGGGCCGCTCTACGGCGCACCGCTAGTCTTCGCAGGCCGCCCGCCGGCACCGGTCGACGAGGACGAGCGCAAGCGGCGGATTGACCGGGTCGTCGCAGGCCTGGGGCAGGCCGGCAGCCGCGCCGCCGACGCGGGCGTGAAGCTGGCGGTCGAGCCGCTCAACCGCTTCGAGACGGATATCGCCAACACGACCACGCATGTCCTTGCACTCACCGAGATGGTCGACTGCGCGGCCGTCGGCGTGATGCTGGATACCTTCCACATGAACATGGAGGACCCGTCGATCCCGGACGCGATCCGTAGGGCAGGCAGCCAGCTGTTCCACTTCCAGGCCAACGAGAACCATCGCGGCTTCGTGGGCTCCGGCCATGTGGACTGGCTCGAGGTCGCCAGGGCGCTCCGGGCCATCGGCTACGGCGGCTCGGTCACGCTCGAGCCGTTCCGGCGCGACGACGAGAGGCCGGGCGTACCGCTGGCCCAGTGGCGCGCGCCCGACAAGGACGAGGACCGCGAGCTCGCGGCGAGCGTCGCGTTTCTGCGGGCCGCCTTCACCTTTGCAGGGAGGGGCGCATGACAACGCTGCGCATCGGCTGGATCGGCTGCGGAACGCATGCCAACGAGATGCTGCTGCCGCAGATGACGCGCTTCGACGCACGACTTGCGGCGCTGTGCGACGTCAACGAGGCGCGCCTCGCCGCCACTGCGGCGCGCTTCGGCGTCTCTTCGACGACCCGCGACTGGCGCGTGCTACTGGCGCGCGACGACATCGATGCGGTCGTGGTCGCCGCCGGGCCCTCGGTCCACGACGAGGTGGCGCACGCGGCGGTCGGGCGGGGTCTTCCCGTCTTCGTCGAAAAGCCGCCCGCCGCTACGGCAGACGCTGCCGACGTGCTGGCGCGGGCATCGGCGTCGCGAGGTGTGCCGGTGGTGGTCGGCTTCATGAAGCGCTATTCCACGGCCAACCGTATCGCCCTGAACGTCGTGCATGGCGAGGACTTCGGCGCGCCCGTCTCGTTTCTCGGCGAATACATGACCGCGCCCACCTACTTCGAGGGCAATGCCGACTACACCGGTTTCTACCTGCACCATTGCGTTCACTACTTCGACCTCGTGCCACACCTGATGGGCGAGGTCAGCACGATCGGCGCGAGGCGCCATGAGCTCGCCCCGGGCAAGCTGCTTCTGCACGTGGACTTCCGCTTCGCCTCGGGCGGCATAGGAACCCTGGTCCTGGGCACGCACCAGTCACGCGCCACGCCCATGGAGTGGTGGCAGGTGATGGGTGACCACCGCCGTGTCGAGGTGCGCAACGTGCACGAGGTCCGCTACTACAGGGCGCCGCAATTCAAGTTTGCCCAGCCGGAAGCGACCCTCCTGGACAGCGAGGACACGCTTGTGTGGGAGCCGAACCTGACGGCAGCGGCCAACGAAGATCACAAGGGCTACTATGCCTTGTTCGGGGACTTCCTGGCCGCGGCGCGCGGTGCGCCGACCATGGCGCCGACAGCCGCCGACGGCGCGCGCGCCCTGCGGCTGATGGAGACCGCGCTGATGGACGGAGGACGCTAGGTGGCTTCCGTCGAGATCAGGGACGTCCGCAAGGCCTATGGTGCCGCACAGGTGCTGCACGGGATCAGCGTCGACATTGCCGACGGCGAATTCGTCGTGCTCGTTGGGCCGTCCGGCTGCGGTAAGTCCACGCTCCTGCGCATGATCGCGGGACTCGAGGAGATCACGGGCGGAACGATCGCGATCGGGGGGCGCGTCGTCAACGATCTGGCGCCCAAGGATCGCGACATCGCCATGGTGTTCCAGAACTACGCGCTCTACCCGCACATGACCGTTAGCCAGAACATGGCCTTCTCGCTGCGCCTGCGTGGCGCCTCCAAGGCCGAGATGGAGGCGAAGGCGCG
>CAZOHN010000180.1:0-7477 GCA_964579325.1 uncultured Rhodobacterales bacterium
TCGGCATGGGCATCGACAAGCCCGACATCCGCTGGGTCGCCCATGCCGACCTGCCCAAGTCCATTGAATCCTACTACCAGGAGATCGGCCGCGCGGGCCGCGACGGAGCGCCAGCCGACACGCTCACGCTCTACGGCGCCGACGACATCCGCTTCCGCCGCAGCCAGATCGACGAGGGCCTCGCCCCGCCCGAGCGCAAGGCGGCCGACCACGTGCGCCTGAACGCGCTTCTCGGCCTCGCCGAATCCGCCACCTGCCGCCGCCAGCGGCTGCTCGCCTACTTCGGCGAGACCTCCGCGCCCTGCGGCAACTGCGACTGCTGCGAACGCCCGCCCGAAACCTTCGACGGCACCGTCGCCGTGCAGAAGGCGCTGTCCGCCATCCTGCGCACCGGCGAGAGCTTCGGCGCCGGGCATCTGACCGACATCCTCCTCGGGCTGACGACCGAAAAGGTCCGCCAGCGCGGCCACGAGCGGCTGCCCACCTTCGGCGTAGGGCGCGACCTGCCGCGCCCGCTCTGGGAGGGAGTGTTCCGCCAGATGCTCGCCCGCGACCTCGTCCGCCCCGACCCCGAGCGCCACGGCGCGCTCCGCCTTACCGAGGCCGCCCGCCCCGCCCTGCGCGGCGAGGTGCCCATCGTGATGCGCAAGGACAGCGTCGCGCGCTCCTCGGGGCCGGTCGCCCGCGCGCTCGTGGCAGACGAGGATGCGCCGCTTCTCTCCGCGCTCAAGGCCAAACGCCGGGCGCTTGCAGAGGCTGCGGGCGTTCCCGCCTACGTCATCTTCGCCGACCGCACGCTGATCGAGATGGCCGAGCGCCGCCCCGCCACGCTCGACGCGATGGCCGGCATCACCGGCGTGGGCCAGGTCAAGCTCGACCGCTACGGGGCCGAGTTCCTCGCCGTCATCCTCGGCGCCCCGCCGCCCGAGATGCACCCCTCGCGTCAGCGCCTCGCCGGGACCACCGAGGGTCAGGTCTTCGACCGGCTTCTGGCCGCGCAGGCCGACCTGCAAAGGGGCGAGGACGGCACCGGAAAGCCGCTTTCCTGCACGCATTCCACGCTCCGCCAGATCGCCGAGCGCAAACCGCGCACGCTCTCCGACCTCGGCCGCATCCAGGGTATGGGCGAACAGAAGGTCGACCGGTTCGGGGCGGCCTTCCTCGCCATCCTTGCCGAGGTTTGAGGGCGCCGGACGCTGGATTAACCTTCTGTTCTGCAACCATAAATCAACGACTTGCAGGAAATTTGTTTCGCGCGCGAAACATTCTCGCGGCCCTCCCGCCCGTAATGGCCGGCCTCTTCGCCTTTGCCGCGCCCTGCACTACATAGCCTGCGAAGCTGCCTCAAGGATGCCCATGCTCGTCGTCGTCTCTCCCGCCAAGCGCCTCGATCTCGACCCGCTCCCCGGTATCGCCGCGACCGAACCGGCCTTCGCGGCGGACGCTGCGAAACTCGCCCGGATCGCGCGCGGCCTCACGCCGGGCGATCTCTCGGCGCTGATGTCGATCAGCACTGCGCTCGCCGACCTGAACGCCGACCGGTTCCGCGCCTTCCGCCGCGCGCCCGCTCCCGAGGCCACCAAGCCGGCCGTCTTCGCCTTCGCCGGCGACACCTACCAGGGGCTCGAGGCCCGCACCCTCGACGCCGACGCGCTGGACTACGCGCAACGCCACGTGCGCATCCTGTCTGGCCTCTACGGCCTTCTCCGCCCGCTCGACGCGATCCAGCCCTACCGGCTGGAAATGGGCTCACGGCTCGCCAACCCGAAGGGCGCCGACCTCTACGCCTACTGGGGCGACCGCATCGCCAAGGCGCTCAACGCCGCGGCGCGCGAGGCGGGGGGGCAGGTGCTGGTGAACTGTGCCAGCCAGGAATACTTCGGCGCGGTCGACCGCAAGGCGCTGAAGTTGCGCGTCGTGACGCCGGTCTTCCTCGACGAACGCAACGGGCAGGCCAAGACCATCAGCTTCCTGGCCAAGAAGGCGCGCGGCGCGATGGCGCGGTTCATCTGCGAACGCCGGATCGACCGCCCCGAGGGGCTGGCCGACTTCGATACCGGCGGATACGCGTTCCAGCCCGCGCAATCCACGCCGGACCGGATGGTGTTCCTGCGTGGCGAGGCAGCCAGCCTCGCCGATCGGGCAGAAGGCGACTCCGAAGGCATCGCCGCTGAGTAGGCCTCAGGCCGTGGCCGCCTCATGCGCAGTGCTGAGGATCGCCCCGGGAAAGTAGCTGCCCAGCACCTCGAGGATTGCGGATTTCTTCAGCGGCTTGGTCAGGTGCCGGTCGAGACCGGCTTCCAGGATCTCGGCCCGGTCGCTGTCCATCGCATGGGCCGTCAGGGCCACCACGGGCGTGTGCGCACTGCCCTCCGAGGCTTCCCGCGCCCGGATCAGTCGCGTCGCCTCCTTGCCGTCCATCTCGGGCATCGAGATGTCCATGAACACGATGTCCGGCCGGATCTCGATGAACATCTCCACCGCTTCGCGTCCGTTCGCGGCGAAGGAAACCTCGACCGCCAAGTCCTTCAGCATCTTGGAAAGCACCAGCTGGTTGGTACGGTTGTCCTCGGCCGCGAGGATCCGCACCATGCGGGCCGGACGTGCTGGGGCGGGGGCAGGGGCCGCGTTGGCCATCCGGACGGGTGCCGCCGCGCAGATCGCGGTCGAGGACGACAGCGCCGCGATCGCCGGACCCATCCGGTCCAGCGCCCCGAACAGGTCGGCGCGCAGCACCGGCTTGGTCAGGACCTGGCCGAACCCGGCATCGAGCGCCGCCTGCGCCTCGGAGGGCGTGGCCGCCAGCACCACGACCGGCGCGCTGCGCCCGCCTGAAAGCGCCGCGGCATCCTCGGCGGTCATCTGCAGGTCGGCAAAGATCGCATCCGGGATCAGGACCTCGCCGGCACTTCCGCGCGCTTCGCGGGCCTCGGCGGGGGAGCGGGCCGTGCGCACCTCGATCCCCAGGGCGGCGAGCTGGCGTTCCAGGATCGACCGGTTCAGGGTATCGGCATCGACGATCAGCGCCCGGCCCAGCCCGCTCGGCACCCGCGGTTCGACCTCGGTCTCGGCAGGGCCGCGCGGCAGGTTGACCGAGAAGCCGAAGCACGACCCTTCGCCGGGCGTCGATTCGACCCAGATCTCGCCGCCCATCAGCCGCACCAGCTGGCGCGAGATGGCGAGGCCGAGGCCCGTGCCCTCGAACTTGCGGTTCCGCTCGTCCTCGACCTGGTTGAACTCGCCGAAGACATGCTCGCGCATCTCCGGTGCGATGCCGATGCCGGTATCCTCGATCGCCACCGCGACCCGGTGCAGGCCGCCGCCCGCGTCGAAGCCGACGACCCGCACCAGCACATGCCCGGCGGGGGTGAACTTCACCGCGTTGCCGATGAGGTTCGTCAGCACCTGGCGCAACCGCCCGCGGTCGCCCACCAGCGAGGTCGGCAGGAAGAGGTCGTAGTCGACCGTCAGCGACACGCCCTTCTCCTCGGCCGAGACCGAGAGCATCACGACGATCTCGTGGATCAGCCGCTCAAGGTCGAAGGGTTCGGCATGGAGGGTCAGCTTCTCGGCCTCGAGCTTGGAGTAGTCGAGCACGTCGTTGATGATGAGCAGAAGCGCCTCGCCCGACGACTTGATCGTCTCGGCGTAAAGGCGCTGCTCCTCGGTCAGCGCCGTCTCGCAGATGAGCTCCGCCATGCCGACGACGCCGTTCATCGGCGTCCGCAACTCGTGGCTCATGTTGGCCAGGAACGCCGACTTCGCCCGGTTCGCCTGTTCCGCGCGGGCGCGCGCCTCGTTCAGGTCGGCCTCGCGCCGGGTCGCCTCGCTGATGTCGAGCGCCAGGCAGACCACGCCGCCATCGTCTCCGCGCCGGTCCACGAGCTTGATGTGCGACCCGTTCCACAATCGGACCACGCGGCTTTCGATCGGCGTGGTTTCCCAGCGTGTGACCATGCCATCGACCCATTGCGCCGGCGTTGCCTCGCCCGGATCGAACACGCCCTCCTCCATGCCGATCCGCAGGATGTCGCGAAAGTAGGCGCCCGGGCCGACTTCCTCGAGCCCGTCGAAAGGGGCAAGGTAGGCGCCGTTGGCCATCACAAGCCTCTGGTCGGCATCGTAGATCGCGAAGCCGTCCCGGATGGTCTCGAGCGCGTCGAGAAGCCGCCGCTCGGCCAGTGTCTGGGCAATCGTCGCCTTCTCGAGGTCGTTGCGGACCCGGGTGGTCTCGCCCAGCAGTTCGGCATGGGCCGAACGCGCGGTCTCGGCGACCTTGCGCTGCATCACCACCTGGTCGCCGAGCGCCAGGGCGTGCTCCGAAAGCTTTCGGTTCGCGGCGAACAGCTCACGGCTCTTGAGCTCGAGCAGGCGTTCGGCGGCGAGGCGTGCCCGACGCTCCGCCAGAAGCCTGTCGCCCAGATCCATTCCGTCCGCTCCGCCTGCCTGTCTGCGGTGCAGCATCGCGCCACACGGTGAACGGGTGGTTAAGACATCAGAAGGCTGCGGCGGAATCGTTGCGTGGCCCGCAGCTTGCGTGGCACCATGGCGCGAGCGTTGAGGAGGCCCCGTTCATGCGTGCTGTCATTTCCGGTTTCCGCGCGGCTTCCCTAGCCGCCGTCGGCCTTGCCCTTGTTCTTGTCGCCGCGCCGGCCGCGGCCCAGGAGTCCTCCATCTTGCCCGAGCGGCGGATCGCGATCTCGCCCGACACCGATTTTCCCGGTGGCGACCTTGCCGCGATCTTCGATACCACCTACGCGGCATGCCGCGCCGCCTGCCTCTCCGACAACCGCTGCGTCGCCTTCACGTTCAACGGCCGTTCCGGCGCGTGCTTTCCCAAGAGCGCGGTTGGGGAACGGTCGTTCTATGCCGGGGCGACCTCGGCCTTCGTGCTCGAAACCGACCCCGCCGCGCTTGCCCGCGCACCCGGGCGCAAGGCGGAGCTTCCGTTCCTGCGCGAGGCCGATTTCGCCGCGGCCCGTGCCCAGTCCGCCGACCTCGGCGACCGTCACCCCGTGGATGACTTCGGCGCCGAGGATTACCGCGCGGCGGCTGCCCGTGCCCGCGCCGAAGGCGACACCTGGAGCGCGGTCGCCTTTTCGGGGCAGGCTGTCGTTCTGGCCGATCTGCCGGATCGCTGGCGGAGCTATGCCGAGGACCTGCTGGCCCAGGCCGGAGCAGGGGTCGGCGACGTCCGCGACGCCCGGGCCCGCGCGCTTTCGGCGGCGGTCAACGCCTATCTCCGCGAGGAGGGCACGGCGGGCCGCGCGGCGGCCCTTCTCGTCATGGCGCAGGCGCTGGAGCAGACCGGGCGCGGGCGCGACTCGCTTTCCGTGTTGCGCCTTGCCGCCACGCTCTCGCCACGCGAGGACATCGCCGCCGCGCGTGATCGCGCTGCAGCGCAGTTCGGATTTCGTGTGGCCGAGCACGTCGTGGAAAGCGATCCGGCCAGCCCCCGCATCTGCGCGCAGTTCTCCGAACCGCTCGTCGAGGCAGGCGTCGACTACGCGCCGTTCGTCCGGCTGGCGGGCAGCGGCTATGCGGTCGAGGCCGAGGGCGTGCGGCTCTGCGTCTCCGGTCTCTCGCACGGCGCGCGCTATTCGGTGACCTTCCGGCAGGGCCTTCCGGCCGCCTCCGGTGAAGTGCTGGCAGAGGACGTGGCGCTCGACCTCTACGTGCGTGACCGCGCGCCCTCGGTCCGCTTCCCCGGCCGCGCCTACGTCCTTCCGCGGACCGGCGATCCGGCCGTGCCGGTCGTCACCGTCAACGCCCCCGCGCTCGACCTCGTGCTGCGCCGGGTGAGCGACCGCAACCTGTTGCGCGCGATCCAGTCCGACTATTTCGGTCGCCCGGTCGAGCAATGGCAGCAGGACACCTTCTCGACCGAAGTCTCCCAGGAGGTCTGGCGCGGCACCGCCGCCGTCGCGGGCGAGCTGAACCGCGATGCCACCACGCGCCTGCCCATGGCCGGGGCCATGGCCGGGCTGCCGCCGGGAATCTACGCGCTCCAGGCCCGCGTGCCGGGCTCCGATCCCTGGGAAAACCCGGCCGCGACCCAGTGGTTCGTCATTTCCGACATCGGCCTCGCCACGCTGAGCGGTGTCGATGGCCTGCATGTCTTCGTCCGCGCCCTCGGCAGCGCCGAACCGAAGGCGGGCGTGAAGGTGGCGCTCGTCTCGCGCGCGAACGCGGTGCTGGGCGAGGCGATGACCGACCCGCAGGGCTATGCGCTGTTTCCACCCGGCCTGACGCGCGGCACCGGGGGCGCGGCCCCCGCGCTGGTGACGGCCGAGGAGGGCGAGGCCGACATCGCGTTCCTGTCGCTCACCGACCCCGAGTTCGACCTCTCCGACCGGGGCGTCGAGGGCCGCGAGCCCGCACCGCCCATCGACCTCTTCCTCGCCACCGACCGCGGTGCCTACCGCGCGGGCGAGACGATCCACCTGACCGCGCTTGCCCGCGACGGCGCGGCGGCGGCGATCGAGGGCCTGCCGCTGACGGCGATCCTGACCCGGCCCGACGGAGTGGAATATTCACGGCACCTCTCAGACGCTTCGGTCGCCGGCGGCCACGTCTTTGCCCTTCCGGTCGCGGGGTCCGCCCCGCGCGGCGGCTGGACGGTCGCGATCCATGCCGACGTCAATGCCCCGGCGCTGGCGCGCGCGACCGTGCTGGTCGAGGACTTCCTGCCCGAGCGGATCGATTTCGCGCTGTCTCTGCCCGAGGGGGCGATCGGCCCCACCGATACCCCGGATCTCGCGGTCGCGGTTCGATACCTCTTTGGCCCGCCGGGCGCCGACCTCGCGGTCGAGGGCTCGGTGATGCTGCGGGGCACGGACAGGCTGCCGGGCTTCGACGGCTACCGCTTCGGCCGCCACGACGCGCCGTTCGAGACACGCTTCGGCGTGCTGGAGGCCACCCGGACCGACGAGTCGGGCGGTGCCGTGCTTCCGGTGACCTTTCCCGCCATCACCGCCCCCGACCGGCCGGTCGAGGCGCGCCTCGTTGTGAACGTCGCCGAAGGGTCGGGCCGCCCGGTCGAGCGGCGGCTCGAGCGCCTCCTCGCGCCGCCAGCGGCGCTCGTCGGCGTGCGGCCCGCATTCGAGGGCGTCGTGCCCGAAGGCTCCGAGGCGCGGTTCCAACTCATCGCCGTCGATCCTGCCTTGCAGCGCACTTCGATGCCGGTGCGCTGGGTGCTGAACCGGGTCGAGACCGACTGGCAGTGGTATCAGCTTTACGGACAGTGGCAGTGGGAACCCGTCACGACCCGCACCCGGGTGACCGAGGGCACCGCCACGCTGACGCCCGAGGCGGTTGTCGATGTCGCCGCCCCGGTCCAGTGGGGCCAGTACGAGCTCCGCGTCGAGCGGACCGACGGCACCTTCGCGGCCACTTCGGTGCCGTTCCACGCCGGCTGGTACGCCCCCGCCGATGCGACCGAGACGCCCGATACGCTCGCAGTCTCGCTCGACAAGCC
>CAZOHN010000181.1:0-7431 GCA_964579325.1 uncultured Rhodobacterales bacterium
CGGGCAAGCAGGGCGCCTGCGCCCTGCGCCGTCCCGGGGGCGGGAGGGCATCGGGCGTCTTGCCGCGACCCTGCCCACGGCCTGGACACTTGAAAGTTTCCCCCGCAGCCCCCTCCGGTGGTGGCGCAACCTGCAGGAGTTTCTCCCATGCGCATGCTCTCCTTCGCCATCGCCTTCGCCGCGGCGACACCCGCCCTCGCGCAATCCGAACAGACGGTGACGATCGACACCGCCCTCGGCCCGGTCATCGGCACGCTCGAACGCCCCGCGGGCGGCCCCGCCCCCGTGGTCCTGCTGTTCCACGGCTTCACCGGCAGCCGGGACGAGCTTGCCGTCGCCACAACCGACGAAGGGGTCTTCTCCCGCACCGCGCGCCTCCTGGCCGAGCAGGGTATTGCCTCGCTGCGCATCGATTTCCGCGGTTCTGGCGACAGCCCCGGTGCCTTCGGCGACACCACCTTCGAGGGCCAGATCGCCGATGGCCTCGCGGCCCTCGCCTGGGCCGAGGCCAACCCCGACCTCGACGGCTCTCGCCTCGGCCTCATCGGCTGGAGCCAGGGCGGCCTCGTCGCCTCCGCCGTCGCCGGCCGCTCGGGCAAGCCTGACGCGGTGGCGCTCTGGGCCGCCGTCGCCGACCCCGAGGAGAGCTTCGGCGGCCTCCTCGGCGCCGACCTCCTCGACAAGGGCCTGTCCGCAGGCGACACGCCCCTCACCGTCGCGCTGCCCTGGGGGGTCGAGATCGAACTGAAACAGCCGTTCTTCGAAGGCGTCGCAACCCTCGACCCCACGGCCGAAATCGCCGCCTACCCCGGCCCGCTCCTCGTCGCCCACGGGACGCTCGACACCGTGGTGCTGCCGCACGCCGCCGAAGCCTTCCTCGCCGCCCACGAGGGCGAGGAGACGTTCTGGGGCGCCGAGATGGACCACGTCTTCAACGTGTTCACCGGCCCCGAGACGCTCGACGGCATGGTCGCCGACACCATCGCCTGGATGAAGCCATACCTCGAGTGACCCCGGCAGGACCGGTCCGGAGCCCCGCCCGGCCCGCGACGGCACAGGGGCATACCGCCCCGGACTGCCCGGAGTGGCCCCTGTGCCCCACCGCGCGGTGCGGTCACGGTGTACAGGTTTCGTACGGCCCCGTGCACCGGGTGTGCCTGTCCTGCCGACCCTTGCCGGACAGGCCCCGGGAGGCGCTCCGCAAACGGTCATCGCCGCAAATCTAGCGCCCGGCGTTCATCCGTCGTCTTCCGGCGCCCGCAGCGCCCTGGTCAGGCCAGCCCGCTCCCGAGCGCCCTTCCGATCAGCGCCTCGGTCTCGGCCACGCCGTAGAGCGCGATGAACCCGCCGAAGCGCGGGCCCTGACTGGCCCCGAGAAGCACCTCGTAGAGCGCCACGAACCAGTCCTTCATCGGCTCGAACCCGTGGTCACGGCCGACCGCATAGACCTCGGCCTGCAACGCCTCGGCCTCGACCGGCCCACCCCAGGCGGCAAGCCGGGCCCGGAGGTCGGCCAGCGCCGCCCGTTCCACCTCGGTCGGCGCGCGGTAGGTCCGCGTCGGCCTCACGTGGTCCTGGAAGTACCGCACCGCGAAGCCGGCCGCGGCGTCGAGGTCGGGGTTCGCCGCGGGGCTCGCCTCGGGGGCATACTTGCGGATGAAGTTCCACAGCGTCGCCTTGTCCTCGGCGCCCGAGGCGCTGGCGAGGTTCAAGAGCATCGAGAAGCTCACCACCATGGTGCTGGCGGGCGGCGCGCCGCCGTGGATGTGCCAGACCGGGTTGGCCAGCCGCGCGTCCCACTCCTGCCCGGGATAGGCCTGCAACTGCTGGTGATACTCGTCCACCGCCTTCGGGATCACGTCCCACCACAGCCGCTTGGCCGTCTTGGGCTTGAGATACATGAAGTAGCCAAGGCTTTCGGTCGCGGCATAGGTCAGCCATTCGTCGATCGTCAGGCCGTTGCCCTTCGACTTGCTGATCTTCTGGCCCTGCTCGTCGAGGAACAACTCATAGGTGAAATGCTCGGGCTTCCGCCCGCCCAGCGCCTCGCAGATGCCGTCATAGATCGGCGTGTTGGTCGAGTGGTCCTTGCCGTACATCTCGAAATCGACGTCGAGTGCGGCCCATCGGGCGCCGAAGTCGGGCTTCCACTGCAGCTTCACCTGCCCGCCCGTCACCGGCAGGGTCCATTCCCGCCCGGCCTCGTCGTCGAAGGTGACGGTGTGGTTCACCTTGTCCACATGCCTGATCGGGACATAGAGCACCCGCCCCGTCTCGGGGTGGATCGGCAGGAAGCAGGAATAGGTCTGCTGGCGTTCCTCCCGCAGCGACGGCAGCATGATCTCCATGATCTTTTCGTACCGCTCGCAGGCTAGCCGCAACGTGTCGTCGAACCGTCCGCTCTTGTAGAACTCCGTCGCCGAGATGAACTCGTACTGAAACCCGAACGTGTCGAGGAAACGCCGCAACATCGCGTTGTTGTGGTGGCCAAAGCTCTCGTATTCGCCATAGGGGTCGGGGACCGAGGTCAACGGCTTCTGCATGTGCTGCCGCAGCATCTCCTGCTGCGGCATGTTCTCCGGCACCTTCCGCATCCCGTCCACATCGTCGGAAAAGCAGATCAACCGCGTCGGGATGTCGGAGATGATCTCGAACGCGCGCCGGACCATGGTCGTCCGCTGCACCTCGCCGAAGGTCCCGATGTGCGGCAGCCCCGAGGGGCCATAGCCCGTCTCGAACAGCACATGGCCCTTCTTCGGCGGGGCCTTCTCGTAGCGTTTGAGCACGCGGCGGGCCTCTTCGAAGGGCCAGGCCTTCGACCGCATCGCGGCATCCCGCAGCTCCGACATCTCGCTCATCCCCGCACGCGCGCGGCCCCGTGCCACACCAGACCCCGCTCCCTATTGCCGGCCCGCCCGCGCGTCAATATTCTCGGGCCTCAACCGCGCGAAAGTCCCCTCCCCGTGTCAGACGTTTCCCCTTCCCTCACCGCCCAGGACGCGCTGGTCGCGATCATGATCGCGACCTCCGCCTCCGACGAGCGCATTCCCACCACCGAACTCGTCACGATCCAGCGGATCGTGAACCACCTGCCGATCTTCCGCGACTACGACCAGGACCGCTTCCGGCAGGTCAGCCAGACCGTGTTCGACCTCTTCGAGGAGGAGGACGGGCTCGACGCGCTGTTCGGCCTCATCCGCGACGCCCTGCCCGAAAAGCTCACCGAGACCGCCTATGCGCTCGCCTGCGACGTCGCCGCGGCGGATGGCAACCTCGGCGAGACCGAACTCAGGATGCTCGAGGAGATCCGCCACGAGCTTGACGTCGACCGGCTCCACGCCGCTGCCATCGAATGGGGCGCGCGGGCGCGGCACCTCACGCTCTGAGCGTGGTTCAAGCGCCGTAGGCGGAGACCCAGCGCTCGATCAGCTTCTGCTGAAGCGCGCGCGCGCGACGGGTCCAGGCCTGCGCCCCGTCGGGGTTCTCCATCTCCGACCGGCCCAGACGGGCGCGGCGGTCGAGGTCGGCGGCGAAGATCGCGAAGGACAGCACCCGGTTCGACGGTGCCTGAACGTAGCCCGCAAGCCCGCTGACGAAGTTCAACGTCCCGGTCTTGGCCTGCACCCGAGCCGGGTGGTCACGCAGGACGCGGCCATTGCCGTCGCGCATGTCGATCCGCCGCAGAAGCGGGCGCAGTGCCCCGTCCGGCCCCGACTGCACCAGCGCGCGCACCATGTCCTGCGCGCTGATCCGGCTCTCGGACCCGAGGCCCGAGTGGTCCACGAACCGCGCGCCCCGCACACCGGCACGGCCCTCAAGCCAGCCTGTCATCCGCTGGCCCGAGCCCACGAGCGTTCCCGGCATCGCCCCCCGCGCCCCGGACGCGCTCAGACCGATCGCCTCGGCGGTGATATTGGTCGAGAAGCGCAGCATGTCGGTCAGGATGCCGCGCAGGTCACCCGACACATGCTCGGCCAGGACCGTGCCCCGCACCTCGCCGCGCACCGGCTGCCCCACCGCCAGCTCGATCCCGTTGGCCCGTGCGAACCAGGCGAAGACCTCGGCCGCATAAGCTCCCGGCCGCCGCACCGGCAACCAGCGGCTGCCGTTCTCGCGCAGCGCCGCCGAGGCCACCGACCACGCTTCCACCCCGTCGCGCTCCTCATAGGTGAAAAGCGGTCCCTGCCGGTCGGCGATCCGCATCCGGGCACCCTGCACGGCGGGGCGGTGCGTATCCGACCGCGCATCCATGCCCACGCGCCACCCGCCCTGCCCGCGAACCCATTCGAAATGCACGCGGTTGTAATTGAGGTTCAGCCCCGAAATCGCCGGGCTGTAGCCCACATGGTCGGGCTGGGCGGGGTCTATCGTGCGGATATAGGGCAGCGCACCGTCGAACACCCTGAGCCGCCCGCGCACCTCGCGCACCCCCGCCGCCTTCAGCGCCTGCGCGAGCTTGCCGAGGTCGTCGGTCTGAAGCGTCGGATCGCCCGAGCCCACCAGGATCAGGTCGCCATCGAGCCGCCCGTTGGTCAGCGGCCCGCCCGCGATGAGCCGGGTGCGGAAGCGGTGCCCCGCCCCCAGAGCGTCCAGCGCATACATCGCCGTGATCGCCTTGGCCACGCTCGCCGGAGGCATCGCCGCCGCAGCCTCGCCGCCTTCGAAAGCCTGCCCCGACCGGGCATCGGCCACCGAAAACGCGACCTTCCCGCCGAGGTTCGCCTCGCGGATCAGCGCCTCCGCAGCGGCGGCGGACGATGCACGGGGGGCAGCGGCCACGGCGGCCGTCGCACTGCGTGGCGGCGGGCGGATCGACCGGTCGGGCGCATTGGCCGCAGCCGGCCCCGCCACTCCCATCGCCAACGTCCCCAGCAGGAATGACCGCCGGTCGAAATCCGTTTCCCTTCCCATGGCGCGGACTATTCCCGAAGCCGCCCTGCCAAGGCAAGCCTCTAAAGGCGGGCTTGCGAAAGGTGGGCCTCTAGCGCGGCCATTTCCCCCGCGCCCGCAAGTCCGACGAAGAGACACCTGTCATCGGCACGTTGACGAAACACCAGGCCGGCGGACTTGCGCGGCCGAGACGGTGCGACGCCTCCGCCGGCAGCCGCGCCCACGCGAACCGCTCGGCCGCTTTCGCCCCTTGCGCCGACAGCCGGCTACCCGGCCGCGCGATCACGCCCACGGGCACCGAGGCCATGATCTCCTGCCAGCGGTCCCAGCGATGGAACTGCGCGAGGTTGTCGGCCCCCATAAGCCAGACGAACCGCACGCCCGGGTAAAGCCGCCGCAGCCCTGCCAGCGTCTCCGCGGTATAGCGCGTCCCGGTCCGCGCCTCGATGTCGGTGACCTCCACGCTGGGGTGCCGCATCATCGCCCGCGCCACCGCAAGCCGCCGCGCCATCGGCGCCGGTCCCTGCGCCTTGAGCGGATTGCCGGGCGTCACCAGCCACCACACCCTGTCAAGCCCGAACCGCTTCAAAGCCTCGCGCGTGACATGGACATGCCCTTCGTGGGGAGGATCGAACGATCCGCCCAGCAGGCCGACGACCTGCCCGGCCACCGCCCTCGGCAACCCCGCCCGCTCCACGCCCGCCGCCTCCCCACCTTCACCGGATCGACCCGGACCCTGCCCGCGCCCGCGTCCCTTTGTCCAGCGCATTCAGGAGGATCGGCGGACCCCTTGTTCCTCAGGCTGGCAGCAGCGCCCGCACCAACGGCTGTGCCTCGCCCACCTTCAGGCAGGGCCGCACGGCCTCGTCGCGGGGCAGCTCGGGAAAGATCGCGGCAATCTCGACCTGCTGCGCGGGCGTGAGCGCACCCACAGTGCGGGCGTTGACATGGAGGCTCTCTGTCCAGATGCCCTCCGACTGCAGCAGCTCGTGGCGGTCGAGCACCAGGTGGAAGTACCGCACCTGCCCGCCCATCCGCCGCACCACGCGCCGCCCGTCGACCAGCGCCACCGCCGGCACCAGGACCTCCGGCACCCCGTGGAGAAGCTCGGCCCAGAAGCCCGCAACCAGGACCCGGTGCTGCGGCGACAGGACCAGCGGCGCGCCGTTCCCCATCACACCCGCCTCGACGACCACGGGCGCAAGCCCCCCCTCCGCCGCGACCTCCCGGGAGAGGACCGCCCGCAACGGCCGCAGGCCGCGGTCGCGGGTCACCAGCCGGTCACCCGGCCGCAGCGCCTCGACCGGAACCGGCCCGCGCGCGGTCTCGATCCGCGTCCCCGCTCCGAAACACAGAAGGTTCGCCTCGAAACGGTTGAGCCTCAGGCCCACCGAGTTCGCGGTGACGAGCGAGTTGATCGTCACCTGTGCGATCGGCCCCGCCGTAAGCGCCGCGGCCGTGGCATCGTTTGCGATGGGCGGCACGAGGAACAGGTTCCCCGCCACGTCCTGCGCCACGACGATCGTCACCGTCCGCGGCGCCAGCCCGGTGCCGGGGCCATAGATGATCGTCGCCGAATAGGCCTGCGAGGAATCGAGGTTGCGGACGTAGGAGATGCCGTTCAGCGTGTAGCGCAGCGGCTCGGAGGATCCGGGCGGGTCTTCGGTCACCGTGCCGTTGTTGTTCACATCGTCTAGCCCCAGCGTCACGATGTTGCGCCAGAGCTGCGTGTGCCATGTCATCCCGCCGAAGGTCTGGCCCACCAGCGCGCCCGCGTTCTCGGACGTGGTGTTGCCGGTTCCCTCGGTCGGGTCGAGGTCGGCGAAGGTGCCGAGCCAGAAGGCCTCGTACCAGCGGATCGCCATTGCGCGCACTCCCGCCGCCCGCAGGCGGCCGATTCACATACCGTTAACCATGTCCTGCCCAAGCACCGCGGCGGGAATGGGGCCAGACCGCGACCCTGCGGCGGCACCGCCATCGCGGATTGCCCTTCGCGCCCCTCTCGCCTAGATGAAGGCCCGCAAGATGCCCCCGAACCCGCAGGAGACACCGCCATGGCCTCGTATCAGTACGTCTACCACATGGACGGCGTGTCCAAGACCTATCCGGGCGGCAAGAAGGTGTTCGAGAACATCCGCCTGAACTTCCTGCCCGGCGTGAAGATCGGCGTCGTCGGCGTCAACGGCTCGGGCAAGTCGACGCTCCTGCGCGTCATGGCCGGCTGGGACAAGGACTTCACCGGCGAGGCCTGGGCAGCCAAGGGCGCCAAGGTCGGCTACCTGCCGCAGGAGCCCGCGCTGGACGAAAGCCTCGACGTGCGCGGCAACGTCATGCTGGGGGTGGCGGCCAAGCAGGCCAAGCTCGACCGCTACAACGAATTGGCGATGAACTACTCCGACGAAACCGCCGACGAGATGGCGAAGCTTCAGGACGAGATCGACGCCGAGAACCTGTGGGACCTCGACAGCCAGGTCGACGTCGCGATGGAGGCCCTGCGCTGCCCGCCCGACGATGCCGACGTCTCCACCCTCTCGGGCGGCG
>CAZOHN010000182.1:0-7424 GCA_964579325.1 uncultured Rhodobacterales bacterium
GCGGATCAACGCGCTGTGTCTCGGGCCGGGCATGGGGACAGGGGAGCGTGAGGCCGGGCTGGTGGCTTTGGCCTTGGGTGTCTCGGTATGTTCCCCCCCACCCCCATCCCCTCCCCACGAGGGGGAGGGGGGCCGCGAGGGCCAGCCGTCCCGCACAAACGGTGACGGTGAAGCGCTTCCCCTCCCCCCGGTGGGGAGGGGAGAGGGGTGGGGGGCCACGTCGCAAGAAAGGCGGAAGATCGTCCTCGACGCCGACGCGCTCACGATCCTCTCCCAGCACCCCGACCTCTTTGCCGCCCTGCATGAGGGATGCGTCCTCACCCCCCATTCCGGCGAATTCGCCCGCCTTTTCCCCGACATCGCCGAGAAACTCAGCCAGCCCGCCACCAAGGGCCCCGCCTATTCCAAGGTCGACGCCACACGGGAGGCCGCCAAGCGGGCGGGTTGCGTGGTACTCTACAAGGGCCCCGACACGGTGATCGCCGACCCGACAGGGCGCTGTGCGATCAACTCGGCGCACTACGACCGGGCGGCGCCCTGGCTGGCGACGGCGGGGTCGGGCGATGTGCTGGCGGGGTTCATAGCGGGGCTTCTGGCGCGGGGGTTCAGCCCCTTCGACGCGGCCTGCACTGCGGCATGGCTCCATGTCGAATGCGCGCTGTCCTTCGGCCCCGGCCTCATCGCCGAGGATATCCCCGAGGAACTTCCGAAGGTGTTCCGGGCGCTGGGGCTTTAGGCCAGCGCGGGCACGGGAACGCCGCTGAGGCATTCGACGCCGTCGGCGTGGAACACCTCCGGCCGGTCGAAGTGCAGCGTGAAGAGGCGCAGGTCGGACGCCTCGGCGCGGGCGACATGGGTGCCGTCGATCAGGCGGGCGATGGGAACGATGGCCTCGCGCTTGCCCCAGAGCGCCTGGGCGCGCCAGTCGGCGATGCGGACGGGCTGGCCCTCGGCGACCGTCAGGTCGCGGTCGGGGCGGTCATAGCCGAGGGTGCCGGCGCGGATGCAGACGACCGGGCCGCTGTGCAGCCGGAAGCTCAGGCGGCGCAGGGTGCGCATTCCGGCGCGGGTCACGACGCGGTCGCCGGGGGAGAGGAATTCGACCGGGATCATCCCGTCGGCGGTCAGGACCGAGGTGCCCGGGCCGATGCCGGTTTCGGTCACGACGAGGCGGCTTGCGTCCTGCCCCTTCGACCCCGCGATGCGCTGCATGGACCTTCCCCCACGGATGCACTGCGGGCAAAATCGCGTCGCATTGTGGCGCGATCGTGGTGCACGGGTGCCGTTTCCGGGGCCTTTTTTCCTCTCGCCTCCGCTGCCGTGCTTTGGTAGAGAGCACGCGATTTCGAAGGGTGGCCGACGGACACGGGAAGGCTGCCCTTTCGGATTTTGCGGGCAACGCGGGTGTGGCGGAACTGGCAGACGCACCGGATTTAGGTTCCGGCGCCTCACGGCGTGGGGGTTCAAATCCCTCCACCCGCACCATGGATGAAGAGGGAAGGACGGATAGCGAATGCAGGTCACCGAGACCCTGAAGGACGGGCTGAAGCGCGGCTACGAGATCGTGGTCACAGCGGCCGAGCTTGATGCCAAGGTGAACGAGAAGCTCGCCGAGGCGCAGCCCGAGGTCGCGCTCAAGGGCTTCCGCAAGGGCAAGGTGCCGATGGCGCTCCTGCGCAAGCAGTTCGGCCAGCGCCTGATGGGCGAGGCGATGCAGGAAGCCGTGGACGGCGCGATGAAGGAGCACTTCACCGCGACCGGCGACCGCCCGGCCATGCAACCGGACGTCAAGATGACGAACGAGGCCTGGACGGAAGGGCAGGACATCACCGTCGCGCTGTCCTACGAGGCGTTGCCGGCGATCCCCGAGGCCGACCTTGCCGCGATCAGCCTGGAAAAGCTGGTGGTCGAGGCCGACGAGGGCGCGATCGACGAGGCGCTGACGAACCTTGCCGGTGCGGCGAAGTCGTTTGCCGACCGCAAGAAGGGATCGAAGGCCAAGGACGGCGATCAGGTGGTGATCGACTTCGTGGGCAAGATCGACGGCGAGGCCTTCGAGGGCGGGTCGGGCGAGGACTATCCGCTGGTGCTCGGGTCGGGCTCGTTCATCCCGGGCTTCGAGGAGCAGCTGGTCGGTGCCAAGGCCGGCGAGGAGACGGCGGTCACCGTCAGCTTCCCCGAGACCTACGGCGCCCAGCACCTCGCGGGCAAGGAAGCGGTGTTCGACTGCACCGTGAAGGCGGTGAAGGAGCCGGTGCCGGCCGAGGTCAACGACGATCTTGCCAAGCAGTTCGGCGCCGAGGACCTCGCCGCGCTCAAGACGCAGATCAAGGACCGGCTCGAGGCCGAGTACAAGGGTGCCGCGCGCGCGGTGATGAAGCGGGCGTTGCTCGATGCCCTTGATTCCGCGGTGAAATTCGATCTGCCGCCGTCGCTTGTGGAGGCCGAGGCGAGCCAGATCGCGCATCAGCTCTGGCACGAGGAGCACCCCGACCACCATGGCCACGATCACGACGCCATCGAGCCCAGTGACGAGCACCGCTCGCTCGCCGAGCGGCGCGTGCGGTTGGGGCTGCTCCTGGCCGAGATCGGCCAGAAGGCGGCGGTCCAGGTGACGGACGGCGAGATGGCGCAGGCGGTCATGGCGCAGGCGCGGCAGTATCCGGGGCAGGAACGGGCGTTCTTCGAGTTCGTGCAGAAGAACGCGCAGGTCCAGCAGCAGATCCGCGCGCCGCTCTTCGAGGACAAGGTCGTCGACCACATCTTCGCGATCGCGACGGTGACCGAGAAGGCCGCCGGCAAGGACGACCTCAAGAAGGCGGTCGACGCGCTCGACGAGCTCTGATCGGGGATACCTGAGGCGATAGAAGCGGGCCGTCCTTCGGGGCGGCCCGTTTGCGTTCGCGCTCGCGTCGTACCGCCGCTCTCAAGGGGAGCGGAATCGGGGCCATCGGAAAGGCATGGGGAAGCCGGCCCTGAAATCAGGTGCCGCCGTCTGTTTCGGAGCAGGCATACTGGTCCTAGCCGAAGACCGGCGGAACGCGGGCAGGGCCCATCCACGTTTTCCACGCCGCTGTGTCGGGTAGACGCAGCGCGCGCAACCTTCGGCTCGGGCGTGTGGTGCAGGTATGGTGCGAGGGCATCAGCGGCACGCCCCGTTGCATCGCTGCGCTCTTCCGCAAGAGTTCGGCGCCGATGCCGCCATCGTCGCGGTTGATTTCGGCGCCGATCTCGCTATGCGGCGCCCTCAAGGCGAGGGTGGGGGTACGCGCGCCCGAGATCGCGTTGCTGTTCTTGACGACCTTCGGGATGAAGGCGGCGGTGATCGCGGGGCGGCAGCGCTGACGGCAGTGCCGATGCCTGCGGAGATGTCGCGTCGCCCTTGAAGAATCCTTCCGGTCGGGGCAAGGCTCGCCCGGTTCCGGCGGAAGGGGATGTTCGAATGGGACTGGAAGATGCGAAGAAGGACGTGGACGCCGCGTTTACACGCGCCGATCTGCGCGGGCCGGCCTTCGAGAATGCCTTCGGCGGCGCGACGTCGTTCCTGCGGCGGCGCTATACCAAGGACCTCGCGGGGGCCGACCTCGCGATCACCGGCGTGCCCTTCGACCAGGCGGTGACGCACCGCACCGGCACCCGCTTCGGTCCGCGCGCGATCCGGGAGGCCTCGGCGCTGCAACCCTTCGATCCACCCTATGGCTGGGGCTATGATCCGCTGAGTGAGCTTGCCATCGCCGACTATGGCGACGTGGCCTTCGACTATGCAAAGGTGTCGGACTTTCCCGACGCGCTCACGGCACACATCCGCGGCATTCTGGCCGCCGGGCCGGGCAGCATCGTCCTGGGGGGCGACCACTACATTACCTTCCCGATCCTGAAGGCCTATGCCGAAAAGTTCGGCCCCATCGCGGTGATCCAGTTCGATGCCCATTCGGACCTCTGGGCGGATGACGACCTGAGCCGGATCGACCACGGCACGATGATGTACAAGGCGGTCAGGACCGGCCTCGTCGATGCGGCTCATTCGGTGCAGATCGGTATCCGGACGGAGTGCGAGGATTACCTCGGCGTGAACGTGATCGACGCCCGCGAGGTGCACGAGACCGGGGCGGCGGCGGCGGCGGAAAGGGCGCGGGCCATCGTCGGCGACCGGCCCTGCTACCTCACCTTCGACATCGACGCGCTCGACCCGGCCTTCGCGCCGGGCACCGGCACGCCGGTCTGGGGCGGGCTAGCGAGCTGGCAGGCGGCGGCGATCCTGCGGGGGCTGGCGGGGATCAACCTCGTGGGCGGGGACGTGGTCGAGGTCAGCCCGCCCTTCGACACGACCGGCGCGACCGCGATCGCGGGCGCCCATGTGGCGATGGAACTGATCTGCCTTTATGGCTGGACGAGGCGGGCAACGGGGCGGGCAACGGGGCGGGCAACGGGGCGGGCAGGGTGAGCGCGCTCCTCCTCAAGGGTCTTGTCGTCCTCGCGGTTCTGCTTCTGGCGGCCGGGGTCTGGGTGCGGCTCGCACCGGTCGACGTGGCGCGCTGGCATCTCGCCCCCGCGGTGCTGCCGGTCGGGGAGTATTCCGGGGCGAACTCCCACACCGTCGTGCGGCAGCTTTCGGTGCCGGCGGTGGAGGCGCTGTCTTTCGCCGATGTCGCGATCCTCGACACGCCCCGGACCCTGCGCATCGCGGGCGAGCCAGGCGTGGGCATGGCGACCTACGAGACGCGATCGCTGATCTGGGGTTTTCCCGACTACACCACCGTTGTCGCCGGAGAGGGGACAATCACCTTCCACGGCCGCGCCCGGTTCGGGCAGAGCGACCTGGGCGTGAACCGCAAGCGGATCGAAGCCTGGATTCGGGAGCTCAACGGCCACCTCTGACTTGACCCCCAGACCCCGATCGGGGAAGGCAGCGCCATGATTCCAGTCGAACGCCTCGATCAGATCGTGAGCCGCTTCCAGTTCGTCGAGGCGAAGATGGCGGAGGGCGCGAACCCGTCGGAGCTCGCCTCCCTGGGTCGCGAGTATGCCGACCTCAAGCCCGTGGTGGCGGAGATCGAGGACTGGCGGCGGCTGCGTGACGAGATCGCCGAGGCGGAGGCGATGCGGATGGATCCCGAGATGCGGGCGCTGGCCGAGGAGGAACTGCCACGGCTGAAGGCACGGCTGCCCGAGGTCGAGCAGGCGCTGCGGCTGGCGCTGCTGCCGAAGGACGCCGCCGACGCGCGGCCGGCGATCCTGGAGATCCGGCCCGGGACCGGCGGGGAGGAAGCGGCGCTTTTCGCGGGCGACCTGCTGCGGATGTACCAGAAGTATGCCGAGGCGAGGGGTTGGCGGTTTGCGCTTCTGTCGCTGACCGAGACCGAACTGGGCGGCGTGAAGGAAGCCGTGGCCTCGGTGCAGGGCGAGGGGGTCTTTGCCCGGCTCAAGTACGAATCCGGCGTCCACCGCGTCCAGCGGGTGCCCGAGACGGAATCGGGCGGGCGCATCCACACCTCGGCGGCCACGGTGGCGGTGCTGCCCGAGGCCGCCGAGGTCGAGATCGACATTCCCGCCTCCGATATCCGCATCGACACGATGCGGTCGTCCGGCGCGGGCGGCCAGCACGTCAACACCACCGACTCGGCGGTGCGCGTGACGCACCTGCCCACGGGCATCGTGGTGACCAGTTCGGAGAAGTCGCAGCACCAGAACCGGGCCAACGTGATGGCCGTGCTGCGCGCGCGCCTCTACGACATGGAGCGCACGCGCGCCGATACCGAACGCGCCGCCGACCGGAGGTCGCAGGTCGGCACCGGGGACCGGTCGGAGCGCATCCGGACCTACAACTTTCCGCAAGGAAGGATGACCGACCACCGGATCAACCTGACGCTCTACCGGCTCGACCAGGTGATGCAGGGCGACCTTGAGGAGGTGATCGACGCGCTGACGTCGGCCGATCAGGCGGCGAAGCTCGCCGAGATGGAGGGATGACGGGGCCGACCCTGCTGGAGGTGCTTGCCGATGCGGTACAACGCCTGCGGGCGGCGGGTGTCGAGGACCCCGGCCGCGATGCGCGCCTGCTGCTTGCCGGGGCGCTGGGGCTGAGGGGCAGCCTGGCGGCGGCCGATCCCGCCCGCACGATCACCGCGGACGAGGCTGCGGCCGTCGGGCGCCATGTCGCCGCCCGTGCGGCGCGCCAGCCGGTGAGCCAGATCCTCGGGCGCCGCGCGTTCTGGGGCCGCGACTTCATCGTCACGCCCGATACGCTGGATCCGCGCCCCGATACCGAGACGCTCGTCGAGGTGGCGCTCGCGGCGCCCTTCGCCCGCGTCCTCGACCTCGGCACGGGGACCGGGTGCCTGCTGCTGACGCTTCTTGCCGAGCGGCCCGGGGCGACGGGGCTGGGCACCGATGTCTCGCCGGCCGCGCTGGAGGTGGCGCGGCGCAACGCTGCCGCCCTCGGCCTCACCGACCGGGCCGATCTGGCGATCGCGTCGTGGTTCGAAGGCGTCGGCGGGAATTTCGACCTGATCGTCTCGAACCCGCCCTACATCGCCGCTGCCGAGATGGCGGGCCTGGCGCCTGAAGTGCGCGACTGGGAGCCGCGCGGGGCCTTGACCGACGAAGGCGACGGGCTGGGAGCCTACCGCGCGATTGCCACGGGTGCCGCCGCCCACCTTGTCCCGGGAGGGCGTATCGCGGTCGAGATCGGTCTCGGGCAGGAGGGAGCGGTAGCGGGGTTCTTCCGTGCCGCCGGTCTCGCCGGGGTCGCGACGCATCACGACCTGACAGGGCGCGTCCGGGTGGTTTCGGCGCGCCGGGAGTGACTTCCGCGCCGGAAAGTGCCGAAGGTTGCGCCTGATTGCGAGAATCGACTTGTCACCCGTGTCCTGAAGTGATTATGAAACCACGCGGGAGGAGGGACGCGACTACGTCTCCCCCGCCGGCAAGCCAAACACCTCAGGACAAGCTCGGAACGCCCCTAGGGTCAGGCCGCGCGGTCCGGGCAAGGCCCGAAAAAGGCTGGACAACAGATTACATGAGATCATCGAAATCCCGTTCGCGTTCGAAGTCGAACCGGCAGCGTTCGCCCCTAGGCAACATCGTCAACCGCGTGTTCGACAGTTCGGGCCCGGAAGGCAAGGTGCGTGGCACCCCGCAGCAGATCATCGACAAGTATCTGATGCTGGCCCGCGATGCGCAGCTCAGCAACGACCGCGTGGCGGCGGAGAATTTCCTCCAGCACGCCGAGCATTATGCCCGGATGCTGGGCGAGGCGCAGCGCGAGCTGGACGCGCAGCGTCGCGAATTCGGCGGGCAGCCGGGCGGGAACGGTGGCCAGGCCAACGGTCAGGGCGGCTATCCCGACGATCGCGACGATCCACGGCAGGAGCAGCCGCGGCAGGACAACCGGGGCGACGGCGGCGGTCGCAACGACCGGCGCG
>CAZOHN010000183.1:0-7317 GCA_964579325.1 uncultured Rhodobacterales bacterium
TCATCGCCCTCCATCGACCGGCCGAAGGTGGCCTCGAGGTCGATGATGTCGCGCAGAAGAATGTCTTCGTTCAGGAGTTCGTCGCGCCAGATGGTGATGGCCTGGAAGGTCAGCGGGCTTTCGCACAGGCCCGCGATCATCGTGTTGCGGCCCGCCTCGATCCGCTTGGCAATGGCGATCTCGCCCTCGCGCGAGAGAAGCTCGACCGACCCCATCTCGCGCAGGTACATCCGCACCGGGTCGTCGGTCCGGTCGAGCGTCTCGGACGCCGTGGAGGCCACGGCCAGTTCGCGCGAGGTCGAGGCCTCGACCACTTCGCCGCCGCCCTCGGCCTCGTCGGGCTCGTCGTCCTCGATCACGTTGATGCCCATGTCCGAGAGCATCGCCATCACGTCCTCGATCTGCTCCGAGGACACCTGTTCCGGCGGCAAGACGGCGTTGAGCGTGTCGATGGTGATGTAGCCGCGCTCGCGTGCGTCGGCGATCATCTTCTTCACCTGCGCCTGGCTCATGTCGAGCATGGTCTCGGTGTCCTGCTCGTCGGTCTTGACGTCGTCGGTGTCCTTGGCGGCCATGCGGAGCTCCTGGGTGGTGATTCGCCGGGCGGGCGTCTGGCGAATCAATAGCGCGAATCAATGGGGAGGAAACATCCCCGACCCCTAATTCTTCGAGTCTTCGACAGTATCCCGGGCAGAATCGCCGCTCGGCTCACCTTCAGGCGGCGGAAGGGCAACGGCGCCGATACGGCTGAGGAGCCGGTCGAAGGCCGCCTTCTCCTCGCGATTGAGGCGGGCGCCGTTCGGGGCGACGTCGTATTCGGCGCGGTCTTCGGTCTGGCCGCGGCCAATGGCGGTGGTGGCCTCGGCGGCCTGGCGCAGCCGCCAGGTCAGCCCTTCGTCTGCAAAGCCTTCGAGGTCGTCCATCGCGTCGGCGATCTCGCGCCGGGCACCGCGCACGGCGGCAAGGCGTGCGAATTCCTCTGCGAGGCAGAGGCGCACGATATCGGGATCGGCTTGCGGTCGAAGGGCGGGCACGATCCGGAGATGGCCAGCCGGGCCGAGAGTTTCAAGGGTGTCGGACGGGATATCCTCGCCCGAGAGCAGGCGTTGCCTGAGCGTCTCGTGCGCCGGACCAGAGCAGGCGAGGCCCTCGAGCGCTCCCTCGAACTCTGCCAGAAGCCGCCGATGGACGATCAGCGCGGCAAGGATCACTGCCTCGTGGAGCCCCTCCTCCACGTCCGTGCCCGAGGCTGCCGCAAGCGGCGAGGCGCGCGTTGCGGCAAGCGGCTCGGCCTGCGCCGCGCGCCACCCCGTCCCCCGGGGCGACCAGTCCTTCGGGCGCGGCGGTGGAGGCCGACCGCTTCCGAAGAGGTCGTAGCGCAGCCGCCGGATCTCTTCGCCATAGTGGCCTCGCAGCGAGGGGTCGCGGATCCGGCCGAGCACCGCGCGCAGCCGCCGATCGAGCGTGGCCCGGCGCTCGGGGCTGTCGAAGACCTTGCCCTCGGTCTCGCGCCGCCAGAGCAGCGTCACCATCGGTTCGGCCCGGTCGAGGATCGCCTGCATCGCGGCCCGCCCACCTTCACGGATCACGTCGTCGGGATCCTTGGGCGGCGGCATCAGCGCAAAGCGGAGCGACTGCCCCGCCTCGATCAGCGGCAGCGCAAGGTCCATCAGCCGGAGCGCGGCGTTCAGCCCCGCCTTGTCGCCGTCGAGTGCCACGACCGGTTCGGGGTGCAGCCGCCACAGTAGCGCAAGTTGCTCCTCGGTCACCGCGGTCCCGAGCGGCGCCACCGCGGCCTCGAAGCCGGCCATGACCAACGCGATGACGTCCATATAGCCTTCGGCCACGACAAGCTGCCGACCCTTGCCCGATGCCTCACGCGCTGGCCCGTGGTTGAAGAGTGTCCGGCCCTTGTCGAATAGGTCGGTTTCGGGCGAGTTGAGGTACTTGGCGGGGTCGTCGGGGTCCATCGCACGTCCCCCGAAGGCGATGGCGCGGCCGCGGGCGTCGCGGATCGGGAACATGATCCGGTTGCGGAACACGTCGTAGGGCTTGCCGCCCTTCGTGGACGGCTTGGCGAGCCCCGCGCCGAAGATCAGGTCCTCGGCCACGCCCCGACCGCGCAGGTGCTCCCACAGCCCCTGCCAGCCCTCTGGTGCAAAGCCGATCTCGAAGCGGTCGAGCGCCGCCTCCTTCAGCCCGCGTCCCGCGAGGTAGTCTCGCGCGGGGCCAGCAGCGCCGGTCTTGAGCTGGAGGCGGTAGTGGCGGACGGCCTGCTCCATCACTTCGGCAAGCTGCCCGCGCCGGTCGGCCTTGGCCTGCGCAGCCGGGTCGCGGGCCGGCATCGGCATCCCGGCCTCCCGGGCGAGAATCTCGACAGCTTCCATGAACGAGACGTTCTCGGTCTCCTTCACGAAGCCGATCGCGTCGCCCTTCGCGTGGCAGCCGAAGCAGTAGTAGTAGCCCTTCCGGTCGTCGACGTGGAACGAGGCCGACTTCTCCTGGTGGAACGGGCAGGCCGCCCAGTAGTCGCCCTTGCCCTGGTTGGTCTTGCGCGGGTCCCAGGAAACCTTGCGGCCGACGACCTGCGCCAGGGAAAGGCGGCCGCGCAACTCGTCGAGGAAGGACGGGGGGAGGTTCATGGCCTGAGTATCGGCCCCTCGGAACCCGGTGCCAAGCCCTCTCCGTTCAATGCAGGTGTCATAGCAGCCTCGTCAGAACGGAGGCTCCGCCGGCCCCCGGCGCGGCATGTGCTCCCACAATTCGACCGCACGGAGCCGGTCGTCAGACTTGCGCGGCGACACTCTTCATCGCGCCGTGCAGATCGTGCGTCGCCGTGCGAGCCATCGAGCGCATCACAAAAAGCTCGAACCCCTGCGGTCCGGTCCGCGTAATCTGGCAGGTCATGTGCCAAAGCATCGTCCGCGCGGTGTGCCCACGCTTGAAGGCAGTGGCGCGCAGGTCGAGCGGAACGAGGCGGGCGAGCGCTGCTTCGGCCCCCGGACCCTCGAGCTGCAACCCCGCCACCGCATCCGACTGGTCAGTCAGCGCGGCGTGGAGGTCGAGGCCCGCGGGCGCTTCAGCGCCCACCAGCAGCGCCATTGACCGTCCTGCCCAGAGGATCCGCGTGCTGTCCTTGGCCAGCGTCCGGTTGGGCGCCGGGAACCCCAGCCCGAGGGTCTGCTTGAGGAGCGCCGCCGTGGCCTTCTCCTGCCCACGCAGGGGCGCCACCGAGGTCATTCGCTCGATCACCAGTTCCGAGAGCGTCATTCGTCCCACCGTCAGCGGCAGTACGCCCTCGAGCGGGCTTTTCGCGATCAGCCTAGCCACGCATACGCCCTCCGTCAGGGTCGAGGAACACGGGGTCGCAGACCTCGCAGGCGACCTCGACCCTGCGCAGGTGGTCGACGAGGCGCACGGTCTCGCCATGTCGCGCCCGACCGTCCCTCAGGAAGCCGAGGCCGAGATACGTCCCCAACGTCGGCGACCAGCAGACCGAGGTGACGTAGCCCTCGTCGTTGTCGCTCACGGCAGCAGCGCTCTCGCGAAAGAGATGCGCGCCCGCGGTGATCTCGGCCTGCGACGCACGCGGCCGCAGCCCGACCAGCTCCTCGCGGTCCTCGTTCAACCCCGGTCGCTGCGACTGCTGGCGCCCGATGCAGTCCTTCTTGCCGCTGACCATCTTGCCCAGCCCGACGTCGGCCGCTGTCGTCCGTCCGTGGATCTCGGCATGGGTCAGGAAGCCCTTCTCGATCCGCAGGACATTCAGTGCCTCCATCCCGTACGCACCGCCACCGAGGCTCTCGGCCTGCGCGATGAGGAGGCGGAAGAGGCTTTCGCCATAGCGGCACGGAACGGCGACTTCGAAGCCTTCCTCTCCGGAGAACGAAATCCGGAAGAGCCGTCCCGACACGCCCGCGACGCCCCGCTCGGCGCAGGCCATGAACGGGAAGTCGCCCAGAGGCTCATCAAGCACGGTCGCCAGGAGCGCCCGAGCCTTCGGTCCGGCCACGGCGAATTGCGCCCATTGCTCGGTGACCGAGACCATGCGCAGGTCCATCTGCGGCACAAGGCCCTGGTGGACGAATTCTAGGTGACGCATCACGAGGCCCGCTGCGGCGGTCGTCGTGGTCATCACGAAGTGGTCCGCCCCGAACCGTGCCGAGGTGCCGTCGTCCATGACGAACCCGTCCTCGCGCAGCATCAGCCCGTAGCGGACGCGGCCGACCGGCAGCGTCGAGAAAGTGTTGGTGTAGACGAAGTCGAGGAAGGCCCCTGCGTCCGGCCCCTGGATGTCGATCTTGCCGAGCGTCGAGACGTCGGCCACCCCCACCGCGTGCCGCACCATGCCGACCTCGCGGTCGCAGGCCTCGCGCCAGGTCGTCTCGCCGGGGCGCGGGAAGTAGGACGGGCGATACCACAGCCCGGCCTCGACCATCGGCGCGCCCCGGTCGACCGAGGCCTGGTGCGAGGTGAGGAAGCGCTGCGGCGCAAAGCCCGCGCCTCGTGCCCCTGCCCCCATCGCGGCGATGGAGACAGGCGTGTAGGGCGGGCGGAAGGTGGTGGTGCCGGTCTCCGGGATGCCGCGCCCGGTAGCGTCCGCCAGCACCGCGAGGGCCACGACGTTGGAGTTCTTGCCTTGGTCCGGCGCCATCCCCTGCGTGGTGTAGCGCTTCATGTGCTCGACGCTCCGGAAATTCTCCTGCGCGGCGAGCTTCACGTCTTTCACCGTGACATCGTTCTGGAAGTCGATCCAGGCCCTCCCGCCCGACCTGCCCTTGCCCTCCACGTGCCACAGGGCCGCGATCCGGTAGGGGTCGTCCTCGGCCAGCGGCAGGTCAAGTACCGGTGCTGTCCGGCCAAGATGGTCGAGCGTGTCCACAGCGGCGCGCAGGCCGTCGCGAAGGCAGGCGGCCGTCGAGAACGCACCCGCGGCCGCTCCTGCTGCGATCAGGCCAGGGATCGCACCCGGCGACGCCAGGAAGGCGGCGTGGGCCGTACTCCACTGGGGACGGCCGTTCATGTGGCAGGTCAGGTGGACTGTCGGGTTCCAGCCCCCCGATACGGCAAGACAATCGGTCCAGATGCTGCGCTCCCCTCCTGCATGCCGGATGGTGATCTCGCGCAGGGACCGGCGGCCTCCGGTGGCGATGACCCGGGCACCGGCGAAGACAGGGTAATCGCCCGCGGGCCTGGCTTCCTCGCGGCTGTCGATCAGTCCGGCGACGGTCACGCCCGCCTCGACGAGGTCCTGCGCGGTGCGGTGGGCACTGTCGTTGTTGCCGAAGATCGTGACCGCCTTGCCCGGCGCCACGCCCCAACGGTTGAGGTAGGCGCGCGCGGCGCTGGCCAACATGATGCCCGGCCGGTCATTGTCCGGGAAGGCGATCGGGCGTTCGAGCGCGCCCGCACAGAGGATCGCGCGCTTCGCGACGATCCGCAAGAATGTCTCCATCGGCGCATCCGGGTGCGGGCTCGCGACATGGTGGCTCACCCGTTCGAGCGCGCCATAGGTTCCCTGGTCATAGGCCCCGGTCACGGTAGTACGGGCCATGACCCGCACGTTCGGCATCTCGCGCAGCCGCGCCACGGTCGCGGCGGCCCAGTCGGCCCCGGGCACCCCGTCGACCGCCTCGGTCTCGGCATTCAGCCGACCGCCCGGCAGGAAGTCCTCGTCGGCGAGGATCACGTCCGCCCCGCCCTCGGCGCAGGCGAGCGCCGCCATAAGGCCCGCCGGCCCCGCGCCGATCACCAATACGTCGCAGAACGCCCAGGCGCGGTCGTTGCGGGCAGCGTCGTGCTCGCCCGACAGGCTGCCCAGCCCCGCCGCGCGGCGGATCGCGGGCTCGTAGAGCCGCTCCCAGAAAGCGCGCGGCCACATGAACGTCTTGTAGTAGAAACCTGCACTGAAGAACGGAGCAAGCAGGTCATTCACTGCCATCGCGTCGTGCTTCAACGAGGGCCAGGCGTTCTGGGGGCGTGCATCAAGGCCGTCGAAGACCTCCTGGACGGTCGCGCGGACGTTAGGCACCTGGTCCGCGCCGCGGCCAACCGTGACCAGGGCATTGGGCTCCTCCGATCCGGCGGTCATCACTCCGCGCGGGCGGTGATACTTGAACGACCGAGCAAAGAGGCGGACCCCGTTGGCCAGCAGCGCAGATGCCAGCGTGTCGCCCTCGGCCCCCATGTAGCTCTCGCCGTTCCAGCGGAAGGCTACCGGCGCGCGGCGGTTCACAAGGCCCTTGCCGTCAACTCTCATCGCTTTGCCTCCGCGGCAAGCCCGGTGGCGCGGATGGCGTGGCTGACAGTGTCGCGGGTGACGACCAGCCAGGACTGGCAGGGGTCGTGGTACCACAGGTCGCGGGTCTCGCCGGCGGGGTTGTCGCGCAGGTAGACGTAGGCGTGCCAGGCCTCGTCGTCGGCCTCGGGGCCAGGGCGGTCGAGAAAGGTCTCGTGCCCGTAGTAGGTGAACTCGCGCCGGTCGCGCTCGCCGCAGAGGGGGCAGGTCAGGCGCATGCCGCAGGTCTCCTCACTCGTCGCAGACCGCGTCATCGACGCGGGGCAGGAAGAAGGTCACCGGTTCGCCCTTCACCTCGGCGATGTCGAAGCCGCGGCAGACCTGACCGGCGTTGACCCCGAGCGACAGGGTGCGGATCATGATGCTGCGGTCGTCCTGCCCGATCACGTCCAAGCCGTCGCCGCTGCGTCCGTCCATACAGGGCTCGAAGCAGGTCATCCCGCCCGAGCCGTCGCAGATCAGGAAGGTCGAAAGCTCTTCGCCGGGGAACTCGGCCAGCATCGCGTCGCCCGGGAAATCGCCGAGCACGAGGTGGCCGCGTCCGGTCGGCATGACCGTGACCGAGCCGACGATCGTGCCCGCGGGAACGTTCGCACCCTCGTCCGCCTCCACCGGCCGCAGGTGCAGCCGCATCGCGGCGACGACCTGCGCGGGGTGGGACGCGAGATGACCCGCATTGTAGGTGCGCGCGAAGCAGCCGGGTTGCGGCCCGGCCAGCGCAGGCAAGGCCGCAAGCGTCAGGGCGAGGCTAGTGCAGGTTGTGCTGCGCACCGGTGCCCTCCTCGTCCATGATGTTGCGGCCGGTGAGGAACCGGTCCAGCCGGAACTTCGCGGCCACCGCGTGCGGCTCCCCCGTGGCCATCAGGTGCGCCATGCACCAGCCCGAGGCGGGCACGGCCTTGAAGCCGCCGTAGTTCCAGCCGCAGTCGATGTAGAGACCCTCGACTGGCGTCCTGTCGATGATGGGCGAGCCGTCGGGCGACATGTCCATGATGCCCCCCCAGGACCGCAGCACTTTC
>CAZOHN010000184.1:0-3063 GCA_964579325.1 uncultured Rhodobacterales bacterium
ATGGCATCCTCGGTCGAGGGCTGCTGGGACTGAGGCGTCTCGGGCGTGGGCGTCTCGGGCGTGGGCGTCTCGGGTGTAGGCGCTTCGGCCACGCGCGGCGCGGGCGGCGTGGCCGGACGCGCGCGCGGGCGTGGCGAGGACGACGGCGCGAGCGCCTGGCTGCCCTGCGTCGGCCGCTCGGCTTCGGTCACGATCTCGGTGGCAGCCTCCTCGGGCGCGGTCGGCGTGATCTCCTCGACCGGTACGGCCTCCTCGGCCACGTCGGCGGGCTCCGGGGCCTCGCGGATCTCCGGCGCGACCTCGGCCTCGGGCGGCGGCGCTTCCGCCGCCTCCGGGGCCACGCGCGGCGCGGGGCGCGGGCGGGGACGCGGACTCTCGAGACGCGCCGCGGGGTCGCCCGCATCGGTCACGGGTGGCACCGGAAGAAGTTCCGCCTCGGGAATCGGGGTCGGCTCGGGCAGCGGTGGCTCGGGCAGCGGTGGCTCGGGTTGCTCCTCGGGCTGCGGCTCGGGCGCCTGCTCGGGCTCGGGTGCCGGCTCGGGCTCGGGTGCCGGCTCGGTGGCGGGCGGCTCGGGCTCGGCCGGTCCGGGCGGCTCCTCCACCGCGCGCGGCGCGGCGGCGGCGGCCTGCAGCGCCGCATACTCCTCGCCCGAGATGATCGACACCTCGGCGAACTCGAACGGAACGTCGCGCGGACCAAAGAGATCGCCCACCATCACCCATCCGATCAGGACGAGATGGCCAACCCCCGAGACCCTCTGCCCGGTGTCCATGGCGCTCCAGATCCGCACAACACTTTCCTCAGCCGTCTGACGCGACCGACCCGTCGAACCTTGGGCCGCCGGTGTCGGTGACGAGGCCGATGCTGCGGAACCCGCCCGCGTTGAGCGCCCCCATCACCTGCACCACCCGCTCGTAGGGGATCGACCCGTCGGCGCGCAGGAACACCTTGTCGTCGCGCCGTTCTGCGGCGATGGCGCGCAGCTTGGGGATCAACTCGGCCTCGGCCGTCTCTGTGGTCTGGATCATCAGCCGCCCGTCGGCCGTGATCGTGATGGTCAGCGGCTCCTCCTGCTCGGTCGGCAGCGACTGCGCCGCGGTGCGCGGCAATTCCACCGGGACGCCCACGGTCAGCAGCGGTGCGGCCACCATGAAGATGATCAGCAGCACCAGCATCACGTCGACGAAGGGCGTGACGTTGATCTCCGACATCGCCGCGGCACGTCCGCCGCGCTTGCGCCCCCGGCGCCGTCCGCCGCCCCCGCCCTTGATGACCGACGCCGCCACGGCTCCGGCGTCCCGCTGGCGCGACAGGATCGTCGAGAACTCGTCGGCGAAGGCCTCGTAGCCGCCCACGATCCGGTCGCTGTCCGCGGAGAGCTTGTTGTAGAACACCACCGCCGGGATTGCCGCCAGAAGCCCCATGCCGGTCGCCAGCAGCGCCTCGGCGATGCCCGGCGCCACCACGGCGAGGTTCGTGTTCTGGCTGATCGCGATCTGCTCGAAGGCGTGCTTGATGCCCCAGACCGTGCCGAAGAGGCCGATGAACGGTGCCGTCGCCCCGGTGGTCGCAAGGAACGACAGGCCCTTGTTCAGCCCCTCGGATTCCTTGGCGATCGCGACGTCCATGCTGCGGTCGATTCGCGCCTGCGCGCCCGCGATCAGCCCGCCGTCCTGCCGGTGGCTGCGCCGCCACTCCATCATCCCCGACGAGAAGATGCGCTGCGATGCACCCTGCGGTTCGGGGCCGATCGTCTCGAACAGCTCGTCCAGCGGCTCGCCCGACCAGAAGGCCTGGTCGAAGGTGGCCGATTCATTGCGCGCCCGCCGGTAGTTGAGGAACTTCTGGACGATGATCGCCCAGGACCAGAACGACATCACGATGAGGAGGATCATGACGACCTTCACGGTGAAAGTCGCACGGGCGAAAAGCGCGAGCATGGAAAAATCCATCTCCTGCGCCAGGGCGAGGGTATCCGCTTCCATGTGCCTGCTCGTTACCGGGGCCGCGTTGTGCGGCTCTCATTATCGCCTTCTTACGCGGAAATCAGGGCGAATGCCAACACATCTGCATGAGGTGGCGGCGGGCTGCCGGTCCATGGGTGGTATGCCGCCCGCTCATCCGCCTGCCCCGGCACAGGGCGCTTCCCCGCGGACGAGGCGCACCGCCTCCGCCGGATCGGGGCCATCCGCCAAGGATACCAGCATCTGCCCGCCGTCCAGCGGCGTCAGCAGGCGCGGCTCGACCACCGCGACACCGCACAGCCGCACCTCGATCACCGCGCCCACATGCCGCGCGGTGAACGCCGCAAGGTCCGCGCGCGCGGCCCCCGTCAGGACGACCGACAGCGCCGGCGCGCCAGACTGGTCGGCACCCGGCGCCGCCGCCGCGATGCCTGTCGCCGGGATGTCCAGGACATCCCCGCCCCGGACAAGCTGAAGCGGCGCTTCCGCCCACACCTTACCGGCAGCCAGTGCCAGCCCCGCAACGACGCACACCGCAGACACCCGCCCCATCCTAGCCGCCCATCGCCGCACGCACCGCCTCCGGCAATCGCGTCGGCCGGCCCTCCGCCGTCAGCGCCACCAGCGTCACCTCGGCGGCAAACAGCACCTCGTCCCCCCGCAACACCCGCTGCTCCAGAACCACCCGCGCCCCGCTGCACGACCGCGCCACCGTCTCCACCGCAAGCACATCGTCGAACCGCGCCGGCGAAAGATAGTCCGCCGCCACCCGCCGCACGGCAAACACCACGCCCGCCGCGGCCTTGAGCCGGCCCTGGTCGATCCCAAGCCCCCGCACCCACTCGGTCCGCGCCCGCTCGATGAACTTCAGGTAATTCGCGTAGTAGACGATCCCCGCAAGGTCGGTGTCCTCGTAGTAGACACGCAGCGTGAACCGGTGCGGGTCGGACATGGGCGCACTCCTCGGGCCGGGACGGCCCCCCTGCATCGCCCGCCAACGCCCCCCCGTCAACGCCCCAGCCGTCAACGCCCCGGCAGCGGGCTCAGACCCGCACCGGACGCAGCCTGTCGTAGCCCAGAAAGAACAGGTAGGCCCAA
>CAZOHN010000184.1:3163-7271 GCA_964579325.1 uncultured Rhodobacterales bacterium
TCAGACCCGCACCGGACGCAGCCTGTCGTAGCCCAGAAAGAACAGGTAGGCCCAAATCCCATCGAAGATCGACAACCCGATGTCAGCCGCTATCGCGTCAAGAAGCCCGTGCCCGCCGAACCATATCAGCACTGGCAGCGTCACCACCATCGCCGAGATCTCGTAACTTGCCGCGTGGACCAGCCTCAGCCGATGGCACCGGTTGCTGGACACCCGCCGCGCGCACCGCCATTCGAGCCGGTCCCAGACCAGGTTGTGCAGGAACGCCCAGACCAGCAGGACAGCGGACAACGCGACCACAACAAGTGCACTCTCGCCCAGGTGCTTGCCGAACGCCGCAGCGTAGAGAGGTGTCACCAGAACGACGCCCGTCACCTCGAAAAGCAAGGTCTGAAATGCCCTTTCGCGCGCTGTCCGCAGCGACATGAATACCCCCGGTGCGATGCGCGATCCCCCCCGGGCACGGTCCGGAGAGACAAAAAGGACGTTGCGTAAACTCTAGCAACCACGCCGTCGCGCCGCATACCCCAAATCGGGTATGGGTCGGGTATTCCCGACCCCTCAGCGTCCCAGCGCCCGGTCGAGATGCGTGTAGCCGCCATCCACGAACAGCCACTGCCCCGTGGTGTGCCCTGACCGGGGCGAGAGCGCGAACACCACCGCCGCCGCGATCTCGGCCGCCTCGGTCATCCGCCCGCCCAGCGGGATCCGCGCGGTGATCTTCGCCAGCTCCGCCGCCGGGTCGGCAAAGCTCCGCAGCCACTCGGCATACATCGGCGTCATCACCTCCGCCGGGATCACCGCGTTCACCCGCACGCCCCAGGGCGCCAGCGCCGCCGCCCACTCCCGCGTCAGCCCCAGCTGCGCCGCCTTCGCCGCGACGTAGGCCGAAGTCGCGCCCTGCCCCGTGACCGCCGTCTTGGACGACACGTTCACGATCGCGCCCTGCCCGGCCTTCAGGTCCTCCTCGAACAGATGCGCCAGCGTGTAGTAATGGATCAGGTTCTGGTCGAGCGAGGCGCGGAACGCCTCCGGCCCCGCACCCAGCCCCACCCCGTCATTCCTGCCGGCATTGTTCACCAGCCCCCAGACCGGCCCCCAGGCCTGCCCCCAGCGCGCCCGCACCTCCACCGCCGCCGCCCGGCAGCCTTCGTCGCGCGACAGGTCCACCTGCACCCAGCCCGCCCCGGGCTGCACCGCCTGCAAGGCCTCCAGCCACCCCGCCTCCGGCGCCCGCCGCGCGAGGATCACCGGCACCGCGCCCTCGGCCGCCAGCGCCTCGCTCACCGCCGCGCCGATCCCCGCGCCACCGCCGGTCACGACCACCACCTTGCCCGCAAGACCCAGGTCCATCAGATCTCCTTCCGCCGCATCAGCGGCATCGCCGCCACCAGCGCCTGCCCGGCCAGCCCCAGCGCCCCCTCGGGCGACCCGAACCCGGCCCGCACTTCCGCCCAGCTCCGCCCGAAGCCCCAGAGGCCAAGGCCCACCTCGCAGACCATCAGCACCGCAAACCCCACCAGCCCCATCGCCAGCCGGTCCGCGCCCTGCCCCGGCACCGCGAACCGCCGCGCGAGCACCCCGGCCAGCCCCCAGGCCAACGCCAGCATCACCGGCAGCTCCAGCACGACCGCCGCGACAGGCCCCAGCGCCGGTGCCACGAGCAGAACCCGCACCACCCCAAGCACGAACCCCGCCGCGAAGAGCGCCGCCCCGTAGGCAACGCCCGCCCGCAGCGCCGCGCTCATCCCGGCCGCCCCATCCGCGCCGCCAGCCGCAGCGCATGGGAAGGGTCCGTCGCCGCCACCGGCAACACCGGGTCATAGGCCGCCCGGATCACGCCCGCGATCTCGGGCCGCAGCATCACCGCCCGGCCCGCCGCCGCCACCAGCGCCGACTGCCCGGTGAAGGCCCGGTCCGACCACAAGAGCACCGCCTGCACCGCCATGCTCAAGGCCACCGTCTCGGCCGGCACCGCGCTCAACTCCGCATCCATCCGCAGGAACGAAAAGCACGCCCGGATGCCCCCTGCCCCGTCGAACCGGAACACCCGGTACTGGTTCGCCCCGGCCTCCGAAAGCCGCACCACCAGGGGACCCAGCCCCTCGATCAGCCGGTCGAGACCCGGCACCTCCAGCAACTCCTCCCAGTCGCGGAAGAAGAACACCATGAAGTTCGCGCCAAGCTCCGGGTCGGTTTCCGCCACCTCGATGCCCGCCAGCGCCGCCACCGCCTCGATCGCCCCCTTAACTACCGGCAGCGTGGCGTCCTCCACCCCGAACACCACCGGCACGATCGGCCGCCCCCAGCGCGCGCAGAGGTAAGACCCATCCGACCGCGTGAACAGCGCGGCCACGGCATCGGGCGTGAGCAGGGCATCCATACCGCAGGGCTAGCGCGGGCGGGAGGCGGAGGCAACGGGGGGCTGCCAGGGAGCGTCTCGGTCTAGGTTTCCGCACTGCGCGACACCGGAACCACTCGGCTTGGCAATGTTCGGTCTGCGGCAAGTGATGGGATCCCGAAAGTCAGTCGGAGATCACCGGGCGCGTCCTCGGCGTTCGCAGGCTCGCCTTGCATCGGCCTGGGTGGCTTCAGAGGTCAATGCGGCACGCCTGTTTCCCAGTTCCAAAACACTCGCCTGGAATCTCCCTGCCACCGACAAGCGTATTGAAATGCTCCCCTGATATGGCGACCGCATGGACGGTGCCATGGTCATCCAGCCAGACCTCTCCCCAACGGATCCTTCCATCCACGTATTTCCGAACCGCCCCGGACCGATCCACGCCCAGGGCCTGACAACAATCATCGAAGCGCACATGAACCGTCTCGGTGCCGCGATCGGAATCGTCATCTTCAAGGACGCAAATCTCGGCTGACACGGGTGTATCCGATCGAACGAGGCTACTGCGCTTCCAGACGAACCGCAGGGATGCAATTCCCCCATAGGCGAGTGCAGAGCCTGCAATGAACATGATGACGAGAAGGAACAAGGGCGGAGTCTCGTCGAAATGCTCGGGTTTCAGGGAAAACCAGACGAACATCAATCCGATGCCAAGAGCCAGGATGCCCCGATAGCTCAGCTTGCCCCTACCCTTGTACCGCGACATCCTCAGACCCTGTCCCATCAGGCAATCATGAGAACGATCCACCCACCGGCATGGGGTTGAGATCGTCGACGTGCATTTCTCCCGCAAGCAGACTCGCCAGATACCGCGCATCGGTCAAGCTTGGGCGAACTCCCACGAGGCATACCCTTCGGGGGAACGAGCGACTGGCCGTTCCGGGCTCGAAGCGGAAGGGCAATCTGGGTCACTGTCGGACGCCGTGGCAGCCAGGGCCGCTCCGATCGTGCGGCTCCCCTCCCCCTGGTGGGGAGGGGATGGGGGCGGGGGGGGTGCCCGCAATTCCCTCCAAAGGTTGAAATCCGGTTAGCGCAAAATACGTTTTCAAGTCATATCAACATCTTGACAACTTTGCTCAACGTGAGCAATCCCGCTCTACCGGCGGCATCGTCACCCTCCAAACAGGTCCGCCTGTCCGGCCGCACCCCCCGGCCCGCCCTTCGGCGGCTCCAGCCCCAGGTGCCGCCAGGCGCCCGAGGTCAGCATCCGGCCCCTCGGCGTGCGCTGGATCAGGCCCTGCTGGAGCAGGAACGGCTCGATCACCTCCTCGATGGCGTCGCGGCTCTCGCTCAGCGCCGCCGACAGCGTCTCCACCCCCACCGGCCCGCCCGCGTAACTCTCCGCGATCAGCGTGAGATACCGCCGGTCCGCCCCGTCGAGGCCAAGGTGATCGACCCCCAGCCGCGTCAGCGCGTCGTCGGCCAGCCCCCGGCTGATCCGCCCGCCCCCCTCCACCAGCGCAAAGTCCGCCACCCGCCGCAACAGCCGCCCCGCGATCCGCGGCGTCCCCCGCGCCCGGCGCGCGATCTCGGTCAGCCCCTCGGGCTCGGCGGCATAGCCCATCAGCCGCGCCCCGCGCGTGACGATCTCCAGAAGCTCCTCGTGGGTGTAGAAGTTCAGCCGCGTCGGGATCCCGAAGCGGTCGCGCAAGGGCGTGGTGAGCAGGCCCAGCCGCGTCGTCGCGCCCACCAGCGTGAAGGGCTGCA
>CAZOHN010000185.1:0-7265 GCA_964579325.1 uncultured Rhodobacterales bacterium
TGGGGGCAGATGAAGTGGATATGGGCGTCGAAGCCCCCCGCAGTCAGGATGCGCCCCTCGCCGGCGATGGCCTCGGTGCCGGGGCCGATGATGATGTCGACGCCGGGTTGCGTATCGGGGTTGCCCGCCTTGCCGATCTTGTGAATGCGCCCGTCGCGCAGGCCCACATCGGCCTTGTAGATGCCCGAATGGTCGACGATCAGCGCGTTGGTGATGACGGTATCGACCGTGCCTTCGGCTCTGGTGCGCTGCGACTGACCCATCCCGTCGCGGATCACCTTGCCGCCGCCGAACTTCACCTCCTCGCCATAGGTTGTCAGGTCGCGCTCGACCTCGATCCAGAGATCGGTGTCTGCCAGCCGCACCATGTCGCCGGTGGTGGGGCCGTACATCGCGGCATAGGTTGCGCGGGAGATGCGGGCGGGCATGGGAAAGGCTCCTCCGGGACTGCCCGCCCGTTGTCCGGGCTTGGGAGGGCAAGTGTCAAAGGCGGCCGGGTGCCTGAGGTCGGGCGCAGTGCGGCTTTGCGCAGGCACGAGGCGCTTCGCCCGTTTTTCAGGCGAACTGCAAACCGGGCGGCCCTACGCGCGGAATCTCTCGTCCGTCTCGACCTGGAGCGCGGTTGCAAGCCCGTTCGTCTGCATCGCTGTCGCGATGACGGCCATCAGTTCGCCGTGCTGCGAGGGCGTCATGCCTTTCGCCTTCGCGCCCGCGGTGTGGGAATGGACGCAATAGCTGCACCCGTTCACCGCCGAGACGGCGACATAGACCATCTCCTTCACCATCGGGTCGAGCGCGCCCGGGGCCATCACGTCGCGCACCCTCTCCCAGGTCGCGCGCAGGAGTGCGGGGTCGTGCGCCAGCGCGCGCCAGAAGTTGTTGACGTAGTCGGTTCCGCGCGCTGCCCGGATCTCAGCGAAGACCGCCCGCGCATCCGGGGCGGCCTCCTCGTCGCTCAGGAGCGCAACGACCGCCATCAGAAGACGGCCATCACGCGCGCCGGGCCACCCGTGCCGGTCTTGTGCTTGGGCGCACCGACAAAGACCGTGGCGCCGGTCGCAGGCACCTGGTCGAGCCCGGCGATGTTCTCGATCCCGTAGCGGCCACCAGGCAACCACGAGAAGTGGACCGCGAAATCGGCCGAGTTGCCGGGGTCGAGCGACAGGGTATCCACCGCGATGCAGGCCACGTCCATCCCTGCCAGCATGTCGGTCGCGGCCTTCGAGAAACCGGGGAACGCGAAGCTGCCATCGGGGGTGTTGCGGAACGAGGGGTCCCCGACCTTGGCGGCCCAGCCCGAGTGCATGGCCACGCAGGCGCCTGCCGGGATCGCGCCGTTGGCCGTGACCCAGGCCTCGATGTCCTCCGGCATGACCATCGCGTTAGCCTCTTCGGCGGCCTTGGCCGAGATGTCGACCACGCAGAGCGGGCAGACGAGGCGTTCGGGTGCTAGGTCTGCGACGCTGGTGCCATCGGACGTGAAGTGCAGCGGCGCGTCGATGTGAGTGCCGGTGTGCTCGAAGATCGTGAGTTTCCAGAGTTGGTAGCCCGAGTCCTCGAACTTCACCGCAGGCTCGTAGAGGATGCCGGGATTGCCGTCGAACGTGGGGAAAGCGCCGTCGTAGGCATGAGTGAGGTCAACGACCCTGCCGCTCGACTGCGCCAGAAGCGGCTGTGCCGCCGTGGCCCCGGCCGCGACGGCCGCGACCCCCGCGCCGAAGCGGAACATCTCGCGCCGCGAGAGCATTCGCTCCTTCACGGCCTCCATCACACAGGCATTGCACATGGTCTTGGGCTCTCCGTCTGGATCAGGCCGCTGGCCGGGCCCTGCCGGTCAGACTACACCGGAACCGCCTGTGGAAAAGGGGCTTTCAGGGTTTCGGACCGACGATCCTGGGACCGCGGGCGGCAAGACGCGCGACGTTCGACCTGGTGCGCGCCCGCACCGGCATGACCGCAGCGGCGAGGATGTCGTTCGGGGATTTTCCGGATGCGACAGCCCTGGCCACGGCGCGTGCGGCGCGTGTCGCCGCATGCTGCTTCTCGGAGACCATGCGTGAGGTCTCGGAGCGCGTGGTGTCCCAGATCCCTACCATCCCCAACAGACGATAGCCGATGACCATCTGCGCCTCGGCCGCCATCATCCAGACCTGCCATCCAGTCCGCCACAGATCGACGGGCGTCACGTAGCGCATCGCAATTCCCTTCAGTCGAGCGGCCCCATCACCGCCTGGTTGAACCCGAAGATCACCCGCGCACCCGAGACCGGGACAAGCTGCACCTCGCGGACCTGCCCGGGCTCGAACCGCACGGCAGTACCCGCCGCTATGTCGAGCCGCATCCCTCGGGCTGCGACCCGGTCGAAGGCCAGCGCAGGGTTCGTCTCGGCGAAGTGATAGTGCGAGCCGACCTGCACCGGCCTGTCGCCGGTGTTGGCGACTTCCAGGACGATGACAGAGAGACCTGCGTTCAGCTCGATCTCGCCCTCACGCGTGAGGATCTCGCCCGGGATCATTTGCGAACACGGGCGTAGACTACTCCACCGACCCCGACGATCGCGACAAGGACGGCGACGACCCAGCCCCACTCGATCCCGTGCGGGTGATGGTGCAGACCCTCGTGCGCGAGCGCGGGAGACGCCATGAGCGGCAGGACGGGAGTGAGGATGCGGAACATGTGTGATCTCCTACCGGATCGGATGATGGACGGTGACGAGCTTGGTGCCGTCGGGGAATGTGGCCTCGACCTGGACGTCGTGGATCATCTCGGCCACGCCTTCCATGCACATCGCGCGGGTCACGACATGGGCGCCCGCCTCCATGAGGTCGGCGACGCTCCGACCGTCGCGGGCGCCTTCGACCACGAAATCGGTGATCAGCGCGATGGCCTCGGGGTGGTTGAGCTTCACGCCCCGAGAAAGGCGGTTGCGGGCGACCATCGCCGCGAGGCTCACGAGAAGCTTGTCCTTCTCGCGGGGGGTCAGCATCATCTTTCAGTATCCTCCCATCGCCCAGACCCGCGGAAGCGGCCCGCGCCCGAGCACCGTCAATACCGCCGCGACCGTGCGGCGGAGATCACGTGCGCCGGGCGCGAGCACCCGGACCACGCATTTTCCGTCCCAGCCCGAGGCGGCGGCCTCGGCCGGGCCGCTCACGGGCAGCACCGCCCGCACCGCCTCCACCGCGTCCTCCGCACCGCGCGCGACAAGCGCAATGGTCGCGACCGCGCGGGCGCCGTTCCACATGGCGGGGCTGTCGAGCCGGGCGAGCGTCGCGTCAGTAAGGCGCAGGGGCTCGACGAAGGCCGGGGTGCTGCCACGCCAGATCTCGCGGCAGTCGGAAAGGTCGAGGCGGGTGACCGTCTCGCCCATTGCGGCGCGGCCGAGGACGATCATCTCGCACAGAAGGCAGGTCGCCTCCCCCTTCAGCCGGATCACCGTGCGCCGCCTGAGCGCGGCACCGTCGTAAAGGATCGTCTCCTGCGGGAGCCAGGCCAGGGCGGCGCCGTCGGCCACCTCTGCCGTGACCGTCATCTCGGCCACGCCGCCCGCGCTGCGATAGACCCGCTCGGCCGCCTGTGTCGTGGCGGAGGCGCGTGCGCCGGGACCGAGGTCGAGGGCGAACGACACCCGATCGCCCCCGGTGAGGCCGCCCGCGGTGTTGAGGAACACCACTTCTGGCACCGGCCCCGCCACCCGGGGAAGGAAGGCCTTGGCCGAGCCGGCCTGCCGCAACTCGCGCAGACCCGAGCCTGCCAGCATCACACGCGCATCGCCGCGCGTGCGCTGCAGGCCCTGCGGGGCCTCAGACTGGGGCATGGGGTGGTCGAACATGCGGTCTCCTCGACCCGAACGACGCTATCGGCGGCACCAGCTCCTGCAACGCGGCGCGGAGCCCGCCCGGGCACCCATCGCGTCTCGTCATGCGCATCGCCCGCAAACCGGGCGCCTCGCCCAAAAATCGTGCGCCACCGGAATCGGCCTCGCCACTGGACTCCGCCACCCACCCCGGCTAGCCCAAGCGCATGACCGAGACGCTCACGATCCGCCGCCCCGACGACTGGCACCTGCACCTGCGCGACGGGGCCATGCTGGAGGGCGTATTGCCCGAAAGCACCCGCCATTTCGCCCGCGCGATCATCATGCCGAACCTCGTTCCGCCCGTCGTGACGGGTGCGCAGGCGGCGGCCTACCGGACGCGCATCCTTGCGGCCATGCCGGCGGGTGCAAACTTCACGCCGTTGATGACGCTCTACCTGACCGAGGCGACCGACCCCGACGACGTCGCCCGAGCACAGGCCGAGGGCATCATCCACGCGGTCAAGCTTTACCCCGCCGGCGCGACAACCAACTCCGCCTCGGGCGTGCGCGACTTCGACAAGGTGCGGGCCGTGCTGGACCGGATGGCCGCGATCGGGCTGACGCTTTGCGTCCACGGCGAGGTGACGGACCCGGCGGTGGACATCTTCGACCGCGAAGCCGTCTTCATCGACCGGGTACTCGAGCCCCTGCGTCGCGCAACGCCGGGCTTGCGGGTGGTCATGGAGCACATCACCACGAAGGATGGCGCGGACTATGTGCTGGACGGCGGGCCGGATATCGCCGCGACGATCACCACACATCACCTGATCCTGAACCGCAACCACATCCTGGCGGGCGGTATACGGCCGCACTACTACTGCCTGCCGGTCGCAAAGCGCGAGACGCACCGCATCGCGCTCCACGCAGCGGCAGTTTCGGGGCATCCGCGCTTCTTCCTCGGCACCGATAGCGCGCCGCACCCCGATCCGCTGAAGGAGCATTCCTGTGGCTGTGCCGGTTGCTTCACCGCCACCAACACGATGTCGATCCTCGCGGAAGTGTTCGAGCAGGCGGGCGCGCTTCACCGTCTCGAGGCCTTCACTTCCGAGCATGGCGCGGACTTCTATGGCCTGCCCCGCAATGCCGGAACGATCACCCTGACGAAAGGCGATCCGGCCGCCTATCCGGCGAAGATCGTGACCGGCGCGGGCCCCGTCACCGTGTTCGACCCGATGATGCCGCTGCACTGGAGCGTTTCGCCATGATCGCCGCCGCCTTCCCGCCCAAGGAAGAGATCGCCCGCCTTTCGGCGAGGATATTCCTGGAAGTGGGGGCAGTCCACTTCAACGCCGAGACGCCCTATACTTACGCCTCGGGGCTGCAGGGACCTACCTACATCGACTGCCGCAGGCTCATCAGCTTTCCGCGCGTGCGTTCGGCACTGATGGATTTTCTTGCGGTCACGGTGCTGCGCGAAGCCGGGTTCGAGGCGTTCGACACGGTCGCAGGCGGTGAGACGGCAGGCATTCCCTTCGCCGCGCTCGTGGCCGAACGGCTGGCGCTGCCGATGACCTACGTCCGAAAGAAGCCCAAGGGTTACGGCCGCAACGCCCGGATCGAAGGGGTGATGGCCGAGGGCGACCGCGTGCTGCTGATCGAGGACCTGACCACCGATGGCGGCTCGAAGCTGTCGTTCGTCGACGCGATCCGCGAAACCGGGGCGGCCTGCGGCCACACGGCGGTGATCTTCTACTACGGGATCTTCGCCGACACGGTCCCGAAGCTGAAGGCGCATGGCGTGGAGCTGCACTGGCTCTGCACCTGGTGGGACGTCCTGGCAGCGGCCCGCGAGACGGAGGCCTTCGACGCCGCCACGCTGGCCGATGTCGAGAGGTTCCTGAACAATCCGGCGGACTGGCGCCGGTCGCGCGGTCTGCCGACCTGACGCAGCGCGAGGGCTGCCTCCACCTCAGTGGATAACCTTGCGATTCGCTGCCACGCGGCGCTGCGACCTCTGGTATTGGCCGGTGACTTCGGCCCCGCATGTGGTAGTCTGTGGACAGTTGAAAAGAACGCACCGGGTTATCCCCAGCGCCCGAGGAGAACGATCCACAGGGTTGCTCCGGGTTCCCCGGGACCGTGCAAACGGGTAAGCGATCACCCCAAGGGCAGAGGGGGCAGACATGGCCGACATCACCGTCTTTCGGGGCGCATCCGACCGCGCATCGGAACAGGAGACGTTACCGAGCAACGTCGAGGCCGAGCAGCAGCTGCTGGGCGCGATCCTGACCAACAACGACATCTACTTCCGGGCCTCCGAGATCGTCGGGGGCGATCATTTCTTCGACCCGGTGCACCGACGGATCTGGGAGGTTGCCGCGGCGCGGATCAAGAACAACGCGCTCGCCTCACCAGTCACGCTGAAGGCGTTTCTGGAGAATGATGAAGGGTTGAAGGCCCTGGGCGGCCCTGCCTATCTGGCGCGACTGGCCGGTGCGGCGATCTCGTCCTATGCGGCCAAGGATTATGCCCAGACGATCCACGACCTCGCGCTGCGCCGCGAACTCATAGCACTTGGCCGGGACATCTCGGCCGAGGCGGCAGCGGTAGACGTCGAGCGCGAGCCGAACGAGCAGATCATCGCCGCCGAACAGCGACTCTACAAGCTGGCGGGCACCGGAAAGAGCGAGACCGGGTTCCAGAGCTTCCTGAAGGCGATCACCGATGCGGTCGATGTGGCCAACGCCGCACACCAGCGCGGCGGCGGGCTTGCGGGTCTGTCGACGGGCCTGATCGACATCGACAAGAAACTGGGCGGCTTGCACAAATCCGACCTTCTGATCCTCGCCGGCCGCCCTTCCATGGGCAAGACCTCGCTCGCAACGAACATCGCGTTCAACATCGCCAAGGCCTACAAGCATGGCCGCAAGCCCGACGGGAGCGATGGCGCGGTGGATGGTGGCGTCGTGGGATTCTTCAGCCTCGAGATGAGCGCCGAGCAGCTCGCAGCCCGTATCCTGTCGGAAGCGGCCGAGATTCCGTCCGAGAACATCCGCCGCGGCGACATGACCGAGACCGAATTCCAGCGCTTCCTGCGAGCGGCCGCCGACCTCAACAAGTGCCCGCTGTGGATCGACGACACGCCTGCCCTGCCGATCAGCCAGCTTGCCGCCCGCGCGCGCCGCCTCAAGCGCACCCATGGGCTCGACGTTCTGATCATCGACTACCTGCAGCTGGTGCGCCCCGCCACGGCCAAGGACAGCCGGGTGAACGAGGTGTCGGAGATCACGCAGGGGCTGAAGGCGATCGCCAAGGAGCTCGACATCCCCGTCATCGCGCTGTCGCAGCTGAGCCGCCAGGTCGAAAGCCGCGAGGACAAGCGCCCGCAGCTGTCGGACCTGCGCGAATCCGGCTCGATCGAACAGGACGCCGATGTGGTGATGTTCGTGTTCCGCGAGGAGTACTA
>CAZOHN010000186.1:0-7167 GCA_964579325.1 uncultured Rhodobacterales bacterium
AGATCAGCATCATCGGGATGCCCACGAACTGCCAGACCGAGATCAGCGCCAGCGTCGTGAGGGCGTATTCCTCCCGGCCCAGCCAAGGCGCGAACAGCGACTTCAGCCCGACCATGTCCAGCATCCCGGGCGCGATGCCCCAGATCGGCGACAGGATCAGCTTCCACACGAACCCCACGATCACGAAGGACAGGATCGTCGGGATGAAGATGGCGGTGCGATAGAAGGCCGCCATCCGCAGTTTCGGCGTCGAGAGGATCGCCGCCAGAAGGATGCCGATCGGGTTCTGCACGATCATGTGGATCAGGAAGAACCAGGCATTGTTGCCCAAGGCATTCCAGAACGCGTCCGACCAGAGCGCATCCCCGAACAGCGTGGCGAAGTTTGCCAGCCCGACAAAGGCCACGCTGTCCCCCACCTTGTTGAACAGCGAGAAGTTCAGCGTCCCGAACAGCGGGATGATCATGATCGCCGTGTAGACCGCCAGCGCCGGGGCCAGAAACACGGCAATATGCCAGCGCACAGGCTTTCTCGAAGCCATGTCCTTCCCTTTCATCTTGGCGAAAGTTCCCTCGGGGAGGCTCCGGGGGAGCACAGGGCCCCCCCGGGTCCGACAGGCGCGGCCCGCGCCTACTTCTGCGGGTCGTACCAGCTGGCCAGACCGGCCTGCAGGCGCGCACCGGCGGCGTCGGGCGCCTCGGTGCCCTTGATCACGTTGGCCGAGGCATTCCAGGTCTCGTTCTCGAGGTTCGGCGTGCCGCGCGACAGGATCTGGTAGGTCGACCGGATCGTCGACTGGCACGTGTCGCGCCAGGACACGAACTCCTGTGCCAGCGGGTCCTGCATGTCGACCGGGGTCGAGTTCAGGCTGAAGAAGCCCGGCAGGGCGTTGGCGTACAGCGTGGCGAACTCGGGGCTGCCGACCCAGTCAAGAAAGACCCCGGCCGCTTCGGCATTGGGCGATGCGGCGTTCATCCCCAGCGCGATGTCGGTATGGTCGCTGATGTGGCAGGTGTCGCCCGCGGCCGCGACCGGCGGCGCGAAGGCGCCCATCTTGAAATCAGCCTGCGCGTTGAAGCCCGAAATCTCCCACGAACCCGCCGGATAGATCGCGGCGCGGCCCAGCGTGAACAGGTTCTGGCTGTCGGGGTAGGTCTGCGCCTCGAACCCGTCGCCCAGATAGTCCTTCCAGCGCGCCAGTTCGGCATAGGGCGCGACCCAGGCCTCGTCGGTCAGCTTCTGCTCGCCCGCGATCAGCGCCAGCCGGCCCTCTTCGCCCTTCCAGTAGTTCGGCCCGATGTTGTTGTAGCCCATCGTGGCGGCTTCCCACTGGTCATTGGTGCCCATCGCCAGCGGGATGTAGGTCCCGTCGGCCTTGATGGTGTCGAGCGCCGCAAAGAACTCGTCGCGGGTGGTCGGGACGGCGATGCCCAGCGCCTCGAAGGCGTCGGCGTTGTAGATGAAGCCATGGATCACGCTGGCCATCGGCACGCAGAACGTGGCGCTGCCGTCGTCGGTCTGCCAGGCCGATTTGGCGACCGACGAGAAATTGGCCATCGAGGCAAGGCCCGACAGGTCCGCCAGGTGGCCGTCGTTGTAAAGCTGCAGCGAGGCGTCGAACGGGCGGCAGGTGATCAGGTCGCCCGCCGACCCTGCGGCCAGCTTGGAGTTGAGCGCCGCGTTGTACTCGGCGGGCGCGGTCGGGGCGAAGACAACCTTGATGTCGGGATGCTGCGCCTCGAAGGCGGGGATGAGCAGGTCCTGCCAGATGGTCAGGTCATCGTTGCGCCAGCTTTCGATGGTCAGCGTGGTCTGTGCCAGCGCAGGCCCGGCCAGCAGCGTGCTGGTCAGAACGGCGATGCGGAAGGTCTTGGTCATGGTCGTCTCCCTGTTGTCGGGTCTTTGGCGGCCCGGTTGGCGTGAAGTCATCGGGCGCTACAGCAGCCCGGCAAGATGCCCTTCGCTTGCGGCAAGGGCGGTCGAGGCGGCGGCGGGCGTCATGCCGCGCGCCACCAGAACGGCGGGTTTCACAAGGCCATCCGTCGCGGCAAGCGCAGCCTGCGCCGCCTCGGTCCCGACGCCGGCAAGGGCCGCGACCATTCTCGCGGACCGGAGGATCAGCTTGGCATTGTCGGCCACGACATTGACCATGTAGCCGTCATGCACATGCCCGAGCCGGATGCCCACCAGGACCGACAGCATGTTCAGCGCCACCTTCTGCGCCGTTGCCGCCCCCATGCGCGTTGACCCGCTCACGACCTCCGGCCCGGTTTCCAGCAGCACCGCGATGTCGGCGCGCGAAAGGAGCGGACTGGCCGGGACATTCGCAATTCCCACGACGGTCACACCCGCCGCACGGGCCAGGTCGGCCACCGCCAGGGTGTAGGGCGTGGTGCCCGACGCCGACAGGCACAGGATCACATCCCCCCCTGTCAGGCCTGAGGCGGCAAGGTCGGCTTCGGCCAGGGCAGGATCGTCCTCGACCCCGCCCGTCATGTGCATCAGCGCCGCCGTGCCGCCCGCAAACAGCATGGGCGTCCGATGCGGAGGGATCCCGAAGGTGCCGGCCAGCTCCAGGCAGTCCGCCAGCGCCATCAGCCCCGAGGACCCCGCACCGGCATATCCCATCCGCCCGCCCGCCCGCAGCGCATTGGCCCCGGCCACGGCGGCGGCCTCCAGCGCGCCGAGGGCCGGACGAATGGCCTCAAGCGCACCGATCTGGGCCTCCAGCACGCGCGCCAGCGCATCGGAGGCGACTGCGCGGTGCAGGCCGTCGGAGTCTGGATGCCGTGCTTCGGTCGGGCGTTCGGTCATGTGATTCCCTCTGCTCTCAAGACAATGCCAAAATAATACCAATTGTAAAGCATCTTCTTTCGGACGCTGTTTCTAACGATAAAACGGCCGCTCCCAAGATACCCCTTCCAAAATGGTATCTGTTTGGTATTATCTCCACGAAGGGAATCACCATGCACTTGTTTCTGGGCGTAGATGGCGGGGGAACCGGTTGCCGGGCGGCGATCGCCGATGATGCAGGTCGCATCCTCGGGCGTTCAGCGGGGGGACCCGCCAACATTGCCTCTGATCGCGCAGGGGCGGCCGACAACATCCTGTCCGTCGCCAGCGCCGCCCTCGCGGCCTCCGGATCCCAGGCAAGTCTGTCGGATCTGGCGGCCGGGCTGGGGCTGGCCGGGGCCAACTCGGCCGGCGCGGTCGCCTGGCTGGCGCAACGCCTGCCCTTCGCGCGTCTGCGGGTGGAGACCGATGCGGTCGCCGCCGCCAGGGGCGCGCTTGGCGGCAAAGACGGCGTGGTCGCGGCCATCGGGACGGGTTCGGTCTTTGCCGCCCAGACCGGCGGTCACGTGCGCGAAATCGGCGGCAAGGGCCTTGCCCTCGGGGACGAGGGCAGTGGTGCCTGGCTGGGCCGGGCACTGCTGTCGCGCTGCCTCCGCGCGCTCGACGGCTACCCGGACACCCCGATGTCGCCGCTGCTCGCGCAGGTGCTGGCGGATCTGGGCGGTCAGGCCGGGGTGCTTGCCTTCGCGGTCCGGGCCACCCCCGCCGACTTCGCAACGCTGTCTCCCCGTGTCACCGGGTCGGACGACCCCGCCGCCGAAGCCCTGCTTGCGGCGGGCACGACCGCGGTGGAAGAGGCGCTGCAGCTCCTGTCCGGGAACGGCCCCCGCCGGGCGGTGTTCCTGGGCGGGCTGGGCGCCGTCTATGCCGCCCGCCTCGCCCCGCGCTGGCTCTCCTGCGAACCCGTGGGGACCGCCCTTGACGGCGCCCTGATCCTGGCGCGGGAGGCGGTCTAGTGGACCGGCTCTTCTCGCCCGAAGGCTTCGTCGAGACGGGCGCCGGCCCCCTGTACCTGCAGCTTCAGCGGCGGATTGCCGAAGCGATGGCGCAAGGCCGCCTCGCGTCCGGCGACAGCCTCCCGGCCGAGCGGGACATGGCCACCATGACGGGCCTGTCCCGCGTGACCGTCCGAAAGGCGGTGCAGGCGCTGGTGGCGCAGGGCGCCCTGGTGCAACGGCGCGGATCGGGCACCTTCGTCGCGCCCAAGGTCGAGCGGCTGGAACAGGCGCTGTCGTTGCTGACCAGCTTTACCGAAGACATGGCCCGGCGCGGCAAGTCGGTCGAGTCGGTCTGGCTCAGCCGTGCCGTGCACTCTCCCGCACCGGAAGAGGTCATGGCCCTTGGTCTCGGTGCCGGGGACCGCGTGGCGCGGCTGGAGCGGGTGCGGCGGTCGGACGATGTGCCGCTGGCCATCGAGCGTGCGTCGCTGCCCGTGTCGGTCCTGCCGAATCCCGAAACCGTGGAGGCCTCTCTCTACGCCGTGCTTCAGGCCCGGGGGGTCCGGCCGGTGCGGGCGGTGCAGCGGATTTCGGCGGCCAATCTGGGGGTCAAGGACGCCGCGCTTCTGGGGGTGATGCCCGGTGCGGCGGGCCTGCGGATCGAACGGATCGGCTACCTTGCTTCCGGCCGGGTGGTCGAGTTCACGCGCTCGCTCTACCGGGGCGATGCCTATGATTTTGCGGTTGAGCTGAAGCTTCAGCCGGATGCGGAAAGGACGGATGAATGACTGTGTCCCACATGGCCCGCGAGGTGGCCGAGATCCCGGCGGCAACGATGCGCCTCCTGGACGGATCGGCCCGCCAGATCGCCACGGCGGGAGCCGCCCTGCGCGACGCCGACCCGCACCTGATCGTCACCGTGGCGCGCGGGTCGTCCGACCATGCGGCCACCTACCTGAAATACGCGGTGGAACTCCTGGCGGGCGTTCCCGTCGCCTCGGTCGGCCCTTCCATCGCGTCGATCTATGGGCGCCCCCTGCGTCTGGGGGGGGCAGCCTGCATCGGGATATCGCAGTCCGGCCGCAGCCCCGATATCGTGGAAATGATGCGGGCTGCAGGAAGCGGCGGCGCCCTGACCATCGCCATCACCAACGTCGACGACAGCCCGATGGCCCTTGCATCGTCCCATTGCCTGCCCCTGCGGGCCGGGGTGGAGCAGTCGGTTGCGGCGACGAAGACCTTTGTCGCGTCGGTCGCGGCCGGTCTCGCCCTGCTGGCCGAGTGGCAGCAGGACGACGGGTTGCGCCGCGCCGTCGCGGACCTGCCCCGCGCCTTCGCGGCAGCCCTGGCGCTTGACTGGTCGCCTCTCGCGGCGCGCCTTTCGCGGGCGCACTCGCTTTACGTGCTGGGGCGCGGTCCGGCCTTTGCCATCGCCAGCGAGGCGGCGCTGAAGTTCAAGGAGACCTGCGGCCTGCACGCCGAGGCCTACTCGGCGGCCGAGGTGCTGCACGGCCCCGCCGCGATCGTCCAGGCGCAGTTCCCGGTGCTTGCCCTCGGGGTGCAGGATGCGGCCCTTGCGCAGGTCGTCGCCACCGCCGAGCGGCTGGCGGCACAGGGGGCGGACGTGTTCCTGACAGGGTCCGCGGTGCCGGGCGCGACCACGCTTCCCTCGGTTCCCGACCTGCACCCGCTGGTCGCGCCGCTGGTGGCGGTCGCGGGGTTCTACGGTTTCATCGAGGCGTTGGCGCGGCGGCGCGGGTTCGATCCCGACACCCCGCCGCACCTGCGCAAGGTGACGGAGACGGTCTGATGCGGCAGGCCTTCACAGGCGCGGATGTATTTGACGGAACACGGCTGCATCCGGGCGCCGTGCTGGTGGTGGCGGATGGCATCGTCGAGACCGTCGCCGGCAGCGTTCCGCGGGGAGCCGCCGAAGTGGCGCTGCCGGGCGGCGTGCTGGCGCCCGGCCTTCTCGACCTTCAGGTCAACGGCGGGGGAGGGGTGATGGTGGATGGCGCGACCACGGCCTCCACGCTTGCCGCGATCTGCGCCACGCATGTCCGCCTCGGAGCCACGGGCATCCTGCCGACATTGATCACCGACACGGCCGAGGCGACCGCTTCGGTAATCGCCGCCGGAGCAGCGGCCGCACAGGCGCAGGTTCCGGGCTTTCTGGGGCTGCATCTGGAAGGCCCTCACCTCGACCCTCGCCGCAAGGGGGCACACGACCCGGCCCTGATCCGCCCTCTGGCCGACGACGACCTGGCACGCCTGATCGCCGCCGCCGCCCGGCTGCCCACGCTCATGGTCACGTTGGCCCCGGAGTCAGCCGCCCCCGCACAGATCGCCGCACTCGCCGCGGCGGGCGTCATCGTCAGCCTTGGCCACAGCGATTGCACCCATGCCGAGGCGCGCGCCGCCATCGCCGCAGGGGCGTCCTGCGCCACCCACCTGTTCAACGCGATGAGCCAGCTCGGCAACCGCGAGCCGGGGCTGGTCGGCGCGGTTCTTTCGGGCGGGCTGCCGGCGGGGCTCATCGCCGACGGCCTTCATGTTGCGCCGGAGGTGCTGCGCATCGCCGTCGCGGCGCGACCGGAGGGGCTTTTCCTTGTGTCCGACTGCATGGCGGTCGCGGGCACCGACCTGTCCGAGTTCACCCTCAACGGCCGTCGGATCCTGCGCCGCGAGGGCCGCCTGACGCTGGAGGACGGCACGCTGGCGGGGGCCGACCTGACCCTTCCGCAGGCCCTGCGCGTCATGGTCGAAGCGGTGGGCCTGACGGCCGAGCGTGCGCTGGCCATGGCCACGTCGGCCCCGGCCTCGGCCATCGGACGGGGCGATACGCTTGGGCACCTGCGCCCGGGCCGGGTGGCCGACATGGTTCACCTGGATGCCGGCTGGGGCCTGCGCGCCGCCTGGCGCGCGGGTGCGCGCGCACCCTAGCAGCGTTCCCCGCACGCCTCCGCTGCCTGTTGACATGTCCTGGCTGAACGGACCCCGGCTGAACGGGCCCCGGCTGACCAGGCGCTGGCTGACCTGGGCCCTTGCGCCTAACCTTCAGGCGGACGTGGTGCGGTTGGAGTCAGACAGGGAGCGGCTTGGTGTTCAAGTTGCAGACTTGGAAGCGAAGCGGGAGGAACTGTCAGAGGTGACCACGAGGCTGGACGCGCTCGCTGAGTTCGAGACCGTAACATTAGCCAACGAAGATCGGGCGAATGCGGCAAGAGCGGATGCGATCAAGGCAACAGCCGATTTGCAGAGGCTGAACGATGAAGTCGCCGATTTGCGCGCAGAGCAGGCCCGACTACAGCAGCTTGTTGTTGCAGCGGAAGACTCTGAGAAGCGTGCAGAGGAAGCGAATGCGACGCTTGCAGAC
>CAZOHN010000187.1:0-440 GCA_964579325.1 uncultured Rhodobacterales bacterium
CATGTCGTCTACGGCTTCATCAACTACAAGACCCACGCCAAGATCAGCATCGTCGTGCGGCGCGAGGGCGAGAACCTCGTGACCTACACCCATTACGGCACCGGCAACTACCATCCGATCACGGCTCGGATCTACACCGACCTCAGCCTTTTCACCTGCGACCCGGCCCTGGGACGCGACGCCACCAAGGTCTTCAACTACCTCTCGGGCTATGCCCAGCCCGAGGCCCTTGAGAACCTCGCGATCTCGCCGCTGACCCTGAAGACCCGCCTGATCGAGATGATCGGCCGCGAGGCCGTCCACGCCCAGTCGGGGCGTCCGGCGGAAATCTGGGCCAAGATGAACGCCCTCGTGGACCCCGACGTGATCGACGCGCTCTACGCCGCAAGCCAGGCCGGCGTGAAGGTGCAGATCGTCGTGCGCGGCATCTGCGGCCTGCG
>CAZOHN010000187.1:450-7161 GCA_964579325.1 uncultured Rhodobacterales bacterium
TGCGCCCCGGCGTGAAGGGCCTGTCCGAGAACATCCGGGTCAAGAGCATCGTCGGCCGGTTCCTCGAGCACAGCAGGATCGTCTGCTTCGGCAACGGCCACGGCCTGCCCTCCAGGAAGGCCCGCGTCTTCATGTCCTCGGCCGACTGGATGGGCCGCAACCTCACCCGCCGCGTCGAGACCCTCGTGGAAATCCGCAACGATACCGTCAAGGCCCAGATCGTCGACCAGATCATGGCCGCCAACCTCGCCGATGAGGCCCATACCTGGGTGCTGCGGCCGGACGGCAGCTACATCCGCTACCCACTGCCTGAGGGCAGGCCCGCCTTCAGTTGCCATCGCTTCTTCATGGAGAACCCGTCCCTATCGGGCCGGGGCTCCGCGGGTGCTGCCGACGTGCCACGCCTCGCCCACGCGGGCGAGTGATGCGGCTTCGCCCGGGGCCATGCGGTGGCCCTGGGAGGTTGACCGGAGACGCTCCCGGGGGCAAAGTCCGCCGCGAACCTTGGGGGTGAGAAGATGGACGGCACGCCAGATCAGAGGCCCGACGAGTGGGGCCCGTTCGGCCAGCCCCTCTTCGAGGATCCGCGCGCTCGCGCCCTCAGCCGGGTGGGTGTGATTGATGTCGGCTCGAACTCGGTCCGTCTCGTGGTGTTCGACGGCGCCGCCCGCTCCCCCGCATATTTCTACAACGAGAAGGTCATGGCCGGCCTCGGCACCGGTCTTGCCGAAACCGGATGCCTGCACCCCGAGGGCCGCGCCCGCGCGCTCTCGGCGCTACGCCGCTTCGCCGCTCTCGCACGCGCGATGAAGGTCTCGCCTCTCACGACCGTCGCCACCGCGGCGGTGCGCGAGGCCACCGACGGAGGGGAGTTCCAGGACGAAGTCGAGCGCGAGACCGGGCTTCGCCTGCACGTCATCGACGGCGAGGAGGAGGCCCGCCTTTCGGCGCAGGGGGTACTCCTCGGCTGGCCGGAGGCCGATGGCATCATCTGCGACATCGGCGGATCCTCTATGGAGCTTGCCGTGGTCAGCGATGGCAAGGTCGGCAAGCGCCTTTCCACGCCACTGGGGCCGTTCAAGCTCCAGTCGCTCGGGCCGGACATGAAGGCGATCCGCAAGCATGCCAAGGGCATCCTCGACGAAGCGGTGAAGAAGCTCGGCCAGCGCAAAAGGCTCTACCTTGTCGGCGGATCGTGGCGCGCCATCGCACGGATCGACATGGAGCGTCGCGCCTACCCCCTGACGGTTCTGCACGAATACAAGATGACGCCCGAACAGGTGCGTCTGACCGCCTCCTTCATCGAGGCATCCGACCTCGAGATGCTGCGGGCCCGCACCGGAATAGGCGGGGAGCGGATGGTGCTTGTACCGCTCGCCGTGCAGGTCCTGCGCGAACTGGTCGCCGTGCTGGACCCGGAGGAGATCGACATCTCGTCCTATGGCATCCGCGAGGGGATGCTCTACGAGCAAATGCCGAAATCGCTTCGCGACCGCGACCCGCTGGTCGAGGCCTGCCGCTGGGCCGAGGCCACGTCGGCCCGGATCCCCGGATTCGGCAAGAAGCTCTACGGTTTTCTCCTGCCGCTCTTTCCACTCGCCACGCCGGCACGGCGACGGATCATCAAGGCCGCCTGTCTGCTGCACGATGTCAGCTGGCGCGCCCACCCCGACTACCGGCACGAAGTCTGCTTCGACAACGCAACCCGGGCGAACCTGGGCGGGCTGAACCACGAGGAGCGCGTGTTCCTCGGGCTGTCCCTTCTGCACCGCTACAAGAACAGCCGCGCCGGCACCCGCTTCGAGCCGCTGTTCTCGCTGCTGTCCGATGAGGCAAAGCAGGAGGCCGAGGTGGTCGGAAGGGCAATGCGATTCGGAGCCATGTTCTCGGCAGAGACGCTCGACGAGATGGCGGAACTCAGGTTCCAGCCGAAGAAGAAGGCGCTGGAGCTGATCCTTGCTCCAGAAGGTGAGGCCCTCTACGGCGAGGTCGCCGCCGCCCGGTTTCTGGCGCTCGCCAAGTCCCTGGGGGCGGAGGAGGTCAAGGTCCGGACGCGCTGAAGCATTCCGTATGTCGATGCCTTGCCGAACGCACCGTCAACCGCGGTTTGGCCAGTGCACCGGGACGCTGTGCCTCGGCTCTTTCGTTACCGGCACTCCAGGAGTGCTCAGATCTCAACGTCCCCGGCGGGTCCTTCAGGAACCAGCGGGAGCTTGCGGCGGATTATGATGTCGCCGTTCGGCAGCATCTCAGGGGCGTGGTAATTCGAAAGGTCGCCCATCATCCGCGAAAGGTCGCGCAGCATGGGCTCGACCGCGCCCGCGAACTCCTCCATCCCCTCGGCCATCCCCTGAAGCGCAGGCTCCATCTCCTGCATAAGCCCCCGCAGGAGCAACTTTGCCCCCTCTTCCAGAAGCGACAACCCTTCGCCCACCTCCCCTTCCGGCTCGGGTGGCATCGGCAGCGGGTCCTGCGCAAGAGCAGGCCCGGAGGACATCAGGGCGACGATGAGGAGCGGAGCGAGCTTCATGTCAGCAGTATAGTCCCTTTCCGCGACAAATAGGAGTCACAGCGCAAGGTCGAGCGTCACCGGAAAATGGTCAGATGCCGAAAGCAGGGCCTCGCGAAGCTCGGGGGCTCGGTAGCAGGCAGGGTCGTCGAACGGATGCCAGATCCTCCAGCGCGGAGAAGCGCTCAGAAGATCCGGCGATACCATGACATAGTCCAGCAACGCCGAGAGCCAGCGGTTCTCGGGAGCAATGAAGAACCGCGCAGTCGTGGGGTGCGCATTGATTCGCTGGCGCAAGACCCGCCGCGCGTGTGGGTCGTGCAGGCGCAGGCAGGGGTCCTCGGTGTCGGTACCCAGCACGATCTCGACGCTTGAACGGCCGAACAGCGCCTCGAACTCGTCGAGGCCGGGGCCGTCGTTCAAGTCGCCGAGCACGATCAGGGACTCACCCTTCTCGAGGTGGTCCACGATCCGATGCCGCAACCAGATCGCCTGCGCGAGTTGCTTGCGCCGGTTGAGGACCCCGAGTTGCGTTACTTCCAGTGGTGACTTCGCCCCGTGCGGCGCCTTCGACTTGAGGTGCACGCCGATCATCCGGAACGCGCGGCCCGCCGCCGTCCGGCAGGCAAGCTCGAGAGGCGGCTTGGAAAATCCGACGATGTCCAGCGTCTCGTCGAAGTCGAGGTCGATCCGGAACACCCCATCGAACCGCGGCGCGCGCTCCGACCCCTTCTTGCCGGTGGGCACTCCCTTGGGGTCATGCCGGACGGACAGGACCTCGGGAGCGAAAAGGAGCGCGATCTCCTGCTCGGTGTCGTTCCTGAACCCAAGGACCGCCTTTCGCGCCCTCAGCCCCACCTCGGCTGCAAAGGTCTCAAGCGCGCGCACGGTGCTGCGCCGTCCGTTCTGGTCGGGCGCCTCGATCACCATCACCGCATCGGCATCGAGCGCAGTGAAGACGATCGCCAGTGCCTCTGCCTGCGCGCGCCGGGTAACGTTCTGCCGTCCCGACCAGCCACCGTCCGCGATCAGCCGCCCGGCATCGTCGAAGAGTGCGTTGAACCACTCGACGTTGTAGGTGGCGATCCTCACGCGGCCGCTTTCGAGAGCTGTTCCCAGGCGCGGTTGATCGCGACAAGTCGCGCTTCGGCCATCTTCACCGCTTCGGCTGGCACGCCACGCGCGGCAAGCCGGTCGGGATGGTTGTCACGGACCAGGACACGCCAGGCCGCACGCGCCTCCGCCAATGTGGCGCCCGGGGCAATCCCGAGAACATCATGGGGGTCCGGGTCGCAGTTGCCGGTAAATCGGCAGCGGACGCGGGCGAACTCGCGGTCGGTCAACCCGAAGATGCGCGCAACGCGCGACAGAAAGTCATCCTCCTGAGGGTGATAGTCGCCATCCGAAACCGCGATGTGGAAGAGACCCTCCAGGAGGTCCACCAGCGTCTCGTGGCCGTCCTCGAACATTCGGGCGATCTTTCGGGCATAATCCTCGAACCCGGCCACATCCTGCCGGGCAAGGTCGAAGACACGGGCGGCGTTGGCTTCCTCGCCGGGCGCGATGGTGAAGACCTCTCGGAACGCCATCACCTCGTCGCGTGTCACGCGGCCGTCGGCCTTGGCCATCTTTGCTCCCAGCGCGATTACAGCGATTGTGAATCCAACCGACCGTTCCGGGGCGGTCCGCAACCGGTCGAACACCGCGCCCAGCCCCTCGCCAGCGCGAAGGGCCGCGAGCGCCTCGGCAATGCGGATCCAGATCGACATGGACGCAAGTGTAGCGCCGCAGTGCAGCGCTGTCAGCGGGTCATGAGATGCTTCTGCATCAGAACAAGATCGAGCCAGCGGCCGGATTTCCGCCCGACTTCAGGAAGGCGCGCGACCTCCTGATACCCTATGGCCAGGTGGAAAGCGACGCCGTCGGGATTGGCGGCCGAGACACCGCCAAACATCGTGTGCCCGCCGGACACCAGCGCCGCCTCCTCGAGAGCTGCCATGAGCGCCCTGCCAGTCCCCTTGCCCCGGGAGTGCGGTCTGAGCAGGACGGTGTGCTCGAACGTGTGCCGGTAGCCCGGCCCGGCTCGAAACTGGCCAAAAGTGGCGAAACCCAGCACCGCCGTACCTTCCGTAGCCACCAGGAATGCCTGCCCGGCGGCCCGCTTTTCGGCCAGGGTCGCGGCGAGGCCATCGGCTGTCTTTTCGGCGTCGGTGAAGGTGACGAGCGTATCCCTGATGATCGGGTTCCAGATCGCGAGGATGCCGGCAATGTCGACCGACGTCGCCGCGCGGATCAGGGGAGCCATCGCGGCCCTCCTGGCGTCACGATCTCGGCGCGTAGTCCGGGCGGGCCTTCGACGGTCTCGATCCGCGGATCGGCTGCGCGGCCCGAGAGCGCAACGCGAAGCGTCCCGGCCTCGGGATGCGAAATGATCAGGCGTGACAGACGACACCCCCGGTCGGGCAGGCGCTGCGTCGGGTGCAGGGTTCCCTGCCATTCAATAAGCATCGGAAACCCCTCGTCGAAGGGCAGCCGCCCGTCTTCGGGGACAGCGACCTTCCAGCGGAAGTCGCCACGCGAAAGCGCATGGACCGTGCCCGCCGCGGGTGTGACGGCCGCCTCGGCCTCCACGTCCGCGCAACGGGCCGCCCAGTTCGTCAGGCGCGGCGCTCCGGCGAAGATGTCAAGTGCAAACCACCGTGGCCGGCCCGGCGGTGACAGCGTGGGGTCGATGGCGATCACTTCAAGGTACTCGCCCGGCCCGAGTGACAGCAGCCGGTTGTGCGTGCCCATGGTGACGTGCTGGCCGCCAGAGTCGAGCGACACGCCGAGCGACGCCTCGACCGCCGCCGCGCCTTGTTCCAGCGTCGCTGCAGAAACGACGATATGATCGAGTGCCAGACCCATCAGGCGGCCGTGCGGGCCGCGCGGATCAGCGACAGGATCTCCCTGGCCGCCTCGGGGATGTTGGTACCGGGGCCGAAGATCGCCTTGACGCCCGCGCCCTTCAGGAACGCGTAGTCCTGCTGGGGGATCACGCCGCCGCAGATTACCAGGATGTCGCCGGCCCCCTGTGCCTGAAGCGCCTCGATGAGCTTGGGCGCGAGGGTGCGGTGGCCGGCCGCCTGAGATGAGATGCCGACGATGTGCACGTCGTTGTCAACGGCATCCTGTGCGGCTTCCTCGGGAGTCTGGAACAAGGGTCCCACGTCGACGTCGAAGCCGATATCGGCGAAGGCGGTCGCGATGACCTTCGCGCCGCGGTCGTGGCCGTCCTGGCCCATCTTGACGACGAGCATCCGAGGGCGCCGCCCTTCTTCTTCGGCGAAGGCTTCCACGTCGCGCTGGATCGCCGCGAAGCCCTCGTCGCCCTCGTAGGCGGCGCCGTAGACACCAGCGAGGGTCTTCACCTCGGCCCGATGCCGTCCGAACGCCTTCTCCATCGCCATGCTGATCTCTCCAACGGTTGCACGCGCCCGCGCGGCCTCGACCGCCAGCGCCAGAAGGTTGCCCTGCCCGGAGGTCGCGGCCTGCTCGAGCGCCGCAAGGGCGCCGTCGCAGGCCGCGGCATCACGCGTGCCGCGGATGCGCGCCAGCCGCTCCACCTGTGCTTCGCGGACAGCCACGTTGTCGACCTGAAGGATATCGACCGGCGTCTCTTCGGCCAACCTGAAGCGGTTCACGCCCACCACGACCTCGTCGCCCCGGTCGACCGCCGCCTGCCGCCGCGCCGCCGCCTCCTCGATCCGGAGCTTGGGCATGCCCGAGGCGACGGCCTTGGTCATGCCGCCCATCTCCTCGACCTCCTCGATGATTTTCCAGGCTTCCTCGCACAGGTCGGCGGTAAGCTTCTCGACGTAGTAGGACCCCGCCAGCGGATCGACGACCTTGGTCACCTTGGTCTCGTGCTGCAGGATCAGCTGCGTGTTCCGTGCGATCCTAGCGGAGAATTCCGTCGGCAGGGCAATGGCTTCATCGAAGGAGTTCGTGTGAAGTGATTGCGTGCCGCCCAGCACCGCGCTCATTGCTTCGTAGGCAGTGCGGACGATGTTGTTCCAGGGGTCCTGCTCCTGCAGGCTCACTCCGGATGTCTGGCAATGGGTCCGGAGCATCAGCGAGGTCGGGTTCTTCGCGCCGAACTCCGACATGATCCGGTGCCAGAGGAACCGCGCGGCCCGGAGCTTGGCGATCTCCATGAAGAA
>CAZOHN010000188.1:0-7140 GCA_964579325.1 uncultured Rhodobacterales bacterium
AGCCATCGACTCCGAGGCCGACCTTCACGCCGGCATCCCGCATCGCCCGCACCGGCGCGATGCCCGACCCGAGGCGGCAGTTCGAGCAGGGGCAATGCGCGACGCCGGTAAGGCTGCGGGCGAACAGCCCGATCTCGCCCGCATCGAGCTTGACGCAATGGGCGTGCCATACATCGGCGCCGGTCCAGCCGAGGTCTTCGGCATACTGGCCGGGTCGACATCCGAACTGGGCGAGGGAATAGGACACGTCCTCGTCGTTCTCGGCGAGGTGGGTGTGCAGCATGACACCCTTGTCGCGCGCCAGCAGGGCGGCGTCCCGCATAAGTTCGCGCGTGACCGAGAAGGGCGAGCACGGTGCGACACCCACACGGACCATCGCACCGGGGGCGGGGTCGTGGAACGCGTCGATCACGCGGATGCAGTCGGACAGGATCGCGGCCTCGTCCTCGACGAGGGAGTCCGGAGGCAGCCCGCCCCGGCTTTCGCCGATGCTCATGGCGCCGCGCGTCGCATGGAACCTCAGCCCGATCTCGCGCGCCGCGTCGATGGTGTCATCGAGGCGCGATCCGTTGGGGTAGAGATAGAGGTGGTCCGAGGTCATCGTGCAGCCCGAGAGCGCGAGCTCGGCCAGGCCCACCATTGCAGAGACCCGGATGTGCTCGGGCGTGAACCGGGCCCAGATCGGGTAGAGCGTGCGCAGCCAGCCGAACAGAAGCGCATCCTGCCCGCCGGGGACTGCCCGGGTGAGGGTCTGATAGAGGTGGTGGTGGGTGTTGACGAGACCCGGCGTCACCACGCAGCCCTCCGCGGCGATCACTTCGGCGTTCGAGGCGGCAAGCCCCTGCCCCACCGCGGCAACCACACCGTCCCGGATCAGCACGTCGCCACCGGCGATTTCCGTACGGGCGTCGTTCATCGTGACGACCGACCGCGCGCCCCGGATCAGAAAGCTCGCCATGCCCAAACCCCTCCACGCCCGAACGCCGCATCGGCCACCCCTTCGACCGCACGGGGTCTGTATCGCACCGACAGAAGGGGAAAAAGCGCCTCGGCAGCGCGCAGAGGAGAAGATAGCCAGCCGCGAGGGCGGCGGTCAACCGGCCGCCGAAAGGACCTCGAGCGCGGCCGCGTGGATCTCGGGATTGGCGGCCGCCAGCACGCGTCCGCCATCGAGCACGGGATCTCCGTTCCAGTCGGTCACGATCCCACCCGCAGCTTCGATCACGGCAATCGGAGCAAGCACATCGTAGGACTCGAGCCCCGCCTCGACGACAAGGTCGATCTGCCCCGCAGCGACAAGTGCGTAAGCGTAGCAATCGGTCCCATAGCGCGTGAGTCTGGTGCGCGCCGAGAGGGCATGAAACGCCCGGCCCTCCTCGGGCGAACCGACCTCCGGGAAAGTCGTGAACAGGATCGACTCCGAAAGCGGTCGCCACGGCCGCGTCTTCAGCGGATGACACCCCATCGGACCGTCCACCCGGGCCTCGCCGAACCCGCCGGTGAACCGCTCGCGGATGTACGGCTGGTCGATGACACCGAGGAGTGCCCCGGCGGCATCGCGCAGGCCGACCAGGACACCCCAGGTGGGCGTGCCCGCGAGGTAGCTGCGGGTGCCATCAATCGGGTCGAGCACCCAGGTCAGACCACTCGTCCCATCGCGCCTGCCGAATTCCTCGCCGTAGATCGCGTCCTGCGGGCGACGGCGGGCAAGGACGTCCAGCATGGCGCGCTCGCTGGCGCGGTCGGCCGCTGTCACCGGGTCGAAACGTCCCCCGCCCTTGTCCTCGGCCGAAAGGCCGGCACTGCGGAAATGCGCCAGTGTCGCGGTTCTTGCCACGTCGGCAAGCTCGGCGGCCACAGCGAGCAGCTCGCGCTGCTCGTCCACCGTCACGCTGGACATGCTTTACCCCCTCGACGCATCGGCAAACCCTCAGTCCACCGTGTCAGAGGGATAGCCCTTTCAGGCCGCGTCGCTCAAGACCCGTGCGAGTTCGAACAGGCGGCGGCGCTGCTGCTCGGGGATCGCATAGTAGGAGCGCACAAGCTCGAGCGCCTCGCGATCGGCCAAGAGATCTCCGGGAAGCGCGCCCTCCACAGGCTCGCTCATGTCGAGGCCTTCGAAGAAGTAGCTCACCGGGCAGCCCAACACCGCCCCGATGTCCCAGAGCCGCGACGCGCTGATGCGGTTGGCGCCGGTCTCGTACTTCTGGATCTGCTGGAACTTGATGCCCACCTTCTCGGCGAGTTGTTGCTGGGTGATCCCGACCAGCCACCGCCGATGACGGACTCTTTTACCCACGTGAACATCTACCGGATGCGGCATTCCAAGTCTCCTGGTTCGTCTTGCTTGCCCAAACTGTGCAGCGGCATCAAGGCCGTCACACCCGAGCGCACTCGTCAGTTTCTGAACTGGCAGTCTTGATACACGTTCAACGTGAAAAAGCAAAGCAAGACCCACGCCCCCGCAGAGCGCCCAGCGTTCCGGATGCGCCAGGCGCTGGCATTGACGCAAGGAGCGGACTAGCCTCGGAAACATCTGCCGCACGCGAGGGTCGACAAGCCATGAAAGCCTTTTCCATCGATGCCTGGGGGAGCCCCCCGACACTGCGGGACATGCCGGTTCGCGACCTTGCGGCTGGCGAAATTCTCGTTGAAATACAAGCGTGTGGACTTAACTTCGCCGACCTGCTGATGATCGAGGGGAAGTACCAGGAGGCCCCGCCGCTGCCAGTCACGCTCGGCATGGAATGTGCCGGCCGGGTCCTGCGCGCAGGGCCCGGTGTCACCGGATGGGCTCCGGGCGACAGACTTGCCGTTTTCGCAGGTTCCGGAGGTTTGGCGGAAACGGGTTGTTTCGCCGCCTCCCGGGCTGTGCCCCTGCCCGATTCCATGCCCTGGACCGATGCCGCAGCCTTTCAGGTCGCCTATGGCACCTCGCACGTCGCCCTGGCCCACCGCGCGCGACTCAGTCCCGGGGAGACACTGCTGGTGCTTGGTGCCGCCGGTGGGGTCGGCCTGACGGCGGTCGAGATCGGCAAGCTGATGGGTGCGAGGGTGATCGCCGTGGCGCGCGGGGCCGAGCGGCTGGAGGTGGCACGGGCAGCGGGGGCGGACGAAGCCATCGACGCCGACTCCGGCGATCTGCGCGGACAGGTGCGGGCCCTGGGCGGCGCCGATGTGGTCTACGATCCGGTGGGCGGTGACTTGTTCGCCGAGGCGCTGAGGGCGACCAATCCTGACGGGCGCGTACTGGTGATCGGCTTCGCCTCGGGGAAGGTGCCCGAAGTGAAGCTCAACCACCTGCTGGTCAAGAACATCTCGGTCATTGGCCTGTGGTGGGGCGGTTACCTCAACTCCCGCCCCGAGGTCGTGACCGACAGCCTGCGGACACTTCTGGGATGGTATGCCGAGGGACGCATCAAGCCCCATGTCAGCGCGGTCTATCCCCTCGACCGCGCAGAAGAAGCCCTCATGCTGCTGCGCGACCGAAAGGCGACAGGCAAGGTCGTGGTGACGACCCGATGACGCAACGGATCGGAGGTTGACTCGGGGCCACGCCTGAGTAAAAGGCGGTCTTCAGGATTTTTCGGGGGCGCGCTCCGCGCGCGCCGCCCCACGCGGAGACAACGACAATGGCGAAGCCGACGACCATCAAGATCCGGCTGAACTCGAGCGCCGGCACGGGCCACTTCTACGTGACCAAGAAGAATGCCCGCACGATGACGGAGAAGTTCGCGATCAAGAAATTCGATCCCGTCGCGCGCAAGCATGTCGAGTACAAGGAAGGCAAGATCAAGTAGTCTGCCTGCCTTGATGAATTGGGCCGCACCCCCGGGTGCGGCCTTTTTCGTTGCGCCACGGGGTTCGCGCACCCTTCCCTTCTGCCCCGGCGTACTAGGTGACACCGGATGCAAAGCCGTACCCTTGTCATCAGGACCGCGACCCGGGCAGATGTCGCAGCGGTCGACCGCCTGCTGGCGGCGACCTACCCGCGTCTCCTGAAGGCCGATTACCCGCCCTCGGTCATGGTAACAGCGGTGCCGCTGATCTCACGCGCGAAGCCCCGGCTGGTGACCTGCGGCAGCTACTACGTCGTCGAGACTGCGGATGGCTCGATCGTGGCGGGCGGCGGATGGACCTCGAAAGGGCACGACGGAAGCGTCGGAGGAAGCGTCGGAGAGGTGCGACATGTCGTCGTGGACTGGCGCCTGCCCCGGCAAGGGATCGGGCGGCGCCTCATGGAGACGATCCTTGGCGACGCGGCCGACACCGGCATCCTGCGCATGGACTGCCTCGCCACCCGGACGGCAGTACCATTCTACGAAGCGATCGGATTTCGCCGGCTCGGCGAGATCGACCTGAACCTGTCGCCCGGCATCACGATGCCTGTCATGCAGATGCAGCGGATGCTCTGATCCCCTCAAAACGCAAGGGCCGCCCTTTCGGACGGCCCCCTGTCTGTCGGGCGATCGCCGGATTACTCGCGATTGCCCATGAACTGCAGCAGGAACATGAAGATGTTGATGAAGTTCAGGTAGAGGCTCAGCGCCCCCATGATTCCCGACTTCGCGATCCATTCCTGGTCCATGTGCTGGGCATGGGCGATGTAGTCGGTCTTGATCCGCTGGGTATCGTAGGCGGTGAGACCCGCGAAGATCAGCAGGCCGATGATCGAGATCGCGAACATCATCGCGGGCGAACCGAGGAAGATGTTGATGATCGAGGCGACGATCAGGCCAATCAGACCCATGATCAGGAAGGCGCCCCAGCCCGAGATGTCCTTCTTCGTCGTGTAGCCCCAGAGCGAGAGCCCCGCGAAGGCGATCGCGGTCACGAGGAACGTCTGGGCGATCGAGATGCCCGTGAAGGCCGCGAAGATCCAGCTGATCGACAGGCCCATCGCCGCGGCGAAGACGTAGAAGAAGAGCTGCGCGCCGGCGGCCGAGAGCCGGTTGATCATCGCGCCGAAGGCGAAGACCATGACCAGCGGCAGGAACATCGCTACCCAGCCGAGGATGTTCGGCTGCATCGTCATCGGATCGCGGAAGATCGAGAGGAGCGCGTCCGAGGAGCCGACAGCCCAGGCCACACCGGCCGTGACCAGCATGCCCACGGACATCGTCCCGTAGACCTTCCCCATATGGGCGCGAAGGCCCTCGTCGATTGCGGCGGACCGTACACCGGCTGTCCCGGCGCGGTACGTCTGGAATTCTGCCATTAGTGCCTCCGTCCTGTTGTCCCGAAACGCCCCGGAGGATCCGGGGCGTGGCATGAGAGCAATATCGGTCGGATAGCTTGGCATTTCAAGACATTCGTAAGCGAAACAGTCAGCTTTCGGCCGGATCAGCGGAGCCAGTGCGACGGCACGTCCCAGGCGGCCCGCGCAACTTCCCGAGCCACGTCGTCGGGTGTCAGCCCGAGATCGTCCAGACGTTCGCCCGGGAGGTCCGCGAGAGCCCTGCGCTGGCGATAGGCGTGGTGGAGGAGCGACAGCCATTGCGGGAACGTCACGCGGTGCGACCGCGGACGGAACAGTGTCGTCAGGGCTACCCGGGTCATATGTTCGTTCCTTCTGCTTTCGTGAACCATTCAGGCAAGTGCATCAGCACTCTTGATGCTTTTGCCCGAACATGCTCTATTTTGGAAACGAATGATTGTGGTGCCTTGCATCAGGATTCTTGATATGGCGCGAAACCTCGACCTTGCATCCCTGCGCTCCCTCGTGGCGATCGCCGAGTCCGGTGGCGTGACACGGGCTGCGGGGATCCTGAACCTCACGCAGTCGGCGGTCTCGATGCAGATCAAGCGGCTGGAGGAGCTTCTCGACCAGACCCTGCTGGACCGGACCGGCCGGGGTGTGGAGCTGACGGCGTCGGGCGAGCAGCTGGTGAGCTACGCCCGCAAGATGCTCGCGCTCAACGACGAGGCCTGGGGGCGACTGACGGCCCGGGAGTTCGAGGGCGAGCTGGTCATCGGCGTTCCGCACGATGTCATCTACCCGGTCATCCCGCGCGTCCTGCAACGCTTCACTACGATGTATCCCAGGATGCAGGTTCGACTTTCTTCTGCCAACACGCTGGAACTCAAGTCGGATTTCAGACGCGGAGCCGCCGACCTGATCCTGACCACCGAGGACGGCTGCGACGAGGGCGGCGAGACGCTTGCGGAGGCGCCGCTGGTCTGGTGCGGGGCGCACGGCGGCAGCGCCTGGAAGCAGCGGCCGCTGCGGCTGGCCTTCTCCGACACCTGTATCTTCCGCACGATCGCGGTGGCGGCGCTTGAAGATGTCGGCATCCCCTGGGAGCGGGCAGTGAACGCGGTGCAGATTCACGCCGTCGAGGCGGTGATCTCGGCCGATCTCGCCGTGGCCGCCTACCTCGAAGGCGCCTGCCCTTCCACCGCCGAGCCGCTGCCGCCCGGCGCGCTGCCGGCGCTTGGGATGTCGCGCATCAACCTCTATGCGGCCAAGGCCGCACGCTCGGAACCGCTCGACGCGCTTGCGGCGATGATCCGCGAAGGCTTCCGCTGCGACCTGCGGTGGGCGAAACCGGCTGCACTGAGCGTGGCGGAATAGCGCGCTTGGCCCCAGCGGGTCGGCGTGCAAGCACCGCCCCGTCGTCGGGTCGTAGTCGCGCATCCAGTTCTGGGTGAGGAGCGCCCGGAAATCGGTCCGATGGACCGGTTTCAGCGACGAACGGGCGGGGCCCCGGGGGAGGCCGCTCTCGGCCTGGTACCACTGGCCGGGGAAGCGGAGGGCAACCGGCGCGCCGGTGGTGACGCGGACGCCGCCGAACGGCAGGTAACTCGCCCCCCACACCTTCGCGCCCGCGCCGTTCGTCTCGAAGACGGGGCGGGCGATGGGATCGGTTCAATGGAAGGGGCAGTCCGCCCGCCACTCCTCCGATGGCCAATCTGCGCGGATGGCCTGTAAGCCGGATTCTGTCCGGGGGTTTCCCCCCTGGATGGCCATTCCTCTGCGACGGGCGTCGCCGCCCGCCTGATGCTGCCAACCCGGGTTCCTCGGGCCGAAGCCGCCCTGCCCCGCCCCGTATCCCCGAGGGGACGCGAGCAGGGCGCGGAACCCCTATTCGGCATTGCTCCCGGTGGGGCTTGCCGTGCCGTCCCGGTTGCCCGGTCCGC
>CAZOHN010000189.1:0-7125 GCA_964579325.1 uncultured Rhodobacterales bacterium
TGCTCAGGCCCCTCGGACCCAAACCCGTTCACAGGGCCGACAAGAGGTGCCGGGTGGCAGGGTGATCGGGACGCGAGAACAGGGTCTCGGTCGTTGCGGTTTCCACGATCCGGCCGCGCTGCATGACGGAAACGGTCTCGCACACCTCGCGCACGACCATCAGATCGTGAGAGATGAACAGCATGGTAAGCCCCATGTCGCGGCGCAGATCGGCCAGAAGGTCGAGAACCTGGGCCTGCACCGAGACGTCGAGCGCCGAGACCGGCTCGTCCGCGATCAGGATTTCGGGCTCCAGCACCAGACTGCGCGCGATGTTAACCCTTTGGCGCTGGCCGCCGGAGACGTCGTGCGGATACCGCTCGGCAAAGCCACGCGGCAGGCCAACTTTGGACAGCATGGCGCGGACCCTCTCTTCGCGCTCGGCCAGCGTGCCGATGCGGTGAATGTCGAGCCCCTCGCGGACGCTTTGTCCGATCGTCATGCGCGGGTCGAGCGTTGCGGCGCTGTCCTGAAAGACGCATTGCACCTTGCGCCGAAAGGCTCGGAGCGCCTTGCCACGGAGCGTGCCTGCGGCGTGGCCAGCCACAGTGACCTCTCCGGCGGAGATCGGTTGCAGGCCGAGAATGACGCGACCCAGCGTGGACTTTCCCGATCCGCTTTCCCCGACAAGCCCATGGGACTGTTGGGCCACAAGGTCGAGTGAAACCCGGTCGAGGGCCGTGAACCGGGCCGAACGCCGCAAGAGCGAGCCTCGGAACTCGACGGTGACGTCAGAGAGCTGCGCCGAGGCCATCAGTCGAAGGGCCTGGTGCATCGGACGCCGTCGCGCATGGGCGGCGGTGTCAGGCAGATCTCTGTGACCCGGGGGCAGCGCGGGGCGAAGGCGCAGCCGGCCGGAACGTCGCGCGGATCAGGAGAAGTACCGGTCAGCCCTTCGCCGCGCCTGCGATATCCGGGGCGGCTGAGCAGGAGACCCCTGGTATAAGGATGCCGGGGACTGTCGAAGAGCCGCCCGGTCGGCCCGGTTTCCACAATCCGCCCAGCATACATGACGGCGACACGATCGGCGACCTTGGCGACGACCGACAGGTCATGGGTGATGAACAGCATCGCCATGCCGGTGCTGGCCCGAAGAGCCTTCAGCATACCCAGCACGCGCGCCTGAACGGAGACATCGAGCGCCGTGGTCGGTTCATCGGCGATCAGCAGCCGCGGCTGGCGCGCCATGGCGATGGCGATCATGACACGCTGGCGCTGGCCGCCCGAGAGCTGGTGAGGATAGCTGCGGGCGCGCCCGGCCGGATCCTCGATCCCGACCCGGGAAAGCATATCTTCGGCTTGCCTGTCCGCATCGCCCCGCATTAGACCCGGCTGCGCGGCCTGGATCGCCTCGGCCACCTGGCGCCCCACCCGGATGACCGGGTTCAGCGCCGAGAGCGCATCCTGGAAGATCATGGCGATCCCCCGGGCGCGCACCTGCTCAAGCTGGCTGGGCGTTGCGCCGACCAGCTCCAACGGGGGTCCCTTTCCGCGGAACACGGCGCGACCGTCGATCAGGGTCCGGTGGCCGGAGAAGGGCGGATGGTTCAAACCCAGAAGCGCCCGTGCCAACGCCGATTTTCCGGACCCGCTTTCTCCGACGAGCCCCAAAACCTCGCCCGGGGCGATCTCCAGATCGACCCCTCGGACGGCGGTTATCTCGCCGTGGACAGAGGGAAACCGGACCGTCAGCTCGCGCAGCGACAAAAGCGGTTCAGTCATCGATCTGAACGTCCAGCCTGTCGCGCAGGCCGTCTCCGATCAGCTGGAACAGGAGCGTTATCGCCACAATTGTCAGCGAAGGGATGCCGGATATCCACCACGAATGGATCAGGTAGTCGCGCCCGTCCCCGATCATCCGTCCCAGCGACGAGGTGGGAGGCTGCACACCCACGCCAAGGAAGGACAGCCCGGCCTCCATCAAGAGCACCCCTGGAAAGGCCAGCGTCAGGATCACGATCAGCGGCGAGGCGAGGTTGGGAAGGATATGGCGCAACGCGATATGAGTCAGACCGGCGCCCAGAGTACGCGCCGCCTCTACGTAGCCGTGTTCGCGCAGTTGCAGGACCTGCCCACGAACGAGCCGCGCGTAGCCCTCCCACTTCACCAGTCCGATCATGAGAATAAGCACCCAGATCTCGGTGCCCAGAAGCGCGATGCCGCAAAGCATCAGGAGCAGGTTCGGCAGGGTGATGAAGACATCGACGATGGTCATCAGGATCCTGTCGATGACCGGGCCGGCAAGCCCCGCGACAATCCCGATCCCGATCCCGAGGCAGGCCGAGAAGATCAGACCAAGGGCCGCGATGCCGAAGCTCGTGCGGATCCCGTAGAGCACGCGGGACAGCAGATCGCGGCCAATGACGTCTGTTCCGAAAGGGTGCGCCCAGCTTCCGGCCCCGTACCAGACCGGGGGCAGCGACCGCTGCAGCAGATCAGTCGCGTTCGGATCGTGCGGTGCCAGGACAGGGGCCAGTAGCCCCAATAGAATAATTCCCACAAGCCCCATCCAGGACAGCGTGAACTTGTCCCGGCGAAGGGCCAGCGGGTGGCGGTGTATTGAACGAGCCGGTTCGTGCGACAGTTCGATCGTCATTCCTCGAGCCTCACGCGCGGATCGACAAAGACGTAGGCGATGTCCACCATCAAGTTCACAATGACGACGATCCCCGCATAGGCGATCAGCCCAAACTGCAGGACCGGAAAGTCGCGGCCTTCCACCGATCCCACGAGGACCCGTCCGATGCCGGGCAGGGAAAAGACCTCTTCGACGAAGATCGATCCGTTCAAAAGCCCCGCAATCTCGAGCCCGATGACCGTGGTCAGCGGCAGCATGGCATTGCGTGCAATATGTCGGCGCACCACGATCTGCTGCGGGATGCCCTTGCTGACCGCAGTCAGGACATGGGGGTTGTTGATCGCATCCAGCATCGAGACCCGCATAAACCGCGCCAGCCCCGCGATCATCGGGATCGACAGCGTCGCCACCGGCAAGATGTAGTGGCGCCAGGTGTCCAGCCCGTTCGTCGGCAAGAGCCGCCAGTGATATCCGAAGGCGAGGATCAGCCCGATGCCGATCACAAAATGCGGCATGGCATAGCCGAGGAATGCAAACCCCATTCCGGCGCGCGATCCCGGATGCGTCCGCCAGAGCGCGGCGGCGGCCCCCAGCGGGATGCCCACGCCGATGGCGACGGTCAGGGCCAGCCCGCCGATCGCCAGCGTGTAGGGCAGCTTGGAAAGATAGATGTTGATCACGTGTTCGCGGCTATGAAGCGAGCGTCCGAAATCCCCTTGGGCGATCTGCGTCAGGTAGACCCGGAACTGGGTCAGGATCGGCTGGTCGAGACCGTATTTCGCGGCCAGGGCGGCCTCGAGTTCGGGCGTGAGGCCCTCCGGGTACATCTGTTCGAACGGTGTGCCGGAAAAGCGCACAGTCAGGAAGGCGATCACCAGCACAAGGAACATGGTGACCAGCGCCCGAAGCACTCGGATGAGAATGAACCGGACCATGGAGCCCCTTGCGGTAGAGGTTGCCCCGGGCAGCGCGCGGTTGCCCGGGGTGAGGTCTGGTGTCAGGAAGGCAGGCGGTTCACTGGGCGAACCGGATCTCGCCCCCGCGCAGCGGCAGCACATAGGGCCGCTGGGCCACCGGGATGTCGAAGCTGACCCCCTCGCGCATCGCGTAAAGCTCGTGCGGCTTGTAGAGCAGGAGCCAGCCCGAGATCTCTTCGCTCTGCTCCAGCAGGCTCTGGTAGGCGGCGCGCCGTTCGGTCGGATCGGTGGCGAAGCGGGCGGTCTCGTAGGTCGCGTCCCACTCCGGGCTGATCGCCGCCGGGGTCCACAGACCGCGCTGCGCCGTCCAGGAACTGTTGGACCAATGGGTGTCCATCGCGCCCATCGGGTCGGGGTAGTACATCGGGTTCGACCATCCGCGCATGTTCAACCGCTCGTAGTCGAGCCGTTCGACCGCCTCGATCTGGAGGTTCAGGCCGCATTCCTTCCATTGCTGCTGCACTACCTGCACCGCAAGATCGCCGTAGAGGTAATAGCTGTTGGGGAACTGAGCGATGATCGGGGCGCCGTCGTAGCCCGCCTCGGCCAGCAGCGCGCGCGCCTTTTCGGGATTGTACTCGATCAGGCTCAGCCCCTCGATGTAGAGCGGCGCGCCGTACTCGGGGAACTGATGCGCGGTCGGCGTGCCTGCCTTGCCACCCCAAAGGCCGTCGACCAGCGCCTGACGATCAGTGCACAGGCGCATCGCCTGCCGCACCAGTGGGTTGTCGGTCGGCGCCTTGTTCATGTGGATCACGTAGACGTGGAACATCGGCCATGTGACGCCCATCGTCGTGACGCCCTCGACGTCCAGCGCCGGGGCCTGATCGGGGGGGATATTGGTGACGATGTCGAACTCGTTGTTGACGATCCCGGTCACGCGGCTGGCGACTTCGGGAACATGGGTCATGGTGACCTTGTCCAGCGCGGCGGCTTCGCCCCAGTGGTCTGCGAACCGCTCCAGAACCAAGCTTTCATCAGGCACAAAGCCGGTCACCCGGTAGGGCCCAGTACCGACGGGGGTCAGCGCGGCATCCTCGAAACCGACCTTTTCCTGGTACTCCTTGGACACGATGCCGAACGACCGGGCCGACATGAGCGTCTCGAAGATCGGCTCCTCGCGATGGGTGTGGATGCGCACGGTCATTGGATCCATGACCTCCACATCCTTGAAGTTGTAGGCCCAGCGGCCCCAGGCCGAGGTGAAATCAGGGTTCTCGCCATGGAACATCCGGTCAAGCGAGAATTCCACGTCGTCGGCGTCGAAGGTGTCGCCATTGTGGAAGATCACGCCTTCGCGCAGCTTCAGTTCCCAGACGGTGGGTTCGATCTGGGTCCATTCGGTTGCGAGGCCGGGCTTGAAGGTCAGTGGATTGGAAAAGCTGTCGCGCTCGATCAGCGTGTCGAATATCTGGTAGAGCATCGGCGCGCCTGAGTTGCCGGTCGTGTTCTGAGGATCGAGGCTGTCCTCGAAGGTGGACAGGCCGATACGCAGTTCCTGGGCCTGGGTTGCGCCAATCAGCGTCAGGACCAAGGCGGTCGATGTCAGTAGGGTCTTCATGGGAAACTCCCTGTTGCGGCGGGTGGGTCGGCGGGGAAACATCATTCGAGCCAGAGCGGGTTCGACCAGGCGCGGCGGCCGGAGGCATCGATGACCACGGCCCGGCACCAGCCCCCCGCAAATCGGTCGAGGGGCAGCCGGGCGCTGGTGAGGCTGCGACCGTGCGCCTGCGCGGATCGGCTGACTGCCCCGACTAGGAGGATAGACCTGGCGGGCGTGCATTGCAGCACCAGCGCGTCGCCCTCGCGGCGGATATCGTGAATCTCTGGCCCCTCGCTGGCATAGTAGTGCCCCGCGTGCAGCGCGGCGAGCAGCGCCTCGGGGGTCAGGGCAGGTGCCTTGACCATGACCCAGGCGCCGAAAGCGTCGCCGTTCTTCCAGTGGCTGTCATCGACGGCGATGGCACCCAGCCGGTGCCCCCGGCTCAGCATTGTGTCGTAGAACACCAGTCCGTCGCCGCGGTCGGCATGCACTGCACTCGTGTGGTTCAGAACCTCGACCGCCTGCGCGGCGTCCAGCGCCTCGCCGTCCTCAACCTGCAACTGGTACCAGTGGGGATGCGGGATCGCGATGAAGGCCCCGGCTGCCCGAGCGCGACGGGCCAGGGCCGGGCCGCTCTCGTTCGGGGCGGGCGGCGCGAAGTCCAGCGGCAGGCCCACGGCAAGGATGTGCCACTCCACCCCGCGCGAGGTCTCGGGCGCGTGCAACTCGGCTCCGACGATCGTCGTGAAGGTCGCGTCCCGGAACGGGCCGGTATCGGTAACGGGATAGCCGTACGTCGTCCGGAAATGGTCCGTCACGCAGGTGAAGTCGTAGCCCGCCGACTTGTAGGCTGCACAAGCCTCGGCCGGGGTCAGCTTGCCATCGCTGCCGGTGGAGTGCCCGTGAAGGTTGCCCTTCCAGAACCGGCCGTCAGCCGCAAACGCCTCAAGCATCCTGATTTCCCCTGATGTCGGATCTCAGGGATGATTGATTTTCTTAATGGTCGTGTGATCAGTATTTGAATTTTTTATGAAGCATTCTGTCGGTCCGGTATCCGATGCTCCCGGATACCACGCGCAAGCTCCATGAAGGCCGCGATCGCAGGAGCGCCGCCCAGGTCGGCGGGCCCGACCACGTAGACCGAATTTACCTCCTCGGCGTCCTCGATTTCGCAGACCGCGATCCGGTGATCGAAGCCGATCTCGGAGGCGAAGGCGAGACCGACGCCCAGTCCCGAGGCCACTGCCTCTCGGATCGCCTCCCGGCTCGGCAATTCGAGGAACGGGTCAAGCGCCAGCCCATGCTGCGCGGCTTCCCGTTGGACTTGGGTGAAGGTCATCGACGGGGCGCCCCTCAGCAGGATCGGCTCTTCGAACACCCGTCGCCAGGTCACCTTGCCCTGTCCCGCCAGCAGGTGCCCGGCCGGGACCATGGCCGCGAGGCGCTGACGCTCCAGCAAAACGCAGGAGAACTGCTCCGATGGCGGACCGGACATGGTCATGATAGCAATGTCGATCTCGGATTTCTTGAGCGCATCCAGCAGCGACCACGTGTTCGATTGGCTCAACCCCAGTCGCACGGCGGGATTGGCCTGGCGAAAGCGACCGATCAAAGCCATTGCTTGGGGCGGCGTGCTGAAGCCGACGCGCAGATAGCCCGCCTGCAGACCTTTGAGGCCGCGCCCGGCAGCCCCGAAAGCATCGACCTGGGCGAGGATCTGCTTGACATGCCCATAGATGGGGCGGCCCATTTCCGTCAGCGCGGCCCCGGGCCGCCTGTCCACCAACTTGAAGCCCAGGTAGTCCTCGAGGTTCTGGAGCCGGATCGATACCGAAGGTTGGCTGATGCCCAGCACTTGGGCCGCTCGGGAAAAGCTCCCCGTTTCGTGCACTGCCGCAAAAGCCCTCAGATCAGCGAGCTGCGGATCGGCCCCCGGGAGCTCTGACGATCGCAACCGACTACCTTTTCCCATTCAACGGTCTTCCTCT
>CAZOHN010000190.1:0-7064 GCA_964579325.1 uncultured Rhodobacterales bacterium
TCAACCTGATCCCGTTCAACGAATGGCCCGGAGCGCCCTACGAGCGGTCGGATTGGGAGCGGATCGAGGCCTTCGCCGACATCGTCTACAAGGCCGGCTACGCCTCGCCCATCCGCACGCCGCGGGGCGAGGACATCATGGCCGCCTGCGGGCAGTTGAAAAGCGCGACCGAGAAGGTGCGCGCCTCCGAGCGGAAGCGAGCCGAGGCCCAGGGCTAGTGCGGGGGAGTGCAGGGTTAACCCGGCCTTTACTGCCGAGCGACGAGGATCGGGGCATGGAACGCCCCCTCCGCCTCGCCCCCGAAACCTGGGCCGCGCTCGACCGCCTGGCCCGCGCCGAGGATGTCAGCGTCGGCGCGCTGATCCGCGACGCCATCGAGCGCGACCTCTACCGCCGCTCGCGCGCGAAGAAGGCCGACCGGCCTGATGAGCGGCTCATCGCGCCCCTCCGGGCGCTCCTCGCCGAGGACCTCGCCTTCGCCCGCGACTGGCGCGACCTGCAAGGCCGCCTCGGCGCCAAGGGCTACCAGCTGATCGAGGCCGGCGCGGGCCTCGCGCTCCACCGCGCCGACGGCACGAAACTCTGCAAGGCCTCCGACCTCGGCTACAGCCACGCCCGGCTTGCCCGGCGGCTGGGCACGGCCTTTCCCGGCCACGCCCACGCCCGTGCGCTTCCCGGGTTCGGCCGCCCCGCGCCGGGCCTCAGTCCGCCGCGGTAAGCAGCACGACCTCCTCGCCGTCCTCCGGAACCGGCGCCTCCTCCACCGGCTCCCCGGCAAGATCGTCCTCACCGACAGCCTCCTCCTCCGCGCCCTTCTCGGGCAGCGGCTGGTCGAGGCGCAGCAGGTCGTGGAATGCCGTCCAGGCTTCGTCGCCCTCCACGATGCTCAGGCCCGCCGAGATCGTCTCCCAGGCGCCATCCCGCGCCGCGTCGAGCTCGTTCAGCAGGTTGTCCGACACGACTGCCCCGGCCAGAGCCTCGCGCAGGCCGGCCAGCGGGTCTTCCACCGGCGCCTCGCCCTCGGCCAGGTCCTCTTCCCCGACCGCCTCGAAGGCGCCCGGGTTCAACCCCGCGAGCACCGCGTCCAGCGCGCCCTCGGCCGCCTCGCCCTCGGCATCCAGCGCCTGGATCGCCGCCAGCGCCGCCTCGATCTGCTCGGGCGTCGCCTCTGGGGCGAAGGCCGCGAGCGTGGCGCGGTACCCTTCGAGCTCCGCAAGATAGGCCGGGTCGGCGACCGCCGCCTCGTAGTCGACCACCGCCGCGCGATAGGCCGCGATCTGGCCCACCCGGCTGTCGGGGCTGGCGTTGGCATAGGCGTTCAGGCTGGCATGTGCGGCGTTCAGCCACTTCAGCTCGCTCGCCACCGCGCCGTGGCTCAGCGTCCGGGTCTGCGGCCGGCGCGACTGGTTCACGGCAAGCTCGGTCGGCCGCCCGCGAAACCGCTCCGCCCCGCGCGCCGCGCCGTTGCCCCGGCTGGCTCCCTCGGCGCGCGACATCCGCGCTTCGCCGTCACGGTTGCCGCGCAGCAGCGCCCCGAGGCCGCCCGACCGGGCGCCCGAATTGCCGCGCACCTCGGCGCTGCGGTTGCCGTTCCCCGCCCCGCGGTTGCCCGAATTTCCACGCGCCTCGCCCGCCTCGCCCGCGTTGCCACGCGCCTCGCCGCCGCCCTTTCCCCCGCCGTTCCCCCCGCCGTTCCCCCCGCCATTTCCGTTTCCGGCTTCGGCCGGCGAAGGGAAGGCGAACGTCGCGACGCCCGCGACAGGCGCCAGAACAAGCGCCGAGACGGCGCAGGCGGCAAGCGAAGCCAGGAGGGATTTGCGCATTGGAAGTCCTTTCGGATGACGGTCGCACCGGCCAGCGGCACCGACATGATCGCGCCCAGATCACGTGGAAATCTGGTCAGCCCGGCGGAACGATTGCGGCAGCAATCGGTCAATGTCCAAACGCCGTCCCCTGCTGACGAACAATCGACCGCCACCCGGCCTATCGTTGACGCAGACGCCGGATAGTTGCCGCGTCACCCCACCGTTTCGAGCCGCGCCTTGCTGATCGCCTCGGCCTCCCGTCCATAAAGCTCCTCGTAGTGGTCGAAGGCGGTCTCGAACCAGCCCGTGCCCTGCGTCGCCCCCGCCAGCGCCGCCGCCAGGTCGTCGTGCTGGGTCGCGGGCAGCAGCGCGCGGAACACGTCCCAGCCGCGCCGCGCGGTCTCGGCCTCGAAGCCCAGAACCTGGCCCTTCAGCGTCGCCAGCAGCGGGATCAGCGCCCCGGTGAAGGCGTTCGGCACGTGGATCTCCACCCGCTCCACCGCCTGCAGCAGCACCGGCCCGGCAGCCTCCAGCCCCTCGCGCACCGCCGCGCGCCCCGCCGCCCGGAAGGCGAAATCGGAACTGTCCACCGCGTGGTGCTTGCCATCCGTCAGCGTCACGCCCACGTCGATCACGGCAAACCCCAGCGGCCCCCGCACCATCGCCTCGCCGGCCCCGTCCTCGACCGAGGGGATGAAGTTGCGCGGCACCGCCCCGCCCTTCACCACCTCGTCGAAGGCGAATCCCGCCCCGCGCGGGCGTCCTTCCACGATCACCGCCACCTCGGCGAACTGGCCCGCGCCGCCGGTCTGCTTCTTGTGCCGGTGGCGCACCTCGGCGCGGCCCGAGACCGTCTCGCGGAACACGCCGCCCGGCGGGTGGTCGGCAAGCTCGATGCCGAAGTCGTCCGCCAGCTGCGCCAGCACCCGGCGCAGGTGCATCGGCCCCTGCACCCGCACCACCGCGTGCCCGCCCTCCTCGGCGGTGTCCACCGCCAGCGCCGGATCGGTCTCGCGCAGCCGTGCCAGCGCGGTCGACAGCCGCACCTCGTCGCGCGCGCTCGCGGGGGTCAGCACCCGCGCCAGCATCGGCGGCCGCGGCGTGGCCCAGCCGGGAGCCATCAGTTCGGCTTCGGCGCGATACACCCGCCCCGCCGCCAGCTGGTCGGCCTTCACCGCGATCCCCACCTCGCCCGGCGCGAGGTCGTGCACCGGCGTGCCCCCCGGCGCCAGCAGGCCGCCCAGGTTGCCGCCCCCCAGCGCCGATCCCTGCGCCACGCCGCCCGCCAGCGCCCGCAGGAACACCGCCTTGCCCAGGTGCTTGCGGTTCTCGGCGTGGAAGCTGACGGCAACGGGCCCGGCCGTTCCGCCCCCGCCGACCCGCCCCCGTAGCGCCGCCACGCCCGGCGTCTCGTGGCGCAGCGCCTTCATCAGCCGGGTCAGGCCGTTGCGGTGCGTCGCCGAGCCGAACAGCACCGGGATCAGGTCGCCCCGCGCGAACTCCCGCGCCGCGATCTCGAAGAGCGCGCCGGTCGCGGGTACATGGTCCTCGATCAGCTCCTCCAGCAGCGCCTCATCGAAATCCGACATCTGTTCCAGCAGATCGGTGCGCGCCTCGGCCTCGCGGTCCTTCACCGCGGCGGGCAGCTGCACCAGCGTCGAGGGCGCGCCCTCGCGGTACTTCCAGGCACGCTCGGAAATCAGGTCCACCGCGCCCACGACCTTGTCGCCCTCGCGGATCGGCACCTGCCGCAGCACCAACGCATGGGAGGAGAACGCCTGCAGCGCGGCCACGATGTCGCGCATCCGCGCGGTCGCGTGGTCCATCCGGTTCACGAAGACGATGGACGGGGTCCCCGCCTCCTCGACCGCCCGCAGGTAGGGCGCGGCCAGGACGGCGGCGTCCGGCTCGGGGCCAAGGCAGACCACCGCGGCATCCGCCGCCAGCAGGAGCGTCGGCGCAAGCGCCGCGTCGTCGGGTCCGCCGGCCAGCTCGACCGCCGCCCAGGGCTCGCCCATGAATGAGAAGGTCGTCAGCGCGACGGGTCCTGCCGCCTCGCGGTCCGCCGTGCCGCCCTCGAGGGCGGCAAGCTGTGCGATGAGAGTTGATTTGCCCGTCTGTGACGGGCCGAGTACCGCGAGCGCGCGCATGACCTTTCTCCTCCCTGTTGCCGGGGGGGCCGATCCTGCCGCAGCCTGGGGGCCGATGGCCCCGCACACGGCGGGCCGCCCTCCTCATGGCCGCCAGCTTCGGTCGCCGTGGCCGATGCGTCAACCGTCCTCGGCCGGACCACGCGCCGCGCCCCCTCGCGCGCAGGGGCGGCCGTGCCGGACAGAGCCGCAGGTTGCAGCATTTGCGCCAAGGTCTGCCTTTGGCTATCTCTCTTGCCGGGGAGGGCGGCATCTTCGACTGCGGGACTCCGATCCGTTTCACTTGAAGCGAGGCCATTCAATTGAGCTATGATTTCGAGCTCTATACGAGCGATGAGCTTCCGCTTGACGCACCGAAGACAAGTGTTGGCGGCGCCGTTCGCGTGGATGGCCCTGATCGTGTCGAAGACGAGGATATACCCGCAAACCATCTGCCCATCCTCGGCAGGAGGCGTGTGCTCTACAGAATTCACCTGGAAGGCGATCACACCGCGTCCGATCAGGAAGTGGTGGAGGCTTGGCTCGGAGAAACCGTTGCCGCTACAAGAGGCGTCTTGATCAATCTGCAGACCGGGCAGTTTGAAACGCGAGATAAGTCAGGGCAGCTGGAAGCGCAGGCAATTCAGCCGAACGACAATGGCTGGATGTCATTCTACTTCGAAGACGGGGAGAAATTCTACAGGAGCGGATTTGAGGAAATGCTTCGGGAGATTTCCCTGGAAATGCCCGAAGCCACTCCGACCAGGTTTGGCTACCACGAGCCGCTGCAAGGCCGGGTAGAAGGCGGCGACGTCTCGGAACTGGTTTCATCCTTCAAGGAAGGAACGGACATCTTCATGAAATCCAAGGCACCTCTTGGACATATCTTCTTGAATATTCCCTGCAGGAAAACGTTCGAGCTCTACCACCCGAAACACTTCATTCGCCGGAAATTCCTGTTGGGCAGCGTGCGCTTCGAACTCCGCCCCAAGGTGTTCGCCCAACCGGCAAGCCTCGACCGTCTCAGGGCTCTTTTCGAGAAGCTTTGTGTAACCTTGGATGTTGTCTACGCCGAGATCGTGCAGACCGACGATGTCGGCGGTTGGTTCTGGTACGGCTTGCCCGATCACCAGGCACACACGATGTGTCTGGGTCCCGCCTACCAGAGTGTTTGGCCGGATGCTCTCGGGACCGGTCGCAAGATTGGCCAGCATCACCACCTCGTGACCACCGATCGTCTTGGGAACAGACCTCGTCGTCCGCCGAAAGACCTGATCGCACCCGATCAGGGGCTCAAGGATCCGGGAGGGAAGCCGGACTACGCGACCGTTTTTCCCTTCGACTATGAATTCGACTACGACACGTACATCTGGTGACGGAATACCTCATCCTGCACCCGCTCCACTGCCAACGCGCATTCGTTCGCTGCGCCGCATCCTGCACTCTGGCCTCGAAGCGGGTGTCGTGCGGCCACACCTTTGCCGGGCCGACGCGCGCGCCGCAGGTCTCGGCAGCGCGGGTCTGGTCAGCCGGGGTCTTGACAGCGGGGGCCGGGGCGGCGAGGGCGGGATGACGAAGGCGGCGTGCGCGCCGCGGAGGAGCCGGCCATGACCGACGACAAGGCGGAGAAACCCGGGCGGCCGCAGCAGGTGTTCACCCTTCTGGTGCAGGTCGGGCGCAAGCCGGGGGACGGCCTGCCCGAAGGCTCCACCGGCGCGGCGCTCCTGTGCTACGCCTCGGGCGTGACCGAGGCCGAGGCGGTGAACGAGACCGTCGTGGTCCTGAAACAGGCCGATCTCGCACCGCTCGACGTCACCTCGTACGGCACCGCCGAGGAGCGCGCGGAAGCGGGCGACGAGGTCCCCGCCGAGGAGCGCGCGCTGATGGAGCGGGCAGCCGCCGAGAACGCGGTGATCGTGGCGCAGATGACTCCGTTCTTCGACGGGGCGGAGGGCGGCGAGCGCGGTGCGGGGGCCGCGACGCCCACCCCGAAACCGCGCACCAGCGCGACCCCCGGACCGGCCCCCAGACCGACCCCCGGACCGGCCCCCAAACCCGCGCCGAAGAAGGGCACCCAGAAGGGCAGCCCCAAGGGAAGCCCCAAAGGCACGCCCAGGGGCAAACCCCGGCGCTGAACGCCGGTCAGGCGGCGCGCGGCGTGGTGCGGGTCCGCTGCGCGGCCAGCAGGCTCGCCGCCTCGTAGGGCCTCAGCGTGCGGCGGGCATAGGCCCGGTGCGGGGGGATCGGCTCGACCCCGGCCAGAACGGTCGTCGCCGCCAGCGCCGGCGCCCCCGCCAGCCCGCCCGCGAAGAGGCTCTCGCTCCAGCCGCCCGACACCCAGATCACCGCATGAGTCCCGAGCAGGACATGATGCAGCCGGATCACCGGCGGCTCGCGCAAGGCCACGGCGGTCTGCCCGTCCACGAGGTCGGCGGCCGACAGGAACACCTCGCCCTCGCCGAACAGGTACTCCACGTCCGGCCCCTCGGCGAGCACGCGCTGGGTGGGTGCGAGCGTGAGGTCCTCCTCGATGCCCCGGAACGGCGCGCGCAGCCGGATCGGCTGCAGCCGTCCCCGCGCCAGCACGTCGCGGCCTCCCGCCCAGAGCACCGGCTGCCAGCCCGCGTCGCGGGTCAGCACGCTGTCGCCCCTGCAGATCTCGCGGATCGCGCGCGGCCCGTCCGGCGTCATCAGCACCGCATCGCCCTGCAACCCCGGCATCGGGCCGACGGTCTCGATCCGGTCCGACACCGCGACGAGCGCCGTTTGCGGCGCGAGAAGCGTCGCGGGGTCGGCCACCAGCGCCTCGGCGGCAAACAGGAACACCGGCAGCGGCGCGGCGCAGTCGGCCTGCCGCAGGGTGCCCCGGCTGAGGTTCTCGCAGGTCAGCGTGCCGCGGCGGCGCGGCGCGTCCCACGAGAAGGTGACGCGCAGCACATCGGCCGCCTCCGCCGCCACGGGCCCGAGCCGGAAGGCCCGCCGCTCGCGGCCCTGCGCCTGGGCCAGCACGAGGCTGCCGTCGGACAGCAGCTCGAGCGTCAGCGCCACCGTCCAGGGCGCCTCGCGGCGCATCGCCACGAGGCATCGGGCCGGGTGCAGGACGGCGGCACGGGGTGGCGGTGGCGCTGGC
>CAZOHN010000191.1:0-6966 GCA_964579325.1 uncultured Rhodobacterales bacterium
TGGTCTGGTAGCTGTCCTCGGCGAACTTCGGCAGCTGGTTGGTGCCGACCATGCACTCCTCGCGGACCAGGACCGGAGTGATCGTCTCGGTCAGGTCGTGTTCGGTCGTGTGCAGGTCGAGCATGAACTGCGCCAGCGCCCGGTGCACGCGCGCCACCGCGCCGCGCAGCACGACAAAGCGCGCGCCCGACAGCTTGGCGGCGGTCTCGAAGTCCATCCCCGGCTTCACGCCGGAGATCTGGTAGTGCTCGACCGGGGTGAAGTTGAACGCGGGCGGCGTGCCCCAGCGGCGCAGTTCGACATTGGCGCCTTCGTCCGGACCGTCGGGCACATCGGCAAGAGGCGTGTTCGGCAGCGTCAGCAGAAGGCCGCGCAGGTGCTCGTCCTCCGCCCCCGCCTCGGCCTGGAGAGCGGCCACCTCGGCCTTCTTATCGGCCACAAGCGCGCGCAGCCGCTCGAACTCGGCATCATCGCCCCGCGCCTTCGCGGCGCCGACGTCCTTGGACGCGGCGTTCTGCGCGGCCTGCGCGGTTTCGGCGGCGAGGATCTTCGCGCGGCGGCTCTCGTCGAGTTGCAGGATCGACTCCGACATCGGCAGGTGCCCCCGGCGGCCAAGGGCGGCATCGAAGGCCTCTGGCGCTTCGCGGATCAGGCGAATGTCGTGCATGGGGTTTACTCCCGGTTGCGGTCCGAAGGCGTTATGCCCGATCCGGCGGGCGGGGTGAAGGCCGCAAAGCCGTCCGCCGGACGATGGCCGGGTGTCGGCCCGGAGTTGCCTCACGGCTTGATCTTAACCTATTGTAAACGCAAATGTTTCGCGCGCGAAACATTTTTCCTGCAAGCCATTGATCTTGCGTGCCCCGGCCTTCGCGCCACTCCTACCTTCCGGTCGCCTCTGCGATGCGCGCGAGGATTCCGGCCGGAGGCGCCACGGCGAGCGAGCGGGCCGGACCCCGGCCCGGAACCTGCGCTACCATCACCGCCACAATGGCCCAGCGGCCGTCGACCTGTGCCAGCAGTGGCGCACCCGAGTTGCCCGAAACCGCCGGGCATTCGAGCGCGAGAGCCCCGCCCGGGAACGGACTCGGCAATCCGCAGTCGGCGCTCCACTGCGCTGTCAGGGCGTCCGATCCGCGACGGAACGCGGCAAAGGCGAAGGGCGGGTCGGCGTAGTCCGGCCGCGCGAAGCCGAGCGGCGTCGCAATCTCGGGCGGCACTTCACCCCACAGTTCCAGCAGTGCCACATCTTCCGACAGCGTGGCCCCCGGAGGCCCCCGGCCCGCGAAATGGATCGCGCGGCCCCTGCGCACCGCCCCGGGCGCCCCGTCGAGCCTGCCGGTCGCGAAATGGATCTGCCCTGCCGCGAGGGGCCGGCCCCGACCGGGCGGCGCAATGCAATGCGCGGCCGTCAGCACGAGAGACGGCGCGACGAGCGCGGCCGAGCACGAAGCCCGGCCCTCCGGGCCGCCCAGGAGGATGCGGCCGGCCGCCGGAAGGCCGGCCGGCGCGCGCGCCGCGAAGGCAGGCTCATCGGCCGCCGTCGGACGCGCCGCTAGGGACGGCGCAAGGGCGAGGGCGAGAGTGGCGAGAAAGGTTGAAACGCGGGCCATTGCTGTCCATATCGCGCGATACCCCGGCGGGTCCACCTCCCCGCCCCATTGCCTTGCCTTCGGGTAGGCCGGTGGATAGGGTGCCCGCCAATTCCGGGGGAGGGGTCCCCTAGCACACAAACGAGGTACACATGCTGGTCACGCCGGCCTATGCGCAAGCCGCCGGAGGCGCGGGAGGCGCCTTTGCGAGCTTCATCCCGCTGATCCTGATCTTCGCGATCATGTGGTTCCTGCTGATCCGTCCGCAGCAGAAGAAGCTCAAGGAGCACCAGGCCATGGTCACTGCGCTTCGCCGGGGGGACAAGGTGGTCACGGCCGGCGGCATCGTCGGCAAGGTGACGCGCGTGAAGGAGGACGGCTCGGGCGAGATCGAGGTGGAGATCGCCGAGGGCGTGAAGGTCCATGTGGTCAGGACCACCATCGCGCAGGTCGTCTCCAAGACCGAGCCGGTCGCCGCGAACGCGACCTGAGGCATCATGCTTCAGATACCTCTCTGGAAGCGGGTCCTGATCTGGGCCGTTTGCGCGGCAGGCCTGGTCCTGGCGGCGCCGAACCTGTTCTACAGCCGTGTCGAAGGCCACAACGACGCCGTGGCGCGGCTCGAGGCCGGGCAACCGGCGACTCCGGAACTGGCGGCGGCACGCGACGCCTGGCCGGACTGGCTCCCGAGCGGTATCATCAATCTGGGTCTCGACCTGCGAGGCGGGGCGCACCTTCTGGCCGAGGTGCAAGTCGCAGATGTCTACCGTGACCGGATCGACGCGCTCTGGCCCGAGGTGCGCGATGCGCTCCGGACCGAACGGGCGACCGTCGGCGCGGTCCGGCGGATGGAATCGCCACCCGACGAGTTGCGGGTGCGGATCGGCGAAGCCGCTGGGATGCCGCGCGGACTTGAGGTCGTCCAGCAGCTGGCGCGCCCGGTCGTCTCGGTTTTCGGCATCGGCACGAACGACCTGACCGTCGCGGCCGAAGGGCAGGACATCGTGGTCCGGCTCTCCGACGAGGAGAAGCGTGCGACGGATGACCGGACGATCCGCCAATCGCTGGAAATCGTGCGGCGGCGCGTCGACGAAGTCGGCACGCGCGAGCCTACAATCCAGCGACAAGGCGAGGACCGCGTCCTGATCCAGGTGCCGGGCGTCGGTTCGGCCGCGGAACTCAAGGCGCTGATCGGAACGACGGCGCGGCTGACGTTCCACCCCGTGATCTCGCAGGGGGCATCGGAAACGCCACCCTCGGCGGGAGGCGACCGCGAATTGGTCGTGCCTTCCATGGACGAGCCGGGTGTCTGGTACATCCTCGAACCTACTCCGGTCGTCACCGGCGAGGAACTGACCGACGCACAACCTGCCTTCGACCAGAACGGACGGCCCGCGGTGAACTTCCGGTTCAACCCGGCGGGTGGACGGAAGTTCGGCGACTATACCGCCGAGAACATCGGCAAGCCCTTCGCCATCGTGCTCGACGAGGAAGTCATCTCGGCGCCGGTGATCCAGGATCACATCGCGGGCGGCTCGGGGATCATCACCGGGCGCTTCACCGTCGAGGAATCGACCCAACTGGCCGTCCTGCTCCGCGCCGGGGCCCTTCCGGCGGAGCTGACGTTCCTCGAGGAGCGTACCATCGGCCCGGAGCTCGGTCGCGATTCGGTCGAGGCCGGACGGACAGCGGCAATGATCGGAATGTCGCTCGTGGCGGCGTTCATCGTGGCCAGCTACGGCCTGTTCGGCATCTTTGCCGTCACGGCGCTGGCGGTGAACGTGGGCCTCATGTTCGGCGTCCTGTCGCTGATCGGTGCGACGCTGACCCTGCCGGGGATTGCGGGGATCGTGCTCACCATCGGCATGGCTGTGGATGCCAACGTGCTGGTGTTCGAACGCATCCGCGAGGAGCTGCGCACCGCGCGCGGTCCGGCGCGGGCGATCGAGCTTGGCTATGAGAAGGCGCTCTCGGCCATCGTGGACGCCAACATCACCACGTTCCTCACCGCGACGATCCTCTACATGCTCGGCTCTGGTCCGGTGCGCGGCTTTGCCGTGACGCTCGGGATCGGCATCCTGACATCGGTGTTCACGGCGTTTTTCGTGACCCGCCTGATTGTCGCAACCTGGTTCGCGTGGAAACGTCCGCGCACCATCGAGATCTGAGGAGAGCACCTTGGCCTGGCGCCTCAAACTCGTCCCCGACCAGACTTCCATCGACTTCTTCCGTCACCAGAAGGCGACGTTCGGGTTCTCGGTGGTACTGATGGTCCTGTCGCTGATCGCCTGGGTCTTCATCGGGCTGAACTTCGGCATCGACTTCCGGGGCGGCACGACGATCCGCACCGAATCCAGCTCGGCGGTCGATGTTGGTGCCTACCGCGCGGCGATCACCCCGCTTGGTCTGGGCGACGTGACCATCACGGATGTGTTCGACCCGACCTTCCGCGACGACCAGCACGTCGCCCAGATCCGTATCCAGGCGCAGGACGGTGCAGAGGCGGTGACGCCCGAGATCATCCAGTCGGTCGAGGACGCGCTGAAGGCCGTCGATCCGACGATCACCTTTCCTTCGGTCGAATCGGTCGGGCCTAAAGTCTCGGCCGAGCTTGTCTGGAGCGCCATTCTGGCCGTCGTGACGGCGACCTTCGGGATTCTCGTCTACATCTGGCTCAGGTTCGAATGGCAGTTCGCCGTGGGCGCGGTCGTGGCGCTGGTGCACGATGTGCTGGTGGCGATCGGCCTCTTCGCGATCCTGGGGCTGCGGTTTGACCTTACGACGATCGCCGCGCTGCTCACGATTCTGGGCTACTCGATCAATGATACCGTGGTGGTTTTCGACCGACTGCGCGAGAACCTTTCAAAGTACAAGAAGCTCGCGCTGCGCGATGTGATGAACCTCAGCGTGAACGAGACGCTCAGCCGGACGATCCTGACTTCGGGCACGACGCTGATCGCGCTGATCGCGCTCCTGGTCTTTGGCGGCGACGTGATACGCAACTTCGTCTTCGCGATCACCTGGGGCGTGGTGATCGGCACCTACTCCACCGTCTTCGTGGCCAAGAACGTGGTGCTCTTCCTCGGCCTTCCGCGCGGCGGCCCGGAAGGTGCCGGCAAGCCAGCGGAGACGGCGACGCCCTGATCGGCAAGGGAGGCCGGTGATGCGCCTGACCGAGATCGTCTATTCCGATGCACGTCCGGTGGACGGCTACGGTCCCGGCTTCTTCCGGGTGGCCGGTGCTGTGCACGAGGGGGCGCTCGTGATCCTGCCTACCGGCGTCGCGCGCTGGGGCGGGCTTGACGATGCCGAAACGCTGATGAAGGCGGCAGGGGCGGCGGACGTGCTGCTTGTGGGGACCGGTGCCGAGATCGCGCCGATCCCCGGGGCGGTCCGCGCGGCGCTGGAAGGGGCGGGCGTCGGGGTCGAGATCATGGCCTCGCCCACCGCCTGCCGCACCTTCAACATGCTTCTTGCCGAAGGCCGCCGGGTGGCGGTGGCGCTGCTCCCGGTCTGAGGGTGCGCGCGTTTCGCCGCGGACAGCGGTCTTGCGGGACCCTGCGCATTCGCGCGACAAGGCCGGTGGCGGGCCCGGGGTAGGCCGGAAGGGGACGGGGTGGAGCTGAGCGTCGAGAACATCGCCTGCGCGCGCGGCGGCGTGCCCGTGCTCGACGGCGTGAGCTTTCGGCTGGCGGCAGGGCGTGTCCTGATCCTGCGCGGCCCCAACGGGATCGGCAAGACGACGCTCCTGCGGACGCTTGCGGGCCTTCAGCCGCCGCTCGCAGGCGAGGCCCGGCCAGGTCCGGATGCGATGGCCTATGCGGCGCATTCCGACGGGCTGAAGGGCACCCTGACGGTGGCCGAGAACCTCGCCTTCTGGGCCGCGATCTTCGGTACCCGGGACATCGGGCCGGCGCTGGATGCCTTCGCGCTCCGCCCGCTGGCCGACCGCCCGGCGCAGAACCTCTCGGCCGGGCAGAAACGGCGGACGGGCCTTGCACGGCTGCTGGTGACCGGGCGGCCGATCTGGGTCCTCGACGAACCCACCGTCTCGCTCGACAAGACGGCGGTGGGGTGGTTCGCGGCGGCGGTGCAGGCGCATTGCGCAGGCGGGGGCGTGGCCCTGATCGCCACCCACATCGACCTTGGCATCGAGGCCGATGTGCTCGACCTCACGCCGTTCCGCGCGCGGGAGGCGGCGGTCGGTGCCCCGCGCGACGCCTTTCTCGGCGAGGACTGGGCATGATCGCGCTCTTGCTGCGCGACCTGCGCCTGGCGGTGCGGGCAGGGGGCGGCTTCGGCCTGGCGCTCGCCTTTTTCCTGATCGTCGTCACGCTGGTGCCCTTCGGCGTCGGTCCCGACAGCGCCACGCTCGGCCGGATCGCGGCCGGTATCCTCTGGGTCGCTGCGCTGCTCGCGTGCCTCCTTTCGCTCGACCGCATGTTCCAGGTCGACGCCGAGGATGGCTCGCTCGACCTTCTCGCGACCGCGCCGATCCCGCTGGAGGGAGTGGTCGCGGCCAAGGCTATCGCGCACTGGGTGGTCACGGGGCTGCCGCTCACGCTGGCGGCGCCGGGGTTCGGGGTGCTCCTGAACCTGCCCGGCCCGGCCTATGTCTGGCTCACCCTCACGCTCGCCCTCGGCACGCCCGCGCTGTCGTTCATTGGCGCCTTCGGCGCCGCGCTTACCGTGGGGCTCAAGCGCGGGGGACTGCTGTTGTCGCTTCTCGTGCTGCCCCTCTACGTTCCGACGCTGATCTTCGGGGCGGAGGCTGTCCGCCGTGGCGCCGAAGGTCTCGACCCGGTCGCCCCGGTGCTCCTTCTGGCCGGTATCACCGCAGGTGTCGCCGCCATCCTGCCCTTTGCGGCGGCTGCGGCAATCCGCGTCAATCTCCGCTGAGGCGCTCACGTGCTAGTCACTTGTGCCGCCACATGACCCGACTTAGGAAGCCGACATGTCGCTCTGGGAATACGCCAACCCCAAGAAGTTCATGCAGACCTCGTCCTGGCTGCTGCCCTGGTTCACCGGGATGGCTGCGATCCTCACGATCGTCGGCCTCGTCTGGGGCTTCTTCTTCACGCCCGACGATTTCCGCCAGGGCTCGACCGTCAAGATCGTCTTCATCCACGTTCCGGCGGCCATGATGGCAATCAACATCTGGGTCATGATGCTCGTCACCTCGCTGATCTGGCTGGTGCGTCGGCACCATGTCAGTGCGCTTGCCGCAAAGGCCGCCGCGCCCATCGGGGTCACGATGACGCTGATCGCGCTGGTGACGGGGGCGATCTGGGGTCAGCCGATGTGGGGCACGTGGTGGGCCTGGGACCCGCGGCTGACCTCGTTCCTGATCCTGTTCCTGTTCTATCTGGGCTACATC
>CAZOHN010000192.1:0-6463 GCA_964579325.1 uncultured Rhodobacterales bacterium
CAAGATCGCCATCACCGGCAGCCCCAACGACCGCGCCGTGACCAAGGCGCACGACATCGGCCTGCGCATGGTGCGGAACGAGGCCGGTGATCCCGGGTTCGAAGTCATGGTGGGCGGCGGCCTCGGCCGAACGCCCATGCTCGGCAAGGTGGTGCGGGAGTTCCTGCCCAAGGCCGACCTGCTGCCTTACGTCGAGGCGATCCTTGCGACCTACAACCTGCTTGGCCGGCGCGACAACAAGTACAAGGCGCGCATCAAGATCACGGTGCACGAGGAAGGGCTTGACGCGATCCGCGAGCTCGTCGAAGCGGAATTCCAACGGATCAGGCCCACTTTCGGGGGTTTCGACCAGGAACTTCTCGCACAGATCGAACGATCCTTCGCCCCGCCCGCCTTCATGGCAAAGCCTGCGGATGCCTACGAGATCGGCCGCCGCGATCCGGTGTTCCGTGCCTGGGCCGACACCAACCTCGCCTCCCATCGCCGTGACGACCACGCCATCGTCACGATCAGCCTCAAGGCCCACGGCGAGACGCCGGGCGATGCGACCTCCGACCAGATGCGGCTCATGGCCGACCTCGCCGACGCCTACGGATACGGAGAGCTCCGCATCAGCCACGAGCAGAACGTGATCCTGCCGCATGTGGCGAAAGCCGACCTGCCGGTGCTGCACGCCCGCCTCGCACAGGCGGGCCTCGCCACTGCCAACATCGGGCTTCTGTCCGACATCATCGCCTGCCCGGGCATGGACTACTGCGCGCTGGCCACCGCCCGCTCGATCCCCATCGCACAGGAAATCGCGACCCGGTTCGAGGACCTCAAGCTCGAACACGACATCGGCCCGCTCAAGATCAAGATCTCGGGCTGCATCAACGCCTGCGGCCACCATCATGTCGGCCATATCGGCATCCTCGGGCTCGATCGCGCAGGGGTGGAGAACTACCAGATCACGCTCGGCGGCGACGGCACCGAGACGGCTGCCATCGGCGAACGCATCGGCCCGGGCTTCCCGGCCGAGGAGCTGATCCCGGCTATCGAGCGGCTGCTGCGCGCCTACCTCGCGCACCGCGAAGGGCCGGACGAGACCTTCCTGATGGCATGGCGCAGACTCGGGCCCACGCCGTTCAAGGCCGCGCTCTACCCCGAAGAGGCCGCCCGCGATGCCGCTTGACCCCGCGGGCTTCGCCTCGCTCGATGATCGCGTGGCGGAACTCAATCGCCGCTACCGACACCACGCGGCGGTGAGCGTGCTCGAACACGCCATCGGCGACCCCGACACGGGCGACGTCACGCTCGTCTCGTCGTTCGGGTCCGAGTCGGTGGTGCTGCTGCACATGATTTCACTCCTGCACCGGCACTTGCCGGTTCTCTTCATTGACACCGAGATGCTCTTTGGCGAGACGCTCGCCTACCAGGCCGAAGTCGCCGACCGGCTTGGGCTCACCAACATTGTCACGGTAAAGGCCGACCGCGCCGCGGTCGCTTTCGAGGACCCCGACGGCACGCTCCACAAGTTCAGCACAGACGCCTGCTGCGACCTGCGCAAGACCCGGCCGCTCGAAACTGCCCTTTCGGGCTTCGATGCCTGGATCACCGGCCGCAAGCGGTTCCAAGGCGGGCAGCGCGTGACGCTCGATTTCTTCGAGGCCGAGGGCACTTCGCGGATCAAGATCAATCCGCTCGCCCATTGGGGCCCCGAGGATGTGCAGGACTACATGATCAACAACCGCCTCCCCCGGCACCCGCTTGTGGCCAAGGGCTACCCCTCGATCGGTTGCGCCCCCTGCACCTCGCCCGTTGCCCCCGGCGAAGACCCGCGCGCGGGCCGCTGGCGTGGCAGCGCCAAGACTGAGTGCGGCATCCATTTCATCGACGGCAAGGCCGTGCGCGGCCCTCTTCCCCAGAAGGAGAACGCGGCATGACCGTGATCGTCCGCGACGACGGCTTCCACCCCGAGGACTGGGCGGCTGGTTTCGCTGCGCCACCCGCGAACGACCCGTTGCCCGCGGGTATCGAGCTTGGCCCCGAGACGGACCTCGCGCCACTTCTGGCCCGTCTCGGCTCTGTCGCGGCAATCCGCATCCGGTTCCCGAAATTCTCCGACGGTCGTGGCTTCACGCTGGCCCGCCGTCTCCGCGACGCGGGCTATGCGGGACGCCTGCGCGCGGTGGGACATGTCCTGGCAGACCAGTACGCCATGGCCCGTCGCTGCGGCTTCGACGAGGTCGAGATCGACGACGCCCTCGCCGCCCGCCAGCCCGCCGACCAGTGGCGCGCCCGTGCCGCCTGGCAGGCGCATGACTATCGGTCGCGCCTGCGGGCTTGATCCGGGGGTTTTCCCATCACCGAAACGCCGCTAAGGAGGGGAGTGTCAACTCCGCCTGACATGAGAGACATGACCGACGCCGCCGCCATCCCGCCCGTCCGCACGCTCCCCGACGCCCAGACCGTGACAGAGGTCACGCACTGGACCGACCGGCTGTTTTCGTTCCGCGTGACGCGGCCGCGCTCCTTGCGCTTCCGTTCGGGCGAATTCGTGATGATCGGCCTGCCCGATGATAACGGCAAGCCGATCCTGCGGGCCTATTCCATCGCCTCGCCCAACTGGGACGAGGAACTCGAATTCTACTCGATCAAGGTGCCCGACGGTCCGCTGACCTCGCGGCTCCAGCACATTCAGCCGGGCGAGCAGATCATCCTGCGGCCCAAGCCTGTCGGCACGCTGGTGCTCGACGCGCTCCTCCCCGGCAAGCGGCTGTGGTTCCTCGCCACCGGCACCGGCATTGCGCCCTTCGCCTCTCTCATGCGCGACCCTGAGACCTACGAGAAGTTCGACCAGGTCATCATGATGCACACCTGCCGCGAGGTCGCGGAACTGGAGTACGGCCGCCAGCTCGTCGAGGCCTTGAAGGCCGACGAGCTCGTGGGCGAGATGGCCGAGGGCAAGCTGCACTACTACCCAACCACGACCCGTGAGGACTTCCCCTACATGGGCCGGGTCACCGACAACCTCTCGTCCGGCAAGGTCTTTTCCGACCTGGGCCTTTCTAGTCCGATGGACCCTGCTACCGACCGCGCGATGATCTGCGGTAGCCTCGCCTTCAACGTGGACGTGAAGGCGATCCTCGAAGGCTGGGGCCTGAACGAAGGCGCAAATTCCGACCCACGCGAATTCGTGGTCGAGAAGGCCTTCGTTGGCGACGGGATCTGAACCGCCTCAAAGGAATGAAAAGGGGGCCGCGAGGCCCCCTTTCCAATTCGTCTGAACGGTGGTCTCAGAGACCGAGTGCGGTGCGCACCTGGTCGATGGTTCCCTGCACCAGCGCCGGGTTCGCCCGCGCAGCCTCGATCGCGGACTTGAGCCCGGTCTTGGTGGCATCGCCAAGCTCCGACCCGTCGATCGCGGAGATCAGGGCATCGGCATCGAAACCTTCGGGCGTCAGCAGCGCGCCAAGACCGCCAACCGATTCCTCGAGCGCCGACGTGGCCGCAGCAGCAGCTTCCGTGGCGGCCTCGACAGCGTCGGTCGCAGCTTCGGCCGCAGCATCGGCGGCTTCAGTTGCAGCCTCGGTGGTAGCGTCGGCGGCTCCGCTCGCAGCTTCGGTTGCCGCTTCCACAGCCGTTTCAGCGGCGCTCTCCGCAGCAGCCGCGGCAGCCGCAGCTTCTTCGGCGGCAGCGGCTTCAGCGGCCGCGGCGGCTTCTTCTGCGGCAGCGGCGGCGGCAGCGGCTTCGGCTTCGGCAGCGACCCGGGCGGCTGTGGCGGCCTCTTCGGCTGCGGCGACCTTGGCCTGCTGGTCGGCGTAGTACCAGTATCCGCCACCGGCCAGCACGGCGATCACGATGGCGATGAGCACGGAACGGTTCATGTCTGTTCTTCCTCTGGTCTGCAGCGATTCCTTCGCTGCGGCGCGGCGTGACAGAGCCACCTCCCAAAGGCAAGTCAACCTCGCGCGAGGGGCGCAAACCCGCAGGAATCCGCCGGGAATTGACCCGTTGAAACAATCGCGCCGCGCGGCTATTTTGCGCGCCACGCACGTTTCAACAACTCAAGGACCGAAGCCATAGCCCGCAGACCGCACAACGCACCTCCGGTGCGCGAGACAGGCCCCCGCGTCAACGGACGCATCCGCTCCCCTGAAATCCGACTGATCGGAGCCGAGGGTGAAAACCTTGGCGTCGTAGATCCGCGGCGCGCCATGGAACTGGCCGAGGAAGCTGGGCTCGATCTCGTGGAGATCTCTCCCAACGCCGAACCGCCCGTCTGCAAGATCATGGACTTCGGCAAGTTCAAGTACGAGACGCAAAAGCGCGAGGCCGAGGCGCGCAAGAAGCAGAAGATCATCGAGATCAAGGAAATCAAGTTCCGGCCCGGCACCGATACGCACGACTACGACGTCAAGATGCGCTCGGTGATGAAGTTCCTCGAGGAAGGCGACAAGGTGAAGGTGACCCTGCGGTTCCGTGGCCGCGAGATGGCGCACCAGGAACTCGGCCTGCAACTGCTTCACCGCGTCGCCGACGACGTGAAGGAACAGGCCAAGGTCGAATCCATGCCGCGCCTCGAAGGCCGCCAGATGGTGATGATGATCGCGCCCAAGTAGCGCTGGCATCGGCCGACAATGAAGAAGGCCCCGGCGGTGACGCCGGGGCTTTCTCGTTTCAGCGTTCCGTGTCGTCAGGCCGCCGCGACCGCGCGCTTGGTCATCACCTTGACGAGGTGCGCCCGGTAGGCCGAGGTGCCGTGCAAGTCGGAGATCATGCCGTCAGCCGCGACCGCCAATCCATCGACAGCCGCCGCCGAGAAGCTGGCCGAGAGCGCATCCTCGGCCTCGCTCCAACGGAACACCCCGCCTTCCGAGGCCCCCGTCACCGCGACCCGCACACCACTTGCGTACTTGGCCACGAACACGCCCGTCAGCGCAAAGCGTGAGGCGGGTTGCAGGAACTTCATGTAGGCCGCCTTCTGCGGCACCGGGAAGCGCACCTCGGTGATGATTTCGCCGGGGTTCAGCGTGGTGGTGAACATCCCCTCGAAGAAATCGTCCGCCGCAATCTGGCGCGCGTTGGTCACGATCGTCGCCCCCGACCCCAGAACTGCCGCCGGGTAGCAGGCCGACGGATCGTTGTTCGCGAGCGATCCGCCGATCGTCCCGCGCGAGCGCACCGCAGGGTCGCCGATATGGCCAGCAAGGTCGGCAAGTGCGGGATAATGCTTTGCCGCCTCCGCCGCGACGGTGGCATGGGTGGTGCCGCCGCCGATGCACAGCGCGCCGTCATCCGCGACGCAGACGCCCTTCATCTCGGCGATGCCTGCAAGGCTCACCAGGACAGCCGGCGCGGCGAGCCGCTGCTTCAGCGCGGGGATCAGCGTCTGTCCACCGCCCAGCGCCTGCGCCTCGTCCGCGCCGAGGGCCGTTACCGCGTCCGCGATCGTCGTGGGCCGTTCGAAACCGAATGAATACATGGGTCAGTCCTCCCTCAGCCCTGCATCGCGGCCCAGACCCGGGACGGGCTGAGCGGCATGTCGATATGCGTCACGTTGGTATGGCCGGCGCGCTGGAGCGCATCGACCACCGCGTTCACCACCGCCGGCGGCGACCCGATGGCCCCGGCCTCGCCGCAGCCCTTCACGCCCAGCGGGTTGTGGGTGCAGGGCGTCTGGCACGAGTGGTCGACCTGGTAGAACGGCAGGTCGTCGGCGCGCGGCATGGCATAGTCCATGTAGCTCCCCGAAACGAGCTGGCCGTTCTCGTCATAGGTCGTCGCTTCCAGAAGCGCCTGGCCGATGCCCTGCCCGATCCCGCCATGCACCTGTCCGTCGACGATCATCGGGTTGATGATGTTGCCGAAGTCGTCGGCTGCTGCAAACCGCTCGATCGTCACCTTGCCGGTATCCGGGTCGACCTCGACCTCGCAGGCATAGGCGCCGGCCGGGTAGGTGAAGTTCGACGGGTCGTAGAATGCCGTCTCCTCCAGCCCCGGCTCGAGGTCTGCGAGCGGGTAGTTGTGCGGGACGTAGGCCGCAAGGCACACCGATCCCCAGTCGACCGACTTGTCGGTGCCCGCAACGGAGAACTTGCCGTCCCTGAGCTCGATGTCGCTCTCGGAAGCCTCCATCAGGTGCGCCGCGATCTTCTTGGCCTTGGCGATGATCTTGTTGGCCGCCCGGACCATGGCCGAGCCACCGACCGCGATCGAGCGTGAGCCGTAGGTGCCCATGCCCATCGGCGTGTTGGCAGTGTCGCCATGCACGATCTCGATCTGGCTTTCCGGGATGCCTATCATCTCGGAAATCACCTGCGGGAAGGCGGTCTCGTGGCCCTGCCCGTGGCTATGGCTCCCGGTCATCACCACGATGCCCCCTGTCGCGTTCACACGGACCGTGGCGCTTTCGTAAAGACCGGCTCGCGCGCCGAGCTGACCCACGAGGAACAGCGCAGCGTCCGCGAAGACCTCACCGAGG
>CAZOHN010000192.1:6473-6929 GCA_964579325.1 uncultured Rhodobacterales bacterium
CTGACCCACGAGGTTCGACGGCGCGATGCCGCAGGCCTCGATGTAGCAGTTGATGCCAAGCCCCCGCAGCTTGCCCTTGGCCTTCGAGGCCGCGAGGCGTGCCTGGAAGCCGCTCACGTCGGCGATTTCCAGCAGCTTGTCCATCGTCGCGTGGTAGTCGCCGGTGTCGTATTCCACCGCCACCGGGGTGGCATAGGGGAACTCGGTGATGAAGTTCTTCCGGCGCAGCTCCACCGGGTCCATCTTCATCTCGCGCGCCGCCTTGTCGATCACCCGTTCCAGCTGGAACGTGGCTTCGGGGCGGCCTGCGCCGCGATAGGCGTCCACGGGCACCGTGTTGGTGAACACCGCCTTGACGTTCACGTAGATCACCGGGGTCTTGTAGTTGCCGGCCATCAGCGTTCCGTGCAGCCAGGTGGGCACCGAGGGCGCGAAGGTCGACAGATAGGCCCCCAT
>CAZOHN010000193.1:0-6917 GCA_964579325.1 uncultured Rhodobacterales bacterium
GCAAGCAGGGGCGGAACGCCCCTGCGCCGTCCCGGGGGCGGGAGGGCCTCCGGGCGCCCCGGGGCCGCCGGGGCCCCGGTACGCGCGCGCCCGACTTGACCCCGTGCCTGCTTCCGGTGCAATTGCCTCGATGCTGATCTTCAAGATCTTCCGCCGCCCCGAGTGGGATGACTTCCGGGCCGCCGGCGAGACCGCCGGGGCGCCGGTGGACCTGGCCGACGGGTTCATCCACCTGTCCACCTCCGAGCAGGTCGCCGAGACGGCCGCGAAGCATTTCGCGACCGAGAGCGACCTCGTCCTGGTCGCGGTGGAGGCGGGGCGTCTGGGCGCGGACTTGCGCTGGGAGGCGTCGCGCGGGGGCGCACTCTTTCCGCATCTCTATCGCCCGCTCCGGTCTGCCGACGTGGTCTGGGACAAGTCGCTGCCGCTGGGCGTGACGGGGCACATCTTTCCCGAGGGCGTGGTGTGAGCCTGGTCGAGCGCGCCGGTCTTGCGGCGCTGAGGCGGATCGACCCGGAAGTGGCGCACGGGCTGGCGCTGAAAGCGCTGCACACGCCCTTCGCGCTGCTGCCGGGTCCGGTGACCTCGCCCCGGTTGGCCGTGTCGCTCACCGGGTTGCTGCTGTCCAATCCGGTGGGACTGGCGGCGGGGTTCGACAAGAACGCGACCGCCGTGGCCCCGCTGATGCGGGCGGGGTTCGGGTTCCTTGAGGTCGGCGCGGCGACCCCGCGAGCGCAGCCGGGCAACCCACGGCCGCGGCTGTTCCGGCTGGCGGAGGACCGGGCGGCGATCAACCGGTTCGGGTTCAACAACGATGGTGCGGCGGCCATTGCCGCCCGCCTCGCGGCGCGCCCGGCGGGCGGGATCCCGGTGGGGCTGAACCTTGGCGCCAACAAGGACAGCGCCGACCGGGCGGGCGATTTCGCGGCCGTGCTGGCGGTCTGCGGACCGCATGTCGACTTTGCGACGGTCAACGTCTCGTCGCCCAACACCGAACGGCTGCGCGAGTTGCAGGGGCCGGCGGCGCTGGCGGCGCTGCTGGCGCGGGTGATGGAGGCGCGGGCGGAACTGGCGCGGCCTCTCCCGGTGTGGCTGAAGATCGCGCCGGACCTTTCGGGCGAGGAGCTGGCGGCGCTGGCGGAGGTGGCGCTGGCCGCGGGGGTGGATGCGATCGTGGCGACGAACACGACGCTGGCGCGCGAGGGGTTGCGGAGCGCCGCGCAAGTCGAGGCAGGCGGGCTTTCGGGTGCGCCGCTCTTCGAGCGGTCGACGCGGGTACTGGCGCAACTGGCGCGGCTGACCGAGGGAAGGGTTCCGTTGGTGGGAGTGGGCGGCGTCGGCTCGGCCGAAGACGCGTGGGCGAAGATCCGGGCCGGGGCGACGGCGGTGCAGCTCTATACCGCAATGGTCTACGAGGGGATGTCGCTGGCCCCGCGGATCGCGCGCGGGCTGGACGCGCTTGCGGCGAGGGAGGGTCTGGGCTCGGTAGCCGGCGCGGTGGGTCTGGATCGCGACCGCTGGCTCTGACTGCAGGCGGGTGGCCGGGTTCCGCGCGTCGTTCCCGGGTGTGCGCGGGACGGGCGGGAGCAGGTGCGGGGTCTGGGTGACATGCACGTTTCCGATCGGGCGGATGCGCGGGCCTGGTGCGCCGGGCGCGGTGGCGCCCGCCTGCGGTACTGGCACAGGTACCACATTTCGGGAGAGTGATCGTCTGGCCGTGCAGAGCGCCGGACATGCTGGATCTTGCCCAAATCCGATGAACTCTGGGCAAGCAGGCGTTGATTTCTCCTGATCGGATGAAGCAAGGGCCGCCCGACTTGACCGAATTCAGTGCTCGCCACGGCGGATGGGCCAGCATGACCCTGCACGAATACGATCCTGGGACTGTCACCGCGCTGCCCCGTGTGGCTGTCGGTCTGGGCGTCGGGGTGGCGGTCGTGCAAGCCGGGAATGGATGGAACCGACATCGGCGGCTGCGCCCGCGGGTGTGCACAGGGCCGCATCGCGACCCGGGGCTTGCCCGGTGGCCGGGAGTGCCTGCGCGCCAGCGGCAGCCGGGTGTGGCGGTTGGCGGGGGAGCGGTCTGCGGGAGCACTTCAGGCAGCGATTTCACTGTCGCGGAAACGGATCGCTGTGGCAGGAGGGAGGGCGATGCCGCGCGCAAGCAGGGTGCAGGCGTGCCGGCATGGGGCCAGCTTGCCTTGCGGCTGGTCATCAATCTGTCATAAATCTGTTACAATATCAGGTTTCCCGGCGTTCGACGCCGGCACCGCGAGCGCGAAAGGCACCGGCCCCGTGTCCGGACACATGGTCCTGCTCAATATCGTCGGCGCCGTCGCCGTGCTCCTGTGGGGCACCGAGATGGTGAAGGCGGCCATGCTGCGCGGCTTCGGGCCGGGTCTGCGGCGGCTCCTTGGCGCCGCGACGCGAGGACCTGTGCGGGCCGCGACGGCGGGTGTGGGCGCCGCTGCGGCGCTGCAGAGTTCGACCGCAACCACGCTTCTGGTCGCGGGGTTCGTGGAGCGTGGGATGGTGCCGCTCGCCGGGGCGCTGGCGGTGGTGCTGGGCGCGGATCTGGGTACGACGCTGGTGGTGCAGGCCCTGAGCTTCGACCTTTCGTCGGCGGTGCCTGTGCTTCTTGCGGGCGGGCTGTGGACGGCACGGGTCGCGCGGACCGACCGCTGGCGGCAGGGCGGGCGGATCGCCATCGGGCTTGGCCTGATGATCCTGGCGCTGGGGCTGCTGGTGGAGGCCTCGCAGCCGATGCGCGACAGCGCGCTGACGGCGCTGCTGCTGGACCGGCTGGCGGGCGACCCGATCCTGGCGGTGCTCGCGGCGGCGGCGCTGACCTGGCTGTTCCATTCCTCGGTAGCCTTCGTGCTGTTCACGATGTCGCTGGCCGGGACCGGGGTGATCGACCTGAACCTGGCACTGCTGCTGGTGATCGGGGCGAACCTGGGCGCGGGGTTCATCCCGCTGGGGCTGCTGCGCGGGGCGGAGCCCGGGGCGCGACGGCTGCTGTGGGGCAACCTCGGGCTGCGGGCGGCGGGCGCGCTGGCGGCCTTCGCGCTCCTGGGCTGGGTCGCGCCGCAGATCGCGCTGCTGCCGGGCGACGCGGCGCGGCAGGTGGCGATGGCGCATACGCTCCTGAACCTCGCGCTGCTGGTCCTCGGCCTGCCGCTCGTCGCGCCGCTGGCGCGGATCCTGCTCGATGTGCTGCCCGACCAGCCGTCGGGAGCGGGCGCGCCGCGCCGCCTCGACCCCGGGCTGATCGCCCGGCCGCCGCTGGCGCTCAACGCGGCGACGCGGGCGCTCCTGGGCATGGCCGACCGGATCGAGGCGATGCTGGCGGATTCGCTGCGCGCCTTCGAGACCGGCGATGCCGCCGCGATCGCGGCGCTGCGCGGCAACGAGACGGCGGTCGATGCGATGCAGGAGGAGGTCGAGCACTTCCTCGTCGAGTTGTTGCGCAGCGGGCTCGACCCCGAGACCACCGCGCGGGTGACGGAGCTTCTGCATTTCGCGACGGATCTGGAGCACGTGGGCGACATCATCGACACCGGGCTGGTGCGGATGGTGGAAAAGAAGCGGCGGCTCGGGCTCGACTTCTCGGAGGAGGGTTGGCGCGACATCCGAAGCTTCCACGCCCGCGCCGCCGAGCAGCTTCGGCTGGCGCTGGCGGTGCTGGTGTCGCGCGACCCCGCCCTGGCGGGCGAACTGGTCGCCGCCAAGGACGGGCTCCGCGCACTGGAGGTGGCGGCGGCCGAGCGGCATCTGGCGGGGCTGCGCGAGGGCTCGCCTGCGGCGATCGAGAGCTCGGCGCTGCACCTCGACGTGTTGCGCGACCTCAAGCGGGTGACGGCGCATCTGACGACGATCGCGCACCCGCTGCTAGAGGAGCGCGGGCTGTTGCGCGGCAGCCGGCTGAAGGCCCAGGGCAAGCGCGTCTGACGGAGTCGCCGTTCGGGGTGTCGGCCGTTCGGGTGGAGTGGTGTCGGGCGGTGTCGGGCGGTTCGGTGCTGGGCGGTTCGGGCGGTCTGGTGTCCGGCAGCAGCGTCGCACGTGGTGTTGCCCCTGCCTTTCTCATCGCGGTCCATGCCGTCCTCCCCTTTCGGGTCGCGTTGGCAGTTGCGCTCATGCTGCCGGCCGGACGAAGGTCCGCGCCGCCGGAACGGCGGCGCCGGGCCCAACACCGGGCAAGCAGGGCGCCCGCGCGCCTTGCGCCGTCCCGGGGGCGGGAGGGCACCCGGCCCCTCTGCGGTGCGTTGTCCCCGGCGTCCCCGGCGTCCCCGGCTTGCCGGGCGTCGTGCCGCGTCCGCCCGGGCGCGCCTCGCCCCTTCACCCGCTGGCGCAATTGCTCTATCCGTTTGCCACCATGACCTGGACCATTCCGAACGTCCTCACCACGATGCGCCTGCTCGCCGCCCCCGGGGTGGCGATCATGTTCCTCTATTTCCACCGGCCCTGGGCGGACTGGTTCGCGTTGGCGCTGTTCCTCGGCGCAGCGCTCACGGATTACTTCGATGGCTACCTCGCGCGGCTGTGGAAGCAGGAGAGCCGGTTCGGCGCGATGCTGGACCCCATCGCGGACAAGGCGATGGTGGTGATCGCGCTTGTCGTCATCACCGGCTATTCGGGGATGAACCCCTGGCTGATCCTGCCCGCCACGGTGATCCTGTTCCGCGAGGTCTTCGTCTCGGGGCTGCGCGAGTTCCTCGGCGCCAATGCGAGGCTCCTGACGGTGACGAAGCTCGCCAAGTGGAAGACCACCGCGCAGATGGTGGCGATCGCTGTGCTGTTTCTCGGCACCGGGCTCGATCATCTCGAAGGGATCGCCCGGCGGGGGCTGACCGCGGCCGAGTATGCCGAGCGGGTGACGGCGGGGCTCGCGGACCCGCTGCGCTCCTGCGGGGTGCGCGGCTGTGCCTCGTATGCCACGACCACGGGGCTGGTGCTGATCTGGATCGCGGCGGCGCTGACGCTTGCCACCGGCTGGGACTACTTCCGCAAGGCGCTGCCCTACCTGAAGGACGACCGGCCATGATCGAGGTGCTCTATTTCGCCTGGGTGCGCGAGCGGATCGGCCTGCCGAAGGAGCGGATCGAGACCGCCGCAGCCACTCCCGCCGCGCTGGTCGAGGAATTGCGGGCGCGCGAGGAGCGCTATGCCGCCGCCTTTGCCGACCTGTCGGCGCTGCGGGTGGCGGTCGACCAGGAGCTGGTGGACTGGGACGCGCCCCTTGCCGGTGCGCGGGAGGTGGCCTTCTTCCCGCCGATGACGGGGGGCTGAGGTGGTAGCCCGCGTGCAGGAGGGGCCGTTCGACTTCGGGGCCGAGGCGGCGGCCTTCGCGGCGGGCGCGCGTGGCGCGGGCGCGGTCGTGACCTTCACCGGGGTCGTGCGGGACACCGGCGCGGGCCTGTCGCACATGGAAATCGAGCATTACCCCGGCATGACCGAGAAGGCGCTGGCTGCCTACGAGGCGCAGGCGGTGGCGCGGTTCGGGTTGACGGCGAGCCTCGTGATCCACCGGCACGGCCGGCTTCGTCCCGGCGAGGCGATCATGATGGTCGCGACCGCCGCCCCGCACCGGGCCGACGCCTTCGCTGCGGCCGAGTTCCTGATGGACTGGCTGAAGTCGCGCGCGCCGTTCTGGAAGAAGGAGGTCGGGCGCGACGGGGCGGAATGGGTGGCCGCGAAGGGCGCCGACGAAGACGCGCTGGCGCGGTGGTAGCTCGCGGGCGCATTTCGGCGGCCCGACAGGGTCGGATGCCGCCGCCTCGCTGCGCCGTTGTGCCGGGGGTCACGCAATCAGCTGCCCTGCACCTGCATTCGGCAGGTATTATCGCAGCACGTCTTGTTACCGCAAAAGTCCCGATTACGTTTTACAAGACGGCGGTGCCTGACTAACAAAGCCTGCGGAATCAAGAAAATCGGGAACGTCTGGTGGCCGACGGGGGAACTTTTCTACTCATCATAGCGCTTCTGCCGTTCATCGGGGCGCTGGTGCCCGGGTTGATGATCCGGGCGGGGCGGACGGCCTGCGCAACCTTCGCGGCGTTGCCGACGGCGCTGGCTCTGGTGATGCTGGGTCTGCTTGCGCCCGCCGTGATGCGCGGCGAGGTGGTGCAGGCCGAGATCGCGTGGTTGCCGCAGCTGGGGCTTTCGGCGTCGTTCTTCCTCGACGGGCTGGGTCTGCTGTTCGCGGGGATGATCCTCGGCGTTGGCCTGCTGATCACGCTCTACGCGCGGTTCTACCTGTCGTCCCAGGACCCGATGGGGCAGTTCTACACCTATCTTCTGTTGTTCCAGGGCGCGATGCTGGGCATCGTGATTTCCGACAACATATTGCTTCTGCTGATCTTCTGGGAGCTGACGTCGCTCTCGTCCTTCCTGCTGATCGGCTACTGGAAGCATCTGCCCGAGGGTCGTCAGGGCGCGCGGATGGCGCTGGCCGTGACCGGCGCGGGCGGGCTGGCGATGATCGGGGGGATGCTGATCCTCGGCAATATCGTGGGCAGCTACAACCTGACCGACATTCTCCAGCAGGGCGACGCGATCCGGGCGTCGGAGTGGTATCTGCCCGCGCTGATCCTGATCCTGCTGGGCGCCTTCACCAAGTCGGCGCAGTTTCCGTTCCACTTCTGGCTTCCGCATGCGATGGCCGCGCCGACGCCGGTTTCGGCCTACCTGCACTCGGCCACCATGGTGAAGGCGGGCGTGTTCCTGATGGCGCGGATGTGGCCGGTCCTTGCCGGAACCGAGGCGTGGTTCCTGATCGTCACAACCGCAGGGCTTGTCACCATGGTGCTGGGTGCGGTGATCGGGTTCTTCAAGGACGACCTGAAGGCGCTGCTGGCATTTTCGACCGTGTCGCATCTGGGGTTGATCACCATGTTGCTGGGCATGGGCACGCCGGA
>CAZOHN010000194.1:0-4611 GCA_964579325.1 uncultured Rhodobacterales bacterium
ACACGGTTTGGCTGTCCTTCACCGACAGCAAGATGCTTCCCTCGTCCGACCTCGTCGGGCTCGACAACTACGTCCGCCTGTTCAGGCTGTCGCATTGGTGGACGGCGGTGGGGAACCTCGCGATCTTCGCCTCGCTCTACATCGTGATCTGCACGGTCGTCGGGCTGGGGCTGGCGATATTTCTCGACCAGAAGATCCGCGGCGAGGGGGTCTTGCGGCCAATCTATCTCTACCCGATGGCGCTCTCGTTCATCGTGACCGGAACCGCGTGGAAGTGGTTCCTCGACCCCGGCATCGGGCTCGAGAACACGATGCACCTGTGGGGCTGGGAGAGCTTTGCCTTCGGCTGGATCAAGGACCGGGAGATGGCGATCTATACCATTGTCATCGCGGCGGTCTGGCAGACGAGCGGGTTCGTGATGGCGATGTTCCTCGCGGGCCTGCGCGGCATCGACAACGAGATCCTGAAGGCCGCGCAAATCGACGGGGCGTCGAACTGGCAGCTCTACCGGCGCATCGTGATCCCGCTGCTGCGGCCTGCGTTCCTCTCGGCCTTCGTGATCCTGAGCCACCTCGCGATCAAGTCCTATGACCTGGTGATCGCGCTCACCGGCGGGGGGCCGGGGCGGGCGACCGCGCTGCCGGCGACCTTCATGTATTCCTACACCTTCACCCGCAACCAGATGGGCATCGGCGCGGCCTCGGCGGTGATCATGCTGATGACCATCGCGGCGATCATGGTTCCCTACCTCTACGCCGAACTGAAGGAGAAGAAGTGATGGCCGCCGTGACCCAGGACACCGCGGTCCGCACCGGCCGGGCAACGCGTGCCTTCATCTACCTGGTGCTGCTGCTGTTCGCGTTGTTCTACCTCCTGCCGTTCTTCGTGATGCTGGTGAACTCGGTGAAGCCGCTGTCGGAGATCACCGGCGGCAACATGATGGCACTGCCGCGCGAATTCACGCTCGCGCCCTGGTCGGCCGCATGGTCGACCGCGCAGATCGGCGTGCAGCCGACGGGCCTCAAGCCCTACTTCCTCGTGTCGCTGACGATGGTGATCCCCGCGGTGGCGATCTCGACCGTCCTTGGTGCGCTGAACGGCTATGTCCTGACCAAGTGGCGGTTCCGGGGTGACACGATCCTGTTCGGGCTGATGCTGTTTGCCTGCTTCATCCCGTTCCAGATTGTGCTGATCCCGATGGCGCGGACGCTGGGGTTTCTCGGCCTCGCGGGGTCGATCCCCGGGCTGGTCCTCGTCCACGTCGTATATGGCATCGGCTTCACCACGCTCTACTTCCGCAACTACTACGCCGCTTTCCCGACCGAACTGGTCCGGGCCGCGATGATCGACGGGGCGGGGTTCTTCCAGATCTTCTGGCGGATCATGCTGCCGGTCTCGGGGCCCATCGCGGTGGTAAGCGTGATCTGGCAGTTCACCAACATCTGGAACGACTTCCTGTTCGGGGCCTCGTTCGGCGGGCAGAACCAACCGATGACGGTGGCGCTCAACAACCTCGTGCAGTCCTCGACGGGCGTGAAGGAATACAACGTCCACTTCGCCGGCGCGATCATCGCCGCGCTTCCAACCCTTGTCGTCTACATCGTCGCAGGCCGCTACTTCGTGCGCGGCCTGATGGCCGGCAGCGTGAAAGGATAGCAATCAAGAGAAGGAGACCGCCGGGCGGCGGCAACCACCCGGCGGTCAGGTTCAACCCATGCCCAGCCTTGCAACGGAACTCGGGCGAACAGCAGGAAGGAACTACAGAATGAGGGTATTGTCCATCACCGCACTGATGCTTGCCACGGCAAGCCCCGCGCCGGCCGAACGGTCGGTCGAGGTCATGCACTTCTGGACCTCCGGGGGCGAGGCGGCGGCGTTGTCGGCGATCCGCGACAAGGTCGTGGCCGAAGGCGTGGCCTGGGTCGATGCCCCGGTGGCCGGGGGGGGCGGCGATGCCGCCAAGACCGCGCTTCAGGCACGCATCGCCTCGGGCAACCCGCCCGCCGCCATGCTCATGCTGGGCCAGACCATCATGGACTGGGCGAACGAAGGAATGCTGGGCAATGTCGATGCGCTTGCTGTGGCGGAAGGTTGGGACGCAGCCCTGCCGCAGGCGGTGAAGGACTTCACCAAGGTCGGCGGACACTACGTGTCAGTGCCGACCAACGTGCACCGGACCGACATGATCTGGGCCTCGGCGGCGGCCTTCGACAGGATCGGCGCAGCCTATCCGACCACCTGGGAGGAGCTGAACGCGTTGGCGCCGCGGTTCCGCGAGGCCGGGATCATCCCGCTGGCCCATGGCGGGCAGGCCTGGCAGGAAGCCTACATGTTCGAGGCCGTCGCCGCCGGTGTCGGCGGAGCCGGCTTCTACCGCAAGGCCCTGATCGAGCTGGACGAGGCCACCCTCCGCGGCCCCGAGATGGTCGCGGTCTTCGCGCAACTCGCCAGCCTGCGCGCGATGGTCGACGCCAATGCCCCGGGCCGCGACTGGAACCTCGCGAGTGCCATGGTGATCAACGGCGAGGCCGCGATGCAGATCATGGGCGACTGGGCGAAGGGCGAGTTCACCAACGCCGGCAAGCTGCCGGGACCCGACTATGCCTGCATTCCGGTGCCGAAGGCCAAGGGCGACAGCTTCGTCTATCTCGTCAACTCGCTGTCGCTTTTCACCCAGACCGATGCGGATCTGGTGAAGGCGCAGGAGGTTCTGGCGGGCGCGATCATGGACCCAGCCGTCCAGATCGCCTTCAACCAGGCCAAGGGCGCGATCCCCGCGCGGACAGACATTGACCTGTCGGCGATGGACAACTGCGCGCAGGCCACCTCGGCCAGCCTTGCGGAGAACGACCTTGCGGGCACCGCGGTGCCCACCTTCGCGGGAACCCATGCCGCCAATGGCGCCGTGGTCGGGGCGGCGACGGACGTCATCACCGACTTCTTCAATTCCGACATGACACCCGAGGATGCAGCAGAAGCGCTTGCCGACGCCATTGCGGCGGCGCGTTGACACCAGAAGCCCTGTCCCGGCTCTCGCCGGGGCGGGGCTGCCACGCAGAACGAGGATCGACATGGGCTTTCTCGATATCACCAACGTCACAAAGGCCTACGGCAATGTCGAGGTCCTGCACCGGGTGGACATCGCGGTGGAGGAAGGGGAATTCCTCGTTCTCGTCGGCCCATCGGGCTGCGGGAAGTCCACGCTTCTCAACATGATCGCGGGGCTCGAGGCGATCACCTCGGGCGATATCGCGATCAAGGGGCGCGTCATCAACGGGGTGCACCCCTCGAAGCGGAACATCGCGATGGTGTTCCAGAGCTACGCGCTCTACCCCAACATGACGGTCGCTCAGAACATGACCTTCGGGCTGGAGATGCACGGCGTGCCCAAGCCCGAACGCGACAAGGCGCTGGAGCAGGTCTCGAAGCTTCTGCAGATCGACCACCTGCTCGACCGCAAGCCGGGCCAATTGTCGGGCGGGCAGCGTCAGCGGGTGGCGATGGGCCGCGCGCTGGTCAGGAACCCCGACGTGTTCCTGTTCGACGAGCCCTTGTCGAACCTCGATGCAAAGCTGCGCGTCGACATGCGGACCGAGATCAAGAAGCTGCACCAAAAGCTTGGCACCACGATCGTATACGTCACACATGACCAGATCGAGGCGATGACGCTCTCCACCCGCATCGCGGTCATGAACAAGGGCTACATCCAGCAGCTTGGCACGCCGAAGGAGATCTACGACACACCGGCGAACCTTTTCGTGGCGACGTTCATGGGCTCGCCCGCAATGAACATCCTGCCCGCGAGGGTCGTCCTGCAGAATGGCGCACCCCATGCAGAGGTCGCCGATGCGGCTGGCGAGGTTCGGCACCTGCGGTTCTCGACCGGTGCGCTTGCGCGATATGATGGGCGGCAGATCCTGCTGGGCATCCGCCCTGAAGCGATCACCGATCCCGAGGGGGCGGACCGCAAGTCGGGCAACGTTCAGCCGTTCCGCAACCAGGTGACAGTGACCGAGCCTGCCGGCTCGGACACCTTCGTGACGATGACCGTCTCGGGCCGCGACGTGATCGCGCGAATGCGGGCGGACGCGGACGTGCACCCGGGGCAGGTGTTCGACTTCGCCGTGAACATGGACAAGGCCGTGGCCTTCGACCCGGAAACCGAGGTTCGGATCGCCTGATGGAGGGCGCACCGGATATCGTGATCGTGGGCTCGGGCATGGGTGGGGCGACGCTGGCGGCGGCGCTGGCGCCGTCGGGGCGGCGGATCGTCATTCTCGAGCGGGGCGAGCGGCTGGCAGACTGCCCCGAGGCGCGCGACCCGGCTGCGATCTTCCGGCGCGGCCACTTCAAGCCGAAGGAGACCTGGCTCGATGCGGCGGGGCGACCGTTCAATCCCGGCAACTATGCCTGTGTGGGCGGCAACACCAAGTTCTACGGCGCGGTCCTACTGCGCTACCGCGCCGAAGATTTCCGACCGCTGCGCCACATCGAGGGCACCACGCCCGGCTGGCCCATCGGCTACGATGAACTCGAACCGTTCTATGGGCAGGCCGAGGCGCTCTACCGGGTGCGGGGGGATGCCGGTGCCGACCCGACCGAGCCGCCGC
>CAZOHN010000194.1:4711-6806 GCA_964579325.1 uncultured Rhodobacterales bacterium
CTGCTGACTGGAGCGAAGGTAGTGCGCCTGCTGGCGGAGGGGCGGCGGGTCACGGGGGTAGAGGTCGAACGGGCAGGGCGGTGCGAGGTGATCGGGGCGTCGCTGGTGTGCCTTTCGGCGGGGGCGGTGATGTCGGCGGGGCTGCTGCTGGCCTCGGCCAACGACGACCACCCGGCGGGGCTTGCGAACCGCTCGGATCAGGTGGGGCGGAACTTCATGAACCACAACCTGACCGCGATGATCGCCTGGAACCCGCTCCGACGGAACCGGACCGTCTATGAAAAGACGATCCAGATCAACGATTTCTACCTGACAGGTGGCCCGAACGGGGAACCGCTGGGCAACATCCAGATGCTCGGTCGGGTGACGGGGCCGATCCTCGCGGGCGAGGCGGAGCTGCCGCTCTGGCTCGCGCGACATATCGCCGACCACTCGATCCACATCATGGCGATGTCCGAGGACCTGCCGGACCCGGCCTCGCGGGTGCTCTGGCGCGACGGGCAGGTGGTGCTGGATTGGCGGCGGACGAATGTCCGGGCGCACGACCTTCTGGTGAAGCGGCTTGGCGGCATGATGCGGCGCGCGGGCTGGCCCATCGTGATGTCGCGGGGCTTCCCGAAGTCGAAGCCGAGCCACCAGTGCGGCACGGCGCGGATGGGGGCGGACCCGTCGTCCTCGGTGGTCGATACGTCCCTCAAGGCGTATGACCTCGACAATCTCTATATCGTCGATGCCTCGGTGCTGCCGACTTCGGCGGCGGTGAACCCTTCGCTCACCGTCGCGGCGCTTGCGCTGCGTGCGGGGGAGCACATCCGGGCGAAGGAGTGGGCGGCATGACCAGGCCCGTTGCGCTGATCACGGGCGGGCAGCAGGGCATCGGCCTTGGCATTGCCGAGGCGTTGGCCGGGGCCGGGTTCCTGCCCGTGGCGGTGGCGGAACTGCCCGAAGACGCGGCACCGATAGCTGGGGCGAAGGCGCGGGTCCCATTGATGCAATACATGCGCCACGACGTGCAGGATATTGGAAAAGAAAAGAACCTTCTGGATCGGATAGAGCGCGACGCCGGGCCGGTAGCTTGCTTCGTCTCGAACGCCGGGGTGCCGGCAAGAGTGCGGGGCGACATGCTCGACCTTGCGTCGGACAGCTTCGACTACGTGCTGGGAGTGAACCTGCGCGGCGCCTTCTTCCTGGCGCAGGAGGTCGCGCGCCGGATGCTGGCCGCGCGCTCCGACAGCTATCGCTCTATGATCTTCGTCACCTCGGTCAGCGCCGAGATGGCTTCGGTCGAGCGGGCGGAATACTGCATCTCGAAGGCCGGCGCATCGATGATGGCGCGGCTTTTCGCGCTGCGGCTTGCCCCGCACGGGATCGGTGTGTTCGAGCTGCGGCCCGGCATCGTCGCCTCGGCCATGACGGCCGCCGTGCACGACACCTACACCGCCCGCATCGAGGACGGCCTCGTTCCGGCCGGCCGCTGGGGCGCGCCCGACGACATCGGCACCGTCGCCGCCGCGCTCGCCACCGGGCAGGCGGCCTTCGCCACAGGCGCAATCATCCCCGTCGATGGCGGGCTTTCGATCCCGAGGCTCTGAGGCATGGCGCAGGACTACGACTTCATCATAGTCGGCGGAGGCTCGGCGGGCTGCGTTCTGGCGGCGCGACTGTCGGAAACGACGGCGCGCGTTCTGCTCCTCGAGGCCGGGGGGCGGGACCGGCATCCGTTCTATCACCTGCCGGCCGGCTTTGCGAAGATGACCAAGGGCATCGGGTCCTGGGGCTGGCAGACGGTCCCGCAGCGGCACATGGCGGGCATGCAGATCCGCTATACCCAGGCGAAGGTGATCGGCGGGGGGTCGTCGATAAACGCCCAGATCTACACGCGCGGCAATGCGCTCGACTACGACGAGTGGCGGCAGATGGGATGCGAGGGCTGGAGCTACGAGGACGTGCTGCCGTACTTTCGCAAGGCTGAGGACAACGACACCTACGACAACCGCTGGCACGGGAAAGGCGGTCCGATGGGGGTGAGCCAGCCGCGTGCGCCGTTGCCGATCTGCGAAGCGTATTTCGCGGCCGCTGCGCAGCTTGGAATCCC
>CAZOHN010000195.1:0-6782 GCA_964579325.1 uncultured Rhodobacterales bacterium
AACCTCGCCGCGGCGCGCGACCTGCCGCGGCAGTTGCGGCTCAGGGGCCTTGGCGGGCAGGTGGTGCTCGACCTCGCGCCCCTGGCGAAGAAGGACCGCAAGGCCTTCGAGGGGACGCTGCGCGCGGCGTTCCGGGGCGACGCGGTGGAGACCTCGCTTCTGGGCTTCACGCCGCTGGGCCACTACGAGCTCAGCCGCAAGCGCGAGCGGCTGCCGATTGCGGAGGCGCTGGGGTGAGCTGCCCGGTCTGTTCCAAGCCGACCGATCCGAAATACCGGCCGTTCTGCTCGCGCCGCTGTGCGGATGTCGACCTCGGGCGCTGGCTGACGGGCTCCTACGCGATCCCGGTGGCGGACGAGGAGCCGTCGGACGAGACGGACGAGAGCGGCACGCCGCCCGGGGCGCAATCGGGCACGCCGCACTAGGGGGGGGCGACTGTGGGACGTGCGCGGGAAGCTGATCGGACATCGGTTCAAGGGGCGGCTGTGCGGAACGGAGCGGCCGTCTTGCTGCATGGGATTGAGGCCAGCCGGGCGAACAGCGATCGATCAGGTCCTGTAGCTGAAATCAAAGGCCTCGTCGCTGGGCCCGTTTTTCCGCAGGAGCATCAGCCTTTCCCTGCCCTCGACCAGATTGGGGATATGACCCGCCCGTATCGGCCAGATGACATAGGATGGCGCGTCCACGTGTTCGAACCATTCTGCACGGCGGTTCAGGAACGCCCCATGGATGGTCTTGTGGACGAAGTGCTCAAAGTCCTCGCGGCTTTCCCAAACCGAGAGGGTTGCCAGAGCCACTTCGGGGCGACCGAACAAACGGCCGCAATCATTCTCTGGGAGTGCGAGGTCTTTGTCCTTCAACCTCCACACGAAACCCTTCGATCTGTCGGCCACCGCGTTGACCCGGTCCGTGTTCTCCTCGAACCCGGCAATGCGAGGATCGCCAGAAGGGTGCAAAAGAAAGCCCATGTTCATTTGCGCGATGTGCTGCATCTTTCCCACGATCGACCCTCACGAGCAGACAGTGATTAGGGATGGCTCTTCGGTCAAGGACGCGCTTGAGGACCGGGAAGGGCTGGAAGCCGTCACCTGACACCCTCGCCCGGTCAGGCCCGGTTCGCGTTCACACCCTGTGGCCATCGGAAGCGTCCTGGCAGGTGGCGGGCCTCGGGACGCCCCCTAGGACTGGGTCGCCAGCATCACGCCCGCCGCCATCGCCGCGATGCCCGCCGCGCGCATGAGGCCGAGGGGCTTCACCACCGCGCCGAAGAGGCCGAAGTGGTCGATGATCGCGGCCGAGGCGAGCTGGCCCAGCAGCACGAAGAACACCGCGTTGCCCACGCCGAAGCGCGGGGCGATCCAGGTGATCGAGAGGACGTAGAAGGCGACGAGGAGCCCCGCGAGGAACAGGTGGCGGGGCTGCGCCGGGACTGTCGCCAGCGCCGCCGGCCCGGCGGTGACCGCAAGCGTGGCCAGCGCCGCGAGGAAGGCGACCACGAAAAGGATCACCGCGGCGGCGGCGGGTGAGCCGAGCCTCACGCCGAGCTGGGCGTTCAGCGCGGCGAGGAGCGGGATGCCCATCCCCGCAAACAGCATGACGAGGGCATAGCGCGCGGTATCGGGTAGCAAGCGTGGGTCCTCCGGGGGTCTCGGGCGGCCGGGATCGGCACCTTTGTGCCGGCTGACCCTAGGGCGTCGGCGGACTTGCGCCAATACAACTTTAACGAGAGTTATTGAATATTGGACATGTGCCATGGTTGCGGTACTCTCCGACCATGGAGAAGCGCCGGACGAGGTCTGTCTATCCGTCCCCCCGACCTCAGCCTCCCCTCCGGCGTTCCGCGGCAGGGCCCCGCCCGACCGGAACACCCCGCTTCCACGGCCCCTGACCCCGGCCGTTTGATGCGGGTCAAGGCGCGGGGCCCGATCCCGTGCGAGGGTCTCCGCAGCCACAAGCGGAGACCCTCAGATGTTTTCAGCGCGCCTCGTTCCGGATCTGACGCTCGCGGCCCTTGCCGTGTCGGCGATGTTGTCGGCCACGGTGTCGGCCCGGGCGCAGGATATCGTCGTGGGGGACCCCGCCGTCGGGCGCGACCTCTACATCGACTATTGTGCCGCCTGCCATGGCGAGGATGCCCGCGGCACCGGGCCGATGGCGGACATCCTCTCCATCCCCCCCGCCGATCTCACGACGCTGGCGGCCCGCAACGGCGGCGTGTTTCCGACCGGCCGTGTCGCCGCGCAGATCGACGGGCGCGACCCGATGCTGGCGCATGGCGGCGAGATGCCGATCTTCGGCGATTTCTTCCAGGGCCTCGACACCGCGATCAAGGCCGAGACCGGCCAGCCGATGATGACCTCGCGCCCGATCGTCGACCTGATCGAATGGCTCAAGGGCCTGCAGGCCGAGGGCTAGTGTCGGCCGATTGACAAGAGGTTCCCGACGCAGGCAGGGCCTGGGGCGGAGGTCCCGCATCCGCACGGCGGATGGCCGGGTGTCCGCTGCGAGGTTGCATCACGGACCATGCGAGATCGGTTGAGCCTCCTGCCGGGGGCCTCGTCCACAGGGTTGTCGGGCCGTTCGATCGCAGCATGGCCTTCACGAGGCAACCGTTGCTGGCGCAGGCAGGCGCAAGGCAACCCCGAGCAATTGTCGTGCGAGACCTCCCGAGAAGCGTCGCAAGGGTCAGGTTCGTTTCAATTCCGATGCATTTTCCTGCCACCCGCGCACACGGACTCAGAAGAATTTAAGGCATCTTGCGTCTGGTACGCCCCGCACGGGAGACGGCGCATGACGTTCACCATCAACGCGGTTGATGCCGAGTTTGCGGTTGCGACGGGGTCCAATGTCAACAATGGCCCCGGAACCAGCACATTCGACTACCCTCCCACGTCCTCGAACGGATTGGTCATCACGGCCAATCCGGGTGATCCCACGCCGGCAACATTCTCCTTAGGAGACAGCTACGACCTCGTCTACGGCAACGGTGGTGGAGGCAGGGGCGGTACCTTCGAAGACGCGATCGTCATCCGCTCGGACGCCTTGCCAGGGGGTGGTCATGTGGTGGTCTTTGAAGGTCTCAATCAGAACGGCGAACTGGAGCAGATTGTGTGGACGCCGGGCTTTGACCTGGAGTCCTGGTACTTCGACAATTTCAATCAGGGGAACCCTCCGGGCTTCTACACCTCGGACCAGAACGCTTCCACCGAGTACGTGCACGGCTATGTGTGTTTCTCCTCGGAAACCCGCATCGCGACCGCGAGAGGAGAAGTCCCGGCTGGTCATCTCGTCATTGGTGATCTGGTTCGAACACTGGATCACGGCTACCAGCCGATACTCTGGATTGGCCGCCGCAGGGTCCGGATCGATCAGAAATCGGAGGGCGCCCAACCTGTGCTGATAGAGCCGAGCGGCTTCGAACCCAACGCCCTGCGTCATCCGATTGTCGTCTCACCTCAACATCGATTGCTTCTTCGCAGCCCTGTCGGGGAAGAGATGCTTGCCCCGGCAAAGGCTTTCGTTGGCACGAAGGGAATCCGATACATGCGGGGCAAGAGCGAAGTCGAGTACATCTCGCTGTTGCTGGAACGGCACGAGATACTGGATGTCTCGGGCCTCGCAACGGAGAGCTTCCTTCCGGGACCACAAGGGTATCTTCAACTCTCGCAACGGGAAACCCGGGAGATCGAGCGCGTCATTGCCAGACAGCGCGGGCGAAATGCTCCGTCACGCGTGATCGCTGCGCGGCGCTGTCTTGGTGGTGCCTCCGGGCGGCGTGCGATCGTGGCGGGGGCGGTGCCGGTTCTGTTTCAACAGTGCACGAGCATGGCCCGGCGCGCCGTCGGCTGATGCCCGGGGGTTGCCCGCGGCCTGTCGCAAGAAGAACCTGGGCCATGCGGTGCAGGTGCTCCGGCTGGCCCGCAGGGATCGACGGAAATCGTCGGTTCCCGACGCCACTCGAAAGGCGGACAGCCGGGACAGTCCACGGAGCTTCCGCTTCGTCCCGCAGGCCGCTGCTCCGCGATTCATGTCCGAGCAGCGTCGCGCGCACCAGGGGCAGATCGCGTGCCTCCGGCCAGGTGGTGAACGTCAGGGGCCTAGCGGGGCACGCAGGCCAGCTGCGCGCCGCTGCCATCCGCCCAGACGGCCCGGCGGGCGTCACCGGTGAGGAAGATCCCCCGGTTGCGGCGGCCGACGTAGCCCAGGGGGTCGTCGCTGCCGCGGATCCGCACGAGGTCATGGCGGGTTCCGTCGCGCGTTGTGACGGTCGCGGTCTGCGCGTCGGCGGCGACCACGAGGTCGATCCGCTCGCCCTGTGCGCAACGGTAGCTGTAGCTGAGTGCGCCGCGCGGCAGGTCGCCGCCGGGCCTTGGCCGCACCACCGGCCGGGTTGGCGCCGCCGCGGGCGGAGCGGCGGCGGCGTAGCCGGGATCGAAGGCCGAAGCCGGCGCCCAGGCGAGGCCGGTGCGGCCGGTGTCGAGCAGGAACCAGACCTGGCCCTGGGAGATGCAGCGTTGGGCGGCGGCGGCGGCCTGTCCGGCGTTCGCGCGGCGGCAGGCGGCCTGGCAGGCCGCACTGAGATAGGCGACCTGCCCGGCAAAGCGCAGCCTCGTGCCGGAGCGGGCGCGCGCGGCCGCGCGCTGGTCGGGCCCCGGCGCGCCGCGCAGGTCGGTGGTGGAGGTGACGCGCAGCACCTGGCCGTCGTCGGGCCGGCACATCGTGGCCGCCGAGGCGGGGGCGGCGAGAAGGAGCGCAAGGACGAGGGCGGCGCGGAACATGGCGGGACTCGGTCGTGTCGGGGCTATGACCCTTGGCCGAGGATGAGCGGGAGTCAACCACCGGGCGGGCCGGGGAGCGACCGCGCCCCGCAAAAAGGGAAGCGCCCGCCGATGTGGCGGGCGCTCGTTGTCTGCGGTTGCTCCGATGGAGCGGGTCGCGGTCAGGCCTTGCGGCGACGGGCGGCGGCAAGCGCGCCGATGCCGGCGATCATCAGCCAGCCGGCAGCCGGGAGCGGGATCGGCGAGGCGCCCGGATCGGTGCCCGTGATCTCGGCCTTGAGCTTGGTCCGGATCGCGTTGTCGAAGTCCGCGAAGCTGGACGCCGAGAGGACGAAGCCGCCGCCGCAGCGGACGTTGTCCTGGTAGTAGGTCTTCAGCGCATCATTACCGATCGAGATGCCGTTGATGGTGCCGCCACCGGCGCCGCAGAACGACGCGCTCGCAGTGAGCGGATCGATCCCGGAATTGTTGCTGCCGTCGCCGGACACATCGATGACCTTGCGCGTCGCCGAGTTGCCGGCCAGCAGCCAGTCGGCGATCGACTGTTCACCGGCGTCGATGCCGCGACCGATCGCGGTGAGGCCGCTCTCGATCCGGGCCATGCTGTTCAGCGCGGCCGCGAAAGCCTGCGCGGAGGCGGCACTGTCGATGATCGTCATCGCGATCGCCTGGGACGCATTCGAGGCGAACTGGATCACGTTGACCGCGATGGCGCCGACCTTGCCGCCCGTGGTGTCGGTGATCGCGGCGATGATCGCGGCGTCGTTGAACGCGTTCACATAGCCCGTCCGCTGGAGCGCGTACTCGGTGGAGTCCACGCTCCCCGAGGTGTCGATCACCAGCGAAAGGACGGTGTCGACCGTCGCGGCCTGGGCCGGGAGCATCGCCGCGACGGCAATGGCCGTTCCCGCAGCAAGATTTCTGAATTTCTCGAACACGTGTGTGCCCTCCGTAAAAATGGTCGTCATCAAAGAGGATGGAGACGACGCAACGACGCACCGTTCACGGCGAGTCTCGCGTCGGACCGTCCCCCCAGCACAGCAACCTTAACAAATTCTTGAGCGGTGCGAACCCGATTTCTCACCGAATCGTGAAAATGTGCCTGTCAAGTCAGCCTGGGGAAACCAAATCGCACTTGCTTCGGGACTGTTGACGTGCGCGCACAAATGGCGCCCTCAGGTGCAGATGCCCGCGACCTCGGCGCCCGCCCAGGGCAGCGCCAGCGATTGCGCAAGCGGCAGGTCAAGGCGCGACAGGGGAAAGACCTCCGACAGCATGGCGTGGAGCCGCGCGGTGCGGGCGCCCTCGGGGTCGAGCGCGCGGCAGCAGACGTATTCCTCGACCAGCGCGCCCTGCTGCTCGTAGCCGAGGTCGAGGAAGCGGGCCTCGGTGTCGGGGTCGAACAGGTAGGGATCGTCGGTGCGGACATGTTCGGCCGCCGCTTTCAGCGGGTGGTAGCCGGTGAGCGCGCGGTTCTGCCACTGCCAGACATGGGTGAGTTCGTGCGCGAGCAGCATGGCGCGGGCGAGGGGCAGCGTCTCGGGGTAGCCGGCGATGAGGTCGGGGCCGTGCAGGCGGCGTTGCAGGCGGATCTGGTGGAAGAGCGTGATGCCGGGCGGGCGGCCGCGGATGGTGGGGCCGGGCGCGGGCGGGAAGATGCGGTCCTGGCAGGTGACGCGGGGGCGGACGGGGTAGGTGCGGGCCGGGACGAAGGGGATCCCGGCGGCGATGCGGACGGTCGAGGTATCGAGCGACGGGCCGTGGAGCCGCGCGGCGAAGTCGGCCTCGGCGGGGGCGAGGGGGCGACCGCAGGCGGCGAGGCCCAGGGCGAGAAGGAGGGGGGCGAGGGCGCGCATGGGGGGAGGATGGGGCGGCCGGGCGGGCGTGGCAAGATGCGGCGTGCTGTCGAAACGTCAGCGGGGGTGCGGGCGGTGTGCGGGTATCCGGGCGCGTGGCGCCGAGGGTGGGACAGAAGGGGGCGGGAGCCGGGGCGCGATGGGGTTG